>JBFJVD010000149.1:0-7439 GCA_041624375.1 Anaerolineales bacterium
TGCACGCTTCCATCAGACGAGGCATTGTCCACCACGATGGTCTCGGTAGTCAGGCCGTGGGTGGCCGATTTAATGGACTCAAGGCACGCCTCAAGCACAGCCATCGCATTCCAGTTCACGATCACGATCGAGAGATCGATCATTCATCCGGCTCCGCTTCTTGGGCGGTGATGGTTTGAAGCGACAGCAGCGCGCCCATGAACAACCAGCTGTAGATCGCATGGTCGAAGCCTTCAATGGACTGGGTATAGGCGAAGGGGATCAGCCAGTCGCCGAACGCCATGATGACTGCCACGCCAATGGAGCCGGCCAGCACGGTATTGGCGAGTGCTTCCTGGAAGTCCCCCCGACCCCGCAGAGAACGGGTGAATCGGTAGCCGCTCCACAAGAAGGTCATGAGGAACCAGAAGAAGATGAGCAGGCCGACCACGCCGGTCTGTGACAGCAGGTCGATGTAATTGCTGTGAGTCGCCATCGCCTGTGTCGGGAAGTATGAAATGTAGTAGGCCGCGTAGCCTGCCGGGCCAGTGCCAAAGAGGAGATGCTGGCTGGTCACCCGCCAATTAATCTCCCAGGCTGCCTGACGCGTGAATAGGCTCTCCTGAGCTTCGGCTTGCAGGACACTGCCCAGGTAGTATTCCTGATTGGTCAGGATCAAGACGAGCAAAGCCGCCGCAAGCAGGAAGAAGAGCTTTTTTGAGCGAAAGAAGGCCAGCGAGGCGACGACAACCATCAGGGGGACCCAGCCTGCGAGCCAGGTGATGTTGACGACAAATCCCTGGTAGAGCCAGAAACCCGCGATGGCCAGGGAGAGCAGGCGCGGAATCGGCCCCATCCCCCGGTGGAAGAGGGCCAGTCCAGTTCCCAGGGCCACCACCCACATCGAGAACAGCCCGCGAGTATTGACGGGGAGATCAAGCGGCGTGAGGATCGAAACCAGGCCGGCGGCACCGGCGATCATCATGAGCCAGACCATGATGCGCAGCAGCCGAAGCTCGCGCACGGCATTCGCCACCAGCAGCATCGCGCTGGGGAGCATAAGCATCACGGCCAGGGAGGCCAGCTGGACGAATGGAAAGGTCCTCCAGATGAATACGAAGGGATCACGGAAAATGATTCCCCAGATCCAGGCAATCACGGCGACCAGCATGAAGAGCAGCACGGGCCGGTTCACTTTGTGCGGGATCAGACTCAGTTTGCGGTCAGCCACGAACATGCGGAGCAGCCAGATGACGACGAATCCCATCGTCAAGAGCAGGCTGTCAACCAGCTGGCTCTCCGTGCCGGTGGGAAGCCGGAGAGGAATGAACAATGCGGCCGCCAAAATCAAAATCGGGGCAAGCCGGGTCCCCTGGCGGACCGAAAAGGCAAAGGCCAGGAAACCGGCCAGCAGCAGTGGAATGAGGGCGGTCTGGTAGATTCCCTCTGCGCTCCTGCGGATCACTAGCGGCAGCAGCACGCCAACCAGCCCGGCTGCAAGCAGGGCCCAGAGCACCACGCCGACGCGGCCGATACGCTCAGTTCGCAGCTCTCGTTGCAGATTCATAACCCTGATGATCCTCGGGGCTCTGCGGCACCTGCCGTCGAGATGTGAAGCGCCGTAGGCGATTGCTTTCGTCTCACGAGTTCTTCCACGTAAGAAACGAACGACCGCCTGACCTTCGTCCAGTCGTAGGCCTGGACTGCTTGCCGACCGGCCATAGAAAGCCTGCGCCGAAGGTCCGGATCCTTCAGGACACGGAGCACGGCCTCGGCAAATGCTGCCGGCTCCCCGGCTACCAGTAGATCGCGCCCCGCGACAAGCTCAAGTCCTTCCGCCCCCTTCGGTGTGGCAACGACCGGTGTTCCCAGCGCCATCGATTCCAGCACTTTCAGGCGCGTCCCACCGCCAACCCGCAGTGGGACCACGCTCAGCCAGCTTGCCGCGATCTCTGGCCGAACGTCCTCAAGGTGACCCGTGAAGATCACGCCGGGCGAAGCGGGGAGCGCGGACTGCAGCTCTTCGTCCTGACGGCCGGTGACGCGCAATGTCGCCTTAGGGTGCTGTGCCTGCACAACCGGGTGAATATGGCTGAGATAGTAGTCGACAGCGTCGAAATTCGCTTGATACGTGATCGAGCCGGCGTAGACCATCGTATCGGGCACGGGGTTCGCCTGGATTCCGCCAGCTAGCACCGGGTTGATGACGGCCCCGTTGGGAACGATCTGAAGGGACTCATAGGCAGGCAGTAGCTGGCGTACAAGATCTCGCTCCTGTCTGGATACAACCGTGCAGCCGTCGAAGCGAGGCAGTGAACGTCGCATGTAGCTCCGGTACTTGCGCCACATCAGCCCGTAGCGCAGACGGCGCAGCGGATGAACCTGCCTGGCGTACTGCTCAAATAGACCTGCCAGTTCCAGCTCTTCGAGCAGCCGCACCGGGACCTCCAGGGCGACGGCATAGGGGACCATATCCCGTTGGGATGCAATCACTGCATCGTAAGAATCTTCACGACACAGCTCCCGCGCGGTCTGCAGGAACTCACGGCTGAACGTAGCTGTTACCGAGCGGGGCTGGCGACCGAGAGCGGCGACCCACGCGCTCCATTGACGCGGACGGAAGCTGCGGTAGGGAATCGTCACCACCCGATGGCAGATCGCGCGGGCATCGGCCAGCTGAGCAGGTTCCACCGGCGCTTCGTGGAAGCTGATCAAATCGACCGTATGCTCCTCAGCGAGTGCGCGGAGTAGCTGCTGCACCCGGATCTTGGAGCCTTGATCCGCCGGGAAGGGAAACCAGCGCGACAGGAACAGCAACTTCATGAAGAGGACACCCACAAACTCACGAGCTTGCCCATCGGGCAGCGCCGAAGCGGCCGCGTGTGTAGTCCCAAATGGCCCGCAGCATCACATCGCGCTGGGCGCGCTTCCTGCGCCACTTGGGCCGCAGTGTCCAGCTGGCGAGGGTGCGCAGGTATTCAAAGATGAGTGCATGCAGCCAGGCCCGCAGCGGAGCTCGTGCCGCCTTCAGAAAGAGAAGGCGGTTGCGAGTCATATAGTAATGAACAAGCGGTGAATCACTGCGCGCCTCGATGGAGATTTTGTGCCACACACGCGAGTCCGGCACATACCAGATCTGCGAACCCGCCCGTTGTAGACGCAGGCACCATTCGACCTCTTCATAGTAGGCAAAGAACCGAGGGTCGAGGTAGCCGATCTGATCGAGCAGGGCAACGCGCAGGAAGAGCGCGCAACCGGTGACGAAATCGACCTGTTGCGGGCCACCCATGTGCTCGACCGCGACCTTCTCGCCCAGGCCGATCATAGCTGTGTTGCCGACGCGCCAATCGATACGGCCGCCCGCAGACCAGATCGTCTGAGGGTGATCATGGTAGAAGATGGTCGGGCCGGCCGCGCCCACTTCAGGAGAAGCCTCGAGGGTGTCGACCAGCGGCTCGAGGAAACCCGGATCAACAACCGTATCGTTGTTAAGCAATAAGGCGTACCTCACACCCATGCGTCGGGCTTCCGCCAACCCCACGTTGTTCCCGGCAGCGAAGCCCAGATTGGTCCCGTTCTCCAGGACAGTGACCTCGGGGTAGGCTTCTGCCACCGCAGAGGTCGTCCCGTCCTTTGAGCCGTTGTCGACCAGCAGCACACGGAACGACGGGTAGGTCAATTGCTGTAGAGACTGCAGGCAGGCCAGCGTATCATCACGGCCGTTCCATGTGAGGACGATGATCGCCACATCAGGGGGCATCATGACCGCCTTTTCCAACCCGAACCCCACCTGTGCAGCCGACCTCGAGCCGCACACCAGGCGTACCACCCGCCCATACCAAGCGGTCCCCGGCCGGCCTCAAGCCCCTGCGTGGGCGTCGCGAGGCGAACCGGATTGGGGGGCGGCGCGCGCCTGCTGCTAACCTGCCCATCCGCTTCAGGCCGTTTCGCCCGGCGCCGCGCTCTTGGGCGAGAGCAGCAAGCGTCGCAGGAAGCTCCACTCTTCCCGCCCGATCGTCCGGAAGGAGAGCAGCAGCACGAAATAGATCACCGCTCCGGCCGCAACGCCAGCGAGCAGTGGGAGGTACGGTCGTAATGCATACACGACGCCGCCCATGACAGCGGAGGCGAGCAGCGGGCGAAGAAGGATACGATTCCACTCGAGCTCGGCCAATGAATTGCGCAGGATCCACAAGTATTGAGTCACGAGCAAAGCTTCGGTGGCCACCGTCATCAGGGAAGCCGCCATCAGACCATAGCGCGGCACGAGAAGTAGGTTCAGCCCCACGTTCACGGTCGTGCTGATCAGGGCGGCGCGAGCCACCCGGTTCTCCCGCTGGGACACCAGCAGCACATACCCCAGGAACTCAGACGTGTACATGAGCGGAACCACCCAGATCACAATGCCAAGCACCTGGGCCGCCGGCTCGTACCCGCCGCCATAGAGAAATGGGATGATCTGATCTGAGAGCGCCCAGGCCCCGACAGCAATCGGCAAGGACAGCACCATCAGGTAGCGAATCACGCGCGCGTAAATGCTCGGCAGGGAGTCGGCGGCGGATATCGCCTGGCGCGTAAGCGAGGGGTACAGCGAGATATTGACCACGTTCGAGAGCAGAACCGCCGAGAACACCAGATTGTAGGCCGAGCTGTAGTAGCCAGTCTCCAGATCGCCGCGAAAGACGTTCAGGAGAACCGTATCGAACTTATACGAGAGGCCAAGCGCAAAGGTGACGATCCCAAACGGCAGGCTGGCGCGCAACAGGCGCAGCGCCCCGGCCTCATAGGAACCCCCTGGCCGCACCCTGAGCGTACGCAGCGCGCGCCAGGCGACGATGCCCATGGCGCCCACGCCGATCAGGTTCGCGGCAATGAGACCGTAGTAGCCGAAGCCAAGGATCAAGACTAGGGAGCCGATAAGAACAAATGCGAGTTGGTTGATGACCTTGGCCGACGCTGAAACGTCGAGGCGTTCAAATCCACCCAGAACGGCGTCGAACGTTCCGTAGGCGCTGTGCAAGAACAATCCGAGCCCGCTCAGTGCAATGGCGCCGATCATGACCAGTGGGCGGCCGGTGAGCCAGGCGGTGGCCAGCATCAGCGCGAGCGCCAGCCCGGAGAGCAGAATTCGCAAGCGCAGGACGCTGCGGAACAGACGCTCGATTTGGTCCGAACCCAGCTCTTGTTCTCTGAGACGCGCAACTTCCCGCACAACGAAAGGGCTCAGGCCCAGATCCGTGATAAAGGCAAAGATCGTGGTGAACGCCAGAACGCTCGCATACTGCCCGAACGTCGCTGCCCCTAGATTGCGGACGATCAAGATGGTGAAGATGAAGGAGAGGACCTTGATCAGGAACTGTCCAACCAGGCCGAAGGCTGAGTTGCGAAGGACCCTGTTGCTGAAGCTTTGCATTCTCAATACTCGAGGTTAGGTGAAAGCTGAAAGGAGAAGCACGAGTGTCGAAGTGAACTGGTGCACCGCCTAGAGCACCGCGGTCAGGAGGCGCCCACGGCCTGGTGGCGACTTGAGACGGCTTCGAGAATCAAAGAGCGATACAGGCGCTCGTACTCCGCTGCCATCGCCGGCAGATCCTTCACGGGCCCGATCGAGGCCTGGAGTTCCGCAACCAGCGAGGGCGCGCTTGCCAGCCGTCTGAGCAGCCGTGCCAGCGCCTTCCAGTCGCCGCGAGGGAACAGCAGGCCATCCTTTCCGTGGGTTATTAATTCGTTCATCCCGGGAAGATCCGTCGCAATCACCGGCGTCTTCATCGCGAATGCCGATGGAATCACAAGCGGGAAATCGTACCAGATCGATGGAACAACCAGCACATCGATTCCTTGCAGGACCTCCCCCATCTTCTCGTTCGGGAACGTGCCCAGAAAATGAATGCGCCGGTCGTCGCCCGCCAGCTCGAGCAATTGCTGTCCAAAATCGGGCAGCTTCTCAAGATTTCCATAGATCTTCAGTTCCAGTGGAACTTCTGCCTCGAGAGCCCGGAACGCCCGAACCAAAATATCCGGCCCCTTCTTAGGGAGAATCTGGCCAATGAAGCCGATTCTCAGCGGGCGCACCGGTTCTTCGATTTTCAGCCCACGGGCCCAGCTCAAATCCAGCCCGTAGCGCGAGACCGTGATCTGCCCGGGCTCGACCCCATACTCCACCAGTTTGGACATCAAAAAATGGGATGCCGTGACAATCTTCTGGGGAAGTTGAAGCGCTTCGTTCAGATAGGAAAAGCGTGCCTTCCAGTCACCATGCATCCCCCGCAGCCCACGCCGGTTGGTCCAGCGCTCCGACTTCCCCAGCTCGAGCAACATAGGGGCCAGCAGCCTCTCCGGGACGAGCTTCTTGCTCCAGCGGTAGACCTTCGCGCCGGAGAGCATGCATTGGGCGCACTTCCATGCCCCTTCCGGGCCGCTGCACAGCTCACCATTGCTCCTGAGCAAGGAATTACGAGCGCAAAGGAACCAGAAATCAGTGGCCGTGTAGACAATCGGGACACCCAGCTGGGCTGCCGCGCGAAGGATGCTGGCGGTCAGGGTGTAACAGGACGTGACATGGAACACATCCGGCTGGAAATCGATCAACAGCTCCCGGACATGGGCCTTCGTTGCCGGATTGGCATACAGATCCCGAAAGATATGCGGTGAGCGTCTCCAATTCAGTTTGAGTCGGTGGACAGGAATTCCCTGGACTTCTTCATCGCTGGTCCGAACACCTTGATGGGGTGCATCATCCCAATCCTCGGCGCAAACCACCCGCACATGATGTCCAGCCGCTCTCAGCCCGCTCGCCAATCCATAGGTGAGGATTTCCGTGCCTCCCAAATGTCCTGGCGGAAAGAAATTTGAAGCGAGAAGGATCTTCATGCTTGCGCAGACGGGTTGTGGGCCGAGAGGGCGACCTCCAACGGGTGATCACGCATCGAATTCCGGGTCGATCGATGCACTGTGCGCCGCTGTCCTGCCTGGTGAATCGGTTCCATCAAAGCGCAAATGCCGAGAGCACCTTGTGAACTGCGCGGATAACGTCTGTGACATCCTCGGGGGTCATCGCCGGCATGAGCGGCAAAGAGAGAATCGACTCGCCGGCGCGGTACGCATGTGGGTAGTCCGACGGCTGGTAGCCATACTTCTGTTGGTAGTAAGGATGGGTGTGGAGCGCGCGGTAGTGAAGCGCAGCCCCAATGTTCTCGGCCAATAAGGCGTCCAATATTTCGTTGCGCGTCGCTGTGAAGCAGTCGGGGTCCAGCAGCAGAACGTAGAGATGCAGCGCGTGGCGTGTGCCCTCATCAGCCTGCCGCGGCTGAAGGCGCACACCGCGCAGGTCGCCGAAGGCTGCATCGTATTCGGCGGCGTAAGTTTCTCGAACTTCGAGGAACGTTTCCAGCTTGGCGAGCTGATGGAGCCCAAGGGAAGCCTGCACGTCGGTGAGATTGTACTTGAAGCCGGGTACGACA
>JBFJVD010000150.1:0-7198 GCA_041624375.1 Anaerolineales bacterium
ATGCTGCCGATCCCGGCGGCTGGGGTTCTGCGTGGGGTCGAAGGTCGTGAAGCGGCTGAGCGGGTCCCCGGGATCGAGTCGTTGGTGATCTCGATCCCCATCGGCCATCCGGTGGTACCGCTGCCGGAAGGAAACCAGTACCTGGGGTTCCTATTTGCGCGCGCCGATATCCCATCAGCTGTGGAGGCAGCTCTTCGCACTGCGCATAGCCACCTCAGCTTCTCCATCGAAGCCGTGTAAGCCTGGAGGTTGCGCTTGAGCCATCGTCCCTCACTGGTTCGATGGTAGAATGACCCTCAAGGCGACGCTCGCCCGAAAGAACGCGGTTGTGGAGCAATGGAATGGGGAAGGTCGGATGATCGAATTTGATGACGCTGCCAGAGAGAAGATCTCCGAGCTGCTGCAGTCAGAGGATCGGCGCGGGAAGCTCCTGCGCATTCAGATCCTGGGGCGCGGGCCGGATGATTTTCGCTACTCGCTCCGCTTCATTCCGCCAGCAGAACGTACCGCCGATGATCTGAGCATCGAATCCGGTGGTTTTGAGGTTGTGGTGGACCCGGAAAGCGCCCCAAATCTCAAGGGCGCAAGGGTTGAGTTTGTCGAGAATGCCTATCAGAGCGGGTTTCACCTTGAGAACCCCAATCCGATGTTTCAGGATCCGCTGGAGCAGTCCGTCCACGAAGTGCTGAAACACAAGATCAACCCGGGCGTGGCGGCCCATGGCGGCTTTGTCACGCTGCTCGAAGTTCGGGACCATGTAGCCTATGTCGAGCTTGGAGGCGGCTGTCAGGGGTGTGGCCTGGCAGACATCACCCTCAAACAGGGCATCGACGTAATGATTCGAGAGGCGGTTCCGGAAATCCAGCAGGTGGTGGACACCACCGATCATGCCTCGGGGAGCAATCCCTACTACCAGCCTGCAAAAGGCGCACCCGCGCCTGGGAGCTCGCCGCTGGCGAGAAACTAGCTCGACTCTCCTACAACAACGATCTTCGTACAGCCATAGTTGTTCAAAACGCGCGGAGATCTACTTGCGTTCCCCGAAGCAGCAAGGGACATCTGCGGTGCGTGTCAGGCGCCGTACTTCGCAAGCCGGCCGGCGTGCGCCATCATGAGCG
The DNA here is from genome assembly GCA_041624375.1 of Anaerolineales bacterium. Classification (GTDB taxonomy): domain Bacteria; phylum Chloroflexota; class Anaerolineae; order Anaerolineales; family E44-bin32; genus JBFJVD01. Next base: position 1,119 of record JBFJVD010000150.1, read on the forward strand.
GCATCAGCTCCTCTGCCGGCAGCGTGCCCAGTCCGCCCCGTGCGCAAAACAACTCCCCAAACTTCGACTCCCCGTCGCGCCGAACGGTCGCCGGCGCCCAAAGCAGCAAGGGCACCGGATGCCAGGAGTGAGATCGCAGACGGGCCGGGGTTGAATGGTCTCCGGTGACGGCCAGCACGTCCGGCTCCAGCGAGAGCAGGTCTGGCAGGAGGTGGTCGACGCTTTCGATGTAAGCCGCCTTGCCTTCGAAATCGCCGTCCTCGCCCAGGCTGTCCACCTTCTTGATGTGGATGAAGAAGTAGTCAAACTGGCTCCAATTTGCGCGGGCTGCCTCGAACTCCTCGGCGGGTGTCTCGCCGGCAAACTCAATCACGTCCATGCCGACAATCTGAGCCACACCCCGATACATTGGGTACACGGCGATCGCCGCCGCGTTCAGGCCGTAGATATCTGGAAACTGGGGCAGAGCCGGGTTCGTTGAGAAGCCGCGGAGTGTGACTCCATTGGCCTTGCTCTCATCTTTCAACACCCGCTGGGCAGCTGCGATCCACGCGTTGAACCGGTCCGCCGCATATTTCGATCCTGCGTCCAGCGCGCGGGCGGGCAGGGGTTTCTCATCGGTTCGCAACGGATCTGTGTCGGCAATCTCCGCTTCGAGGCCATCGCCGCGCAAGATCAGGGAGAAGCGGTACTCGCGCGCAACTCGCACTTCCGCCTCCACCCCTTCAATGTCAATCTCCGACAGCTTCGAGACGAGAGGGGCAGCCTCCTCGCTTGATATCCTTCCGGCTCGCCGGTCGACGATCGCGCCGTTCGCGTTCAATGTGACGAAGTTGCCGCGCGCGGCCACATCACCTTTGTCCACGCGCATGCCGATCCCGCTGGCCTCCAGGACGCCGCGCCCGACATCGAAGTGCAGCGGATCGTATCCGAATAAGGCCAGGTGGGCCGGACCCGAACCCGGCGTGATCCCGCGTCCTACCGGGACCGTCTGACCAAGGGTCCCCTCGGAAGCCAGACGATCCAGGTTCGGCGTGTTGGCGGCTTCAAGCTCAGTCGGGCCACCCGGTTCTACTGCAAGCCCGCCCAGGCCATCCAGGATCAAGAGAACGATCTGGGTCTCGGCTTCCCGCTTCAGAGTCCGCATCAACTCCAGATTGGCCATCCTTGCGTCGTCCTTTCGTTCAAGGAAAAGCCCCCGCGCCGCGGGGGCTTGGTATGGTTCAGTTGACGGACCTAGACGATCTTGCCCTGGTCGCCATCTGTGTCGAAGAGGTGCATGTTGTGCATGTTGAAGACCACCTGCTTCGGCTGATTGACCTTAGCTTCACTGCGCGGGTCAACCCGGGCGACAAAGGTGTGCTTTCCAGCCTTCAAGTAGAGGATTTGCTCGTTGCCCATCGGTTCACGGACATCGATGACCGCTTCGACGGGAGCGGCTTCGATCCCCGGCGGCTGGAACTGTGGGTCGTGAATGTCTTCCGGACGCAGGCCGAAGATGACTTCGCGGCCTTCGCGAGAACTTACGGCGTCCATCTTGTCCCCAGGGACGGGGATCTGGAAATCGCCGATATCAATTGCCAGGCCGCCATCGACCCGGGCCAGTTTGGCGCCGAAGAAGTTCATGGCCGGTGAGCCGATGAAACCGGCGACGAACACATTCGCCGGGTGGTCATAAAGGATCTGCGGCGTATCGGCCTGCTGCAGAATACCGTCCTTCATGACGGCGATCCGCGAGGCCATTGTCATCGCCTCCGTCTGATCGTGAGTCACGTAGACGAAGGTCGTTCCCAAGTCCTGGTGCAGTTTCTGAATCTCCGCACGTGTCTGAACACGTAGCTTGGCATCGAGGTTCGAGAGCGGCTCGTCAAGCAGGAACACTTTGGGCTGGCGCACAATTGCCCGTCCAACCGCGACCCGCTGCCGCTGACCACCGGACAGCTGGCGCGGTCGCCGGTCCAGGAGATTGGTAATCCCCAGGATCTCGGCGGCGTTCTGCACGCGCTGGCGGATCTCCTGTTTCGGCGTTCCCCGCAGCTTCAAGCCGAAGGCCATGTTGTCGAACACTGTCATGTGGGGGTAGAGCGCGTAGGATTGGAACACCATCGCGATGTCCCGGTCTTTGGGGGCAACATCGTTCACCAGGCGATCGCCGATCAAGATCTCGCCGTCGGAGATCTCCTCGAGACCCGCCAGCAGTCGAAGCGAGGTCGACTTGCCACACCCGGAGGGTCCGACCAGTACCAGGAACTCCCGATCCTCAATATGAAGATTCATGTCGTCGACGGCGACGACCGAGCCGAACCGCTTTGTGACGTTGTTGTAGGTCACACTGGCCATAGCCCAACCCTCCTTTCGGTTTTGTATCGTGCTGAAATTATACCCAAGACTCAGGGCCGGTTCGGGGCAAACCGGCTGGCCGAGCGCCGGGTTTGACGAGTCTTAAGGCCGTCTGGTATATTCAATCGTGTGAATAGATCTCAGCTCCCCGATCGCGAGGGGAAGCTGCGCCGCCAGTGGCGCCAGATTGTGCGCTGGTTTCAACCGGGGCTGGGGGTGAAGCGCTGGCTCGGTTTGATGGTTGTTGGTACGGCGCTCATCGGCCTCGGACTCGCGATTTTGCTCCTCGACTACTACCGAGCCCATCCGGATTCTCCTTGGCTTTATTTGCTCAGCTTGCGGGCGCTCCCGCGCTGGCTTCGCGCCACGCTGTTGGGCACCACCGGCATCGCATTGCTTCTCACGGCGGTCGTTCGGCTTAATCGGACGCTGCTCGCGCCATACGTGCGGCCCGGCCGGCCGGTCGTTGACGCCGTAGCCCGGCATCGGCGCCTGCGGCGGGGCCCACGGATCGTGGCCATCGGCGGCGGCACCGGCCTTTCGACCTTGCTGCGTGGCCTGAAGCACCAGACCAGCAACCTGACGGCGATCGTCAGCGTCGCCGACGACGGCGGCTCTTCCGGCCGGCTCCGTCAGGCGCTCGGCCTGCCGCCGCCCGGCGACCTGCGAGCGTGCCTGGCCGCGCTCTCGGATGATGAAGACCTCATCACGCAGCTCTTCCAATATCGCTTTCTGGCCGGCGATGAGCTCGAGGGGCATTCCTTCGGAAACCTTTTCATCGCTGCGCTTGCCGGTGTCACGGGAAGCTTTGATCGCGGAATTCTCGAGGCTGGCCGTGTGCTTGCGGTTCACGGTCAAGTCTTGCCCTCGACCGGACGGGATGTGGCGCTCGTTGCCGACAAAGCTCCAGCGCTGGATGTCCAGGCGGTGCGGATCGAAGGCGAGAGCCGCATCCCCACCATGCCAGGCCGCATCCGGCGAGTCCATCTCGAACCAAACGACCCTCCCGCGCACCCCGAGGCGATCCGTGCCATCCTGAGCGCCGAGATGATCGTGATTGGTCCGGGCAGCCTCTATACCAGCATCATGCCCAACCTGCTGGTTCCGGATATCGTCCGGGCGGTCCGCAGCAGTCGAGCGTTCAGAGTATTTGTCTGCAATGTGGCCACACAGCCGGGAGAGACCGATGGCTATGATTGCCGCCAGCATGTCGAAGCCGTGGAGTCCCATGTCGGGCGAGGGCTGGTCGATATCGTCTTGGCCAACGACTGCCCATCGGGTGAGCCGCCGGCGGGCTCGCTCTGGGTATGTGCGCCGGAAGAACGGCATCCCTCCGGCTTCTATTACCGGGCGGATCTGACGGATCTCGAACGGCCATGGCGCCATGATCCAGCCAAGCTGGCTGAGGTGCTCCTCATGCTGCTCGAGGAGCGGACCGGGCCGCTTGAGCTCCCATCGCTTGACCACGTCGAACCGACCAGCGGATTGAACTAGCTGGCATCATCCTACGTACGAGGAGGGTAGAACCAATGGCTATCCGAGTGGGCATCAACGGACTGGGCCGCATTGGGCGGCAGGTCCTGAAGATCCTGAAAGAGAAGTACCCCGAGAGAGTGGACGTCGTTGCCTTTAATGATCTCGGCGACCTGAAGACGATGGCGCACCTGTTTACACACGATTCGGTTTACGGGCGCTACGAAGGAGAAGTCGAGGTCCGGGACGACGGGTTTGTGATCAACGGCGACCTCATTCAAGCACTGTCGGTGCGCGATCCGGCTGAGCTTCCCTGGTCGGATTTGGGCGTCGACATCGTAGTCGAGGCAACCGGGATCTTCAAGCAGCGTGACCAGGCGGCCAAGCACCTCGAAGCCGGCGCCCAGAAGGTCATCATCAGCGCGCCGGCAAAGGACCCCGATCTCACGATTGTGCTCGGTGTGAACGACTCAAGCTACGATCCTGAAAAGCACGATGTGATCTCGAACGCCAGCTGCACCACCAACTGCCTGGCGCCTGCCGCCAAAGTCCTGCACGACGAGTTTGGCATTGTCAAAGGGCTCCTGACGACGGTGCATGCCTACACCAGCACCCAATCAATCGTGGACATGCCGCACAAGGACCTGCGGCGGGCCCGCGCTGCCGCGGTCAACATCATCCCCACCTCGACCGGGGCTGCGCGCGCTGTCGCGCTGGTCATGCCGGAGCTGGAAGGCAAATTCGACGGCATCGCCATGCGCGTGCCGGTCCCGAGCGGTTCAGTTGTCGATTTCGTGGCTGAGCTCAGCCGCGATGTCAGCAACGAGGAGCTGCATGCGGCCTTCCGCAAGGCGGCTGAGGGCCCGATGGAGGGCATCCTCGGCTTCTCAACGGAGCCGCTTGTGAGCACCGACATCATCGGTGATCCGCGCTCGAGCATCGTCGATGCAGATTATACGTTCGTGATCGGCGGCAATCTGGTGAAGGTCCTCAGCTGGTACGACAACGAGTATGGCTACTCATCGCGCACCGCAGACCTCACCGCTGTCGTCGGAGAGAAGCTGAAGGTCCCTGCCTGACCCAGGCAGATTTCGGAACAATTAACGTGAACTTCAACAAGAAGACACTGCGGGACGTCGAACTGGCAGGTCGACGGGCCTTGGTGCGTGTGGATTTCAATGTCCCCTTGCTGGATGGGAAAGTCAGCGACGACACGCGCATTCAGGCGGCGCTCCCTTCGATCCGCTACTTGCTGGAGCACGGCGCTTCGGCCGTGCTCTGTTCCCATCTGGGCCGTCCGAAGGGCGCGCCGGACCCCTCCTTCTCGCTGCAGCCCGTCGCCGCGCGGCTGAGTGAGCTGCTCGGCCTTCCGGTTGCGTTCTCGTCGGATTGCGTGGGCCCGGAGGCCGAGACGGCAGCGGCTGGTTTGGCACCGGGCCAGCTTCTCTTGCTCGAGAACACACGCTTTCACAAAGGGGAGAAAGAAAACGATCCGGAATTCGCCCGTCAATTGGCGTCGCTGGCGGATCTTTTCGTCAACGATGCCTTCGGTTCTGCGCATCGCGCACATGCATCGACCGAAGGCGTGGCGCACTTCCTGCCGGCCGTCGCCGGGTTCCTGATGGAGGCGGAGATCCGCCAGTTAGGTCGCGCCCTAAGCGCTCGCGTGGAACCCTACATCGCCATCCTGGGCGGCGCGAAGATCTCTGACAAGATCGGTGTTGTGGAGCAGTTTCTGGCGCGTGCGAACAAGCTGCTGATCGGTGGCGGTATGGCGAACACGTTCTTGGCTGCTGAAGGGCTTGAGCTCGGGGAGTCCCTGGTCGAGCAGGCTGCGGTTCCCCAGGCCAGGGAGCTGCTTGACTCCGCGGGAGACAAGGTCGTGCTTCCGGTCGATGCGGTGGTCGCCAACGCCTTTGCTGCTGATGCAGAGCATCGAGTGGTGCCCATCCATGAGGTGCCGGCGCGCTGGCGAATTATGGACATCGGACCGGAGACGGTCGAGCGCTTCCGAGCCGAGCTGAGAGACGCCGAGCTGATCGTCTGGAATGGGCCGATGGGTGTATTTGAATTCCCGCCGTTTTCCACAGGGACCTTTGAGCTGGCGCGCGCGGTGGCTGCAAGTGGGGGGTTCACCATCGTGGGCGGAGGCGACTCGGCCGCTGCGGTAGCCCAAGCTGGTCTTGCCGATCAGATCGACCACGTTTCTACCGGGGGGGGTGCGGCGCTTGAGTTCCTCGAAGGGCGGACGCTGCCTGGAGTCGCTG
>JBFJVD010000151.1:0-7186 GCA_041624375.1 Anaerolineales bacterium
CCCTCTGGACTGATCCATGAAAGTCAGCGCACGTCGATTCTCATAGTCCAGGGCAGGCTGGCGGGCTGGGCCAGGGATTTCGACGCCCGCGACCTGCTACGAAAAAGGGCGCCCGAAAGGGCGCCTTCATCATGGACTTGCCGCTGACCAACCCGGTCAGTGCCAGCGAACGCAGCTCCAGCAGTGCGATCACTACGGCTCGCAGTTTTTCGCTGGCCAACCTGTCGATCGCTACCAGGAGAATGGCAGGGTAAGTCCGATTTCTGGTGGGGCTGCCTGTGCTTCCGTTTTCCAGTCCTCTTCGCTCAGACTCTGCTGCGGGCCACTTCAATCACAGGGACCTGCGCGATGGCCGCCAGCTCATCCTTCAGCGCCGCACCGAGGAGGTCCACGCCTGCCGAGCGTCCCAGACCCAGGTCCTCCGTCGAGGTCGTGAGCAGCACCAAATCCGGCATGGCCTGTGCGAGCACGTAGTCCAGCGTCAGAGGGGTCAGCGACTCATGGAAATCCACCTGCTCGATCACACCCTCCCGGATGGCGAGCGGCTCCTCGCGGGGATCGAGGACCAGCACCGTCAGCGCCGGATTCTTAAAGAGCTGACGCAAGACCTCGATCCCGATCCGACCCGCTCCGACCACAAGGATCCGCATGTTTCCGCCTCCCGCTAAATCCAGCCGAGTAGGGTGAGCACGAAGAAGAATGTGGCCAAGATCACGGCGCTCACCAGCGTTACGATCACTCCATTGCTGAGCATCTCTCGTCGATTGACCAGTCCACTGGCCGCCAGCAGCGCCATCCTTCCCGACGAAGACGGCAGCGAATATCCAAACGTCGTGGCCATCGTTGCCGGCAGCACGAGCTCAACCGCGCTGATCGCCGGATCGCTTTGCGCCATGCTGATGAGCACCGGGACGAAGACCGCGGCGATGGTGGTGTTGTTCATCAGGTCCGTCAGAAAGGCGGTCAGCGTCACCATCAGCAGCAAGCGGATGAATAAGGGCAAGTCAATGAGGGGGGTGATCAGCGTGGCGATCCAATCCGTCGCGCCCGTACGACTCAGGACTTGCCCCAGCGACAGGCCAGCGCCGATCACGAGGAAGATGCCCCAGCTCACGCCCTTGACGTCCTCCCAGTCAAGAATCCCGCGGATCGCCAGATAAGCAACGGCCAGCACGGCAACGGTCGCCGCGGATAGCAGACTGGCAGGTAGACCAAGCGTCTTTTCGATCGACGCGCCGCCAATCCACAGGGCGGCCGCCGCGCCCAAAGTGTACAGCAACTCTCTCTCCCGATTGCTCATCGGGCCCATGTCACGAACCTGCTGGCGCACCGTCTCGATCTCCAACTGGCGCACGTCCGTCGCCACCAGGCGATTCAAAACGAAGTAGGTGGCTGGGAAGACCAGCAGCAGCGCCGGCAGGCCGTAGCGCATCCAGTCGAAGAAGGTCCACGGGCTGATCTGCGCGAGGAACCCGGAGGCAACCGCATTGGAAGCAGACCCCATGATCGTGGCCATGCCGCCCAGGCTGGCGCCGTAAGCGATGCCGAGCGCCAGCAGGACCAGAAGGGGACGGGCGCGCTTCGGGTCTTCGACCTGCTTGGAGATCGTCAGCGCCACAGGAAGCAGCATGGCCGCGGTGGCGGTGTTCTCGACCCACATCGAGAACAAGGCCGCGATCCCCATCAGCCCCAGCAGGATCATCGAGACCCCCCCGCCGGTGGCGACGATTGTTCCCAATGCCAGCCGTCTGGTCAGTCCGTGCTTGCGCAGGCCCTCGGCCAGGAACAAACTGGCCAAGATCAGGAATACGACCGGCCGGGAGAATGTCTCGAAGGCCAGCGTTGTGTCTGCCAACCCCAACGCGACCTGAACCACCGGAATCATCAGCGCCGCAATCGGCAACGACACCGGCTCCAGAGCGAGGATGCTGCCGGTAAACACGAACACCGCCAACGCGCGGTGTCCCTCCTCCGACAGGGTGGCGGGCGTCGGCAGCAGGAGTACGCCAACAGTCAACGCGAGCACGACCCCGAAACGGCCGAAGAAGCGCAGCGCTCGACCAGCGCCGTATGCGACTCGCGGCTGCAGGACCCGCAGCGGCTCCCAGTTCGCTTGCGGCGGAGCCGGCTCGGGGGGCTGCGGCGCTTTTGGAGCCGGCAATTGGCGGAGGACGAGCGCAAGCAGCGTGGCACTGCCTCGGATCTGTGAGGCCGCAAAACTGAGCAGGGTTTGGGCCGATGGGGCAGACCCAGCTTGGGAACGCTGGGCAGGCTCCTCGCTCACCGCGCTTCCTCCCCCTGTACGATCACAACTTCCTCTTCCACCAGTGCCAGGTTCGGTATGGACACCCGTCCGTCGGCGATTTCCAGCTCCGACTTAACGGGACCGATGCGCACCAATCGGCCGCGATGCTGGCGTACCTGCAGCTCCTGCCCTGGCGAGAAATCCTCCTTGGCCTGGAATCCGGCCATCACATTTCGAGCCAATTCGCGGCTGCCGATGCCGAATGAGATTGCCAGCGCTAAGGCGCTGGCAGCAACGATGACCACCGCCACATCAACCAGCAGCGCGGTCTCCACGCCCAACTGCTCGATCGCCAGGATGACCACAAGGATCAGGAGCACGTAGCGCACGGCCTGTCCGAGGAGCGACCCCGCCTCGGCGCCGGCCTGGGTGACAAGGGCGCCAACAGCCTCGCCAACGACCCGGGCAACCAGGCCACCCAACAAGAGGATCAAGGCTGCCGCCAGGACGTGAGGTAAGTAGGCAAGCAGTCCGCTGAAAGTCTCCGCCACTCCCGGCAGACCGAGGCTCTCCGCCGATGCCAGGATGAACACCAGCAACACCAGCCAATACACCACGCGGGAGAACTGGTGGGAGAAGGAAGGGTCGAACCCGGCGTTGGTCAGCAGTCGGGTAGCGCCGACCCGTTCGGCGAGACGGTCCATGCCCACGCGCCGTAGCAGTCCCGTCAGTATGAACTGCCCGATGCGCGCGACGACCCAGCCCAGGATCAACAGCGCCAGTGCGCCGACAAGCCGCGGGATCCAGGTTAGAAAGCTGGCAGCTAGCTCGCCGAGTGTCTCGGCCCAGAAATCAGGATCAAAGGGCATGTCGGCCTCCTCGGTCAGAGATCGCCTGTGTGGACATTCACGGATGTGCGTTGGAAATCATTTTAGACGAAGCCTTGCCGATTCAGAGGAGCCGTATCGGAAAGCTCCAGCCATGAACGGTCGAGCCTGCTGCGCGGCTGACCCTGCGCGAAGGCTCGGGGTCGCAGCAGATGGGTCGACGAACGTCGGACCCGTTTGACCATCGAAGTGGAGCCTTGCTCGAGCTGCGAAGGCTGACAAGCCGAGGTGTGATAGTGAGCAATTCTGCTTAGACCTTGAAGGTCGCGGGTTCGCCCGTAATCCCTCGGCTCATCCCAGCCGCGCTGGACCTCATGCTGCTGGTGAAATGAACGCGGCTCTCAAGAGGGGATTGGCAATGATGGCGTGATCCAGCAGTCAGTCGGCGAGGGGTAGCGTCGCCTTCCGCCAAGATTCGATGTATTCCAGGGATTGATGGCGGAAGTAGGTGTCGTAGAGGGCGGCGTAGTGCCCACCCTCAGCCATCAGCGAGGCATGATCACCTTCCTCGAGGATCTTGCCCTCACTCAGTACGATGATACGGTCGGCGGCCCGGATCGTGGACAGCCGGTGCGCAATGACGATGGCTGTGCGGCCTCGAAGCACGGCCACTAAACCCTCCTGAATCTGGGCTTCTGTGAGCGGATCGACGCTGGCCGTCGCCTCATCCAGAATGATGATGGCCGGGTCCTGAAGCACCACCCGCGCCAGTGCGACCAGCTGGCGCTGGCCCATGGAGATCCCCTTCCCGCCCTCGCCGACCGGCGTCGCCAGGCCCTGCGGGAGCGCGTCCAGCCAATCGCCGCCGCCGACACTTGTAGCCGCAGCAACCACCTCGTCTTCCGTCGCCTCCGGCTTCCCATAGCGGATGTTGTCCGCCACGGTGCCGGCGAACAGGAACGGTGTTTGGGGGACAATGCCGAGCTGGCTGCGGTAGGAGCCCAGCTCGAAGCCGCGAATGTCCTTTCCGTCGATCAGCAGCTGTCCTCCCTGGAATTCGTAGAAGCGCGCCACGAGCTTGCCGAGGCTCGACTTGCCCGCGCCAGTGTGACCTACCAGCGCCAGCGTTTCCCCGGCTTCGATCGTCAGGCTGAAGGCCTCCAGCACGGGCTCGCCTGGCGTGTAGCGAAAGCCCAAATCCCGGAATTCGATTTGGCCCTGCAGGCCGGAAGCCGGCTGCCGGTCCGTCTGGACGACGCGGGGCTCGGCGTCGATGAGCGCGAAGACGCGTTCGCTGGCGGCCAGCCCGAGCTGGAATTGACTCCAGAAGGATGCGATGCTCGTGAGCGGGAACCAGAACAGGTTGATGCCCTCGACGAAAAGGTAGAGATCCCCTGCGGAGACCACGTCCCGGATCACGCTCAAGCCGCCGGCATAGACGATGAGTGCGGTGCCGATGCCTGAAATCGTGCCCAGGACAGGAAAGATGCTGCTGAAGGTCAAGCCCTGCCGCAGGCTCAGGCGGTACGTCTGCGCATTCACCGGTTTGAATTCATCAAAGATGCGTTGCTCCTGGCGGAAGCTCTTCGCGACCCCAATGCCGGTGACGGCCTCCTGAACGTTCGCGTTCACCTCGGCCAGAACGCGCCGCGCCTGGGTTGTGGTGTGGCGGGCGATCCGGCGAAACATGAGGGCGGTGTAGACCACCACGGGAGCGATCGCCAAAGCAATCAGCGCCAGGCGCAAGTTAATGGTGACCAAAAGTCCGACCACGATCACCACGATCAGCACCTGGCTAATCAGGTTGAGCGTCAGCGTCACGACATTGGAGAATTCCTGCGTGTCCGAAGTCACGCGGCTGACGATCTTGCCGGAGGCGTACTCGTCGTAGAAGGACATGTCACGGGCCAGGACCGCATCGAAGGCATCCTGGCGCAGTTTCAACACCACGTCGCCCACCGTGCGCGCTGTGTACTTCTGCCGGAAGAAATTGAATGTCCACGAGAGCACACCGGATAAGAAGATGGCGCCAATCAGCCATGCGGTTTGCTGCCAGATTGTCACGCGCAAATCAGACGCCTGCTCCAATCGGTCGAGACTGCGTGCGATCAGGAACGGAAAGGCTGCGTCCATGAGCGAGTTGAGAACGATCAAAACCGCCAAACCTCCCATGGTGGGGAGGTGGGGTCGGAAGTAGGTGAGGATCCGTCTCAGCAGCTGTCGGTCCTGGTACTCCCGGTCGTAGGCCTCGGCGTCCAGGCCGTCCATGATGAAGCCCATCGCAGTCTCCTCAGCTGCTAGGCATAGTGGGCGAAGATGCGTCGGTAGAGGTCGCAGCGTTCCATCAGTTCCTCGTGTGTTCCCTGATCCACGATCTCGCTCTGGTGCAGCACAAGAATCCGGTCGGCGCGTCGGATTTGAGACAGGCGGTGCGTGATGAGGAAGGTTGTGCGCCCCTCGAGCACCTGCTTGATGGCGTGCTGGATTTGATCCTCGGTGGCGCTGTCGATGGCGCTGGTCGAGTCGTCCAGAATGAGGATGCGCGGGTCGGTCAGCAACGCCCGGGCGATCGCGAGGCGCTGGCGCTGGCCGCCGGAGAGTGTGACCCCCCGCTCACCCACCAGGGTCCGGTAACCGTCGGTGAAACCCGTGATGAATTCGTGCGCTTGGGCCGCCTGGGCCGCGGATTCGATCTCCGCCTGTTCGGCCCGCTGGCCGAGACCGAAGGCAATGTTCTCGCCGATCGGCCTCGAGAAGAGGAAGATGTCTTGCTCGATGGTCGAGATCTGCGAACGCAGCGAATCAAGCTTCCAGTCACGAACATCGACGCCATCGATCAAGATTCGCCCTTCATCGACGTCGAAGGTGCGATTCACGAGCTTGGTCAGCGTCGTCTTTCCTGTGCCAGTCTGGCCGACGATCGCAATCGTCTCGCCGGCCGCGGCCCGAAAAGAGACATCCTGCAGCACAGGCAGGCCGTCCGGGTCATTGTCCAGTCGAAAGGTCACATGATCGAAGATGATCTCCCCGCGGATCGTGGCGGCGTGACCGGCGACATTTTCGTCCAGTTCGGTCTCCTCTTTGATCAGGTCGAGGATGCGCCGGGCGCCGGCAATCCCCATCTGGACCAAAGAGAAGGTGAAGATCGAGATGAAGGCCGGAAAGCGCAGGATTCCCATCAGGCCCATGTAGGCGACCAGCTCGCCGATCGTCAGCGCACCTCTCGACAGCAGCAACAGGCCATGGGCGAACGCGCCGGACATGGCGATTCCAAGCAGCAAGAGCGGCAGGTAACGCGCCTCGATCTCTCCTTGTTTGACATACAGGTCGCGCACCCTTCGTGCATTTTCCATGAACTTGCGCCGCTCCTGCGTTTCCTGTGTCGCCGCTTTCACCACCTCGATTCCGGTGATCGTTTCCGTCAGTCCGGCATTCATCTCGCCGAAGCGCCATCTCTGCTCTCCCGCCACTGGATTGAGCTGGTTGACGTAGCGACGGAGTGCAAAGACGTAGGCAATGACAAACAGCACGGGCGCCACCAGGAGGTCAAGACGCAGGAAGGCAATGAAGGCGAGCGGCGCAAGGATGCCCATCAACGATTCGGTGATCAGGGACACACCGGGGTTCATCATGGGGTTGAGCTGGCGCACGTCGCTGGTCGCGCGGGCCATGATGTCGCCCACGCGCTGGCGGTTGTGGAAGGTCTGGCTCTTCCCCAGCAGGCTGATATACAGCTCCTCGCGCGCATCGCGCTCGACCCGCTGCCCGAGCGTCTCCACCGACCATGCGTTGGTGATATCCAGCAGGCCGCGCACGAGCACCAGGGCCAGGATCCCGAGAGCGATCGAGACCAGGCGCTGCACACTGGGTTCGGGCTTGAGCACTTCATCGAAGGCCAGGCCGGTGAGCCGCGGCACCGTCGAGAACAAGACGTTGGTCAGTGTTGCGGCGAACAGGAAGCTGGCAAGAAGATGCGGGTAGCGGAGCAGGTGCGACACAATCCAGCGCACGGGCCCGGACCGGTCGTAGTGGTATTCGTCCGCGACGCTGAATTCGCGCTTAAGCTGGGACGTGGCAGCCGCCTGGTTCTGCATCGGATGACCCCCGAGATGGC
>JBFJVD010000152.1:0-7161 GCA_041624375.1 Anaerolineales bacterium
TGGTCGATGCGCTCAGTCTGCATCTGCTGGGCGCACCCCTGCCGGCCGATGCGCGCCAGATCCTGCTCGACTACGCGCCGACAGCTCCGGCTTCGGTCCAGCCGCACGCACTGGCCGGACTGATTCTGGCAAGCCCCCATTTCCAGATTCGTTGAGGAGTCGCTATGGATCCAATCCGACTGTCCCGACGCGATGTGGTGCGCATGGCCAGTTTCAGCCTGGCGCCGCTGGCGCTGCCCGGCTGGCGCCCGCGCCTCGCCTTCGCCCCGCCGGGCAATGCCCCGATCGGCGATGTGATGGTCTGCGTCTTCCTGCGAGGGGGCATGGACGGCCTCAACGCGGTGATCCCCCACGCCGAAGACGCCTATTACGACGCGCGTCCAACGCTGGCAATCCCCGCCCCGAAACCCGGCGACGACAGCGCCGCCGTCGAGCTGACCGATCGCTTCAGCCTGCACCCCGCACTGCGCCCGCTCAAGGACCCGTACGACGCAGGCTCGCTGGCCATTATCCACGCCGCCGGATCCCCCGATCCCACCCACTCTCACTTCGACGCCATGGACTACATGGAGCGGGGAACCCCGGGTGAGAAACAGATTCCCACCGGCTGGATCGCCCGCCACCTGCAGACTGCAGCCTGGGAGAACGATTCGCCCTTCCGCGCCGTGGCCATCGGCGGGGTGACGCCGGCCTCGCTGCGCGGGCCGATCCCCGCCGCCGCCCTGCGCTCAATCGCCGACTTCCACCTACCCGGCAACCCGCAGGGCGTGACCCTCATCCAGGAAACGCTCTCCAGCCTCTACGCATCCACTCCCCAAGATCCTTTGTTTGAGTCGCTGGCAACCCAGTCGGATACCACCATGGAAGCCATGGAAACCCTGGCCGGATTGGACGCCGCGTCGTATGAGACCGAAAACGGCGCCGTTTACCCCGAGGACGAATTCGGGCTGGCGCTTTCTCAGGTCGCACTGCTGGTGAAATCCGAGCTTGGACTCGAGGTGGCATGCATCGACCTCGGCGGCTGGGACACCCATGTCGCCCAGGGGGCAGACGCCGGTCCGATGCCCACCTTGCTGGGCAGCCTGGCCGCTGGGCTGGCCGCCTTCGACCAGGATCTTGGGCAGCGTATGAACGGCGTCACCGTCGTGGTGATGTCGGAGTTCGGCCGGCGGTTGCAGGAGAACGGCGGCGCCGGTACGGACCATGGACATGGAAACGTCATGTTTGTCATGGGCGGCGGTATTCACGGCGGCAAGGTGTATGGGGAGTGGCCCGGGCTCGAAGCGGGGCAGCTCTACGGCCCCGGCGATCTCGCCATCACCACCGACTTTCGCAATGTTCTGGCCGAGGTCGTCCTGCGCCGGCTGGGCAACGAGCGCCTGGAGGAGATTTTTCCCGGATACGACTCGTTCTCGTTCCTTGAACTCGCTGAAGAACGTCCTGTTTGAGGCGTGACCGTCAATTGAAGTTGGCGATCAGCTCCCCCTCACTGCGCTCGACCGAGCCTTCCGGGTCGACGAGGCAGTGCAGGTAGGCGATCCGCTTCCAGCCGCGCTCGTGGTACACGAGGAAGCGGACCTCACCTCCACCCACGGGTGAGAGGAACACCAGCGGATCGTAGGAGTCGGGCCGGGCGACGCGCACAAGCGCCCGTCCCGCCTTGCGCAGAACCGCGTCGAACTGCCAGCGGGTGAACAGCGGCTGGAGTTCGAGCCATTCGGCGTCCTTCGCAGCCGATTTGGTCGCCCAGAGCTCATTGATGAAGAAGGCGTACTCGAACAGGCCCATTGCCGTTCGCTCATATTCGATGTAGCGATAGAGTGTGTTGGTCACCAGAGGCTTCAGGGCTTCGTCCCCCCGCTGCGTGGCCAATTGATCGCGGGGGATCGCCGCCAGCTCCGGGGGGAGCTCGGCCTTCAATCCCTTCTGCGCCGGGCGCACATAAGGCCAGATCCAGCCCGCTTCTCCACCCCCGATGAGCAAATAGTCAAGGGTCAATCCGCGCGCCAGTGAAAGCTCAGGAAAAAGCTTGAGTAGATGGTTGACATCGTCTGGGCGGTGGTAACGGGACCAGCTCTTGCGGAATCGAAGCACACCATCCAGGATCCGCTCCGCCCGGTAGCCGGGCACCTGATGTTCCCGTGAGGTGAGTGCCATTCTTCCTCCACAGCAGGCGCTTCTAGCTTAGCAGATTCGCGCCCGGATGGTGTGGCCGGGCCGCTTGACCGCCGCGACCGCCTCACGTACGATCGGCGCGTCAGAGCTGATTGGAGAGCGGGACACAGTGAAGGACCGCGGCAGACGGCGGCTGCGCCCGATTCTCATCGTGCTGGGATTGGTGCTGGGCATCGGGGCCGGCGCCGGCCTCGGCGCGGTCACAGACAACATGGCGACATGGGTCGCGATCGGCGCGGGAGTCGGTCTCGGTCTGGGAGCTTTCCTGGCCGGCGTTCGCTAGCCAGCATGTGATCCGGCGTCTACCTGCGGCCGGACGAGGCAAAGAAATCCCACGTCACCTGGCTGGCATCCAGCGCCCCTTCGGCGCCCGGGCCGCCGGGCCAGCGGTGTCCGACGCCATCCAGCGTATAGAGCAACACCTCCACCCCGTCGGCGCAGCTCGACCAGCGCAGCAGCTGCACCCCGGCCTCTTCCGCCGATTTCTTCGGGAACGGTTCACAACCATTGCGCGTCGCCCATCCCGCCGCCCAGCTCGTCAGCTCTGGAGTCTGGGCCGAGCCCTCATAGGGGACGATCGAGTCATCCAGGGAGTGAAAGGCGATCAGGCCCATCGGGCGTGAGGGTTCACAGGGCTGTTCGTATAGGTAGGCACCGGCAACGGTAGAGGCCGCCGCAAAGAGATCGGCTGCATCGCACATCAGCCGATGCACCATCCCGCCCCCGTTCGAGTGACCCGTGAGATAGATCCGCCCAGGATCCACGTTCAGCTGGTCTCGAAGTGTGACCACCATCGTTCGCAGGAAGAGCACATCCTCCGACTCAGGTAGTGTGATCCAACCCAGCTGGCGCCCGATCGACTGGCCTTCGGGATAGACGACCGCGAAGCCTTCACGGTCCGCCAGTTCGGAGGCGCCGCTGAGGCGCTCCTGCTCCTCGGGGCTGCCGCCCAGGCCATGCAGGCTCACGAGCAAGGCCATGCCAGCGGATGGCGGATTCGGCGGTAGATGTAGGTGGTAGCGACGCGGTTCCCCGTTGATGACCAGCGTCTGGACGCCGGCTTCAGCCAACGGCGTGGCCTCCGGTGCGCGCACCGGCCGCTGGCAGGCTGCGCCAAGAAGTAACAGCAGGAGCAGGAGCTGGGTCCGGCGACCCACTGGCTCGGAGCCACGTTTCGGATACACTTGGCCTCCTTCGACCGTCGTCTTCACACCGGGAGGTCCACCTTGCCCGATCGCCAAGCCAACCCGATCGACGCCCACCACGTCTGCCCCGGCTGCCGCCTCCCTGTGATCACGGGGATCGAGCACCAAGAGACGCTCTGGCACGAGGACTGCATTGCACATGAAATTGTGCGTGACGCCGATTCAATGGCCGGTATCGGAGAGCCAACGATCGAAGACAACCTGTGGGCGTTCCTCCAGAGCGAACAGGGCCAGGAGGTGAGTGCAGCGGTCTTGCTCGGGCGCAGAATGCTGCCGGATCTGGTCCTCCCCTTAATCCTGGGATCCATTGGCGGTGGGTTGATCGGCGCTGGAATCGGGTTCCTCAGCGGATACCTCATCTTCCAAGACAGCCCATGGCCCCTGGGGGCGGTTCTCGTCGCGGCGCTCGTCGGAACCATCAGTGGCATGCTGCTGGCCACCCGGGGGATCGCCGTCGTGCTGGCAGAAGCGACCATCGGCGGAATTGGACAAAGTCTCATCCGCCGGCTGCGTCCACCGCCCTGAGACCAACAGACCCGGCTCATCGGCCGGGTCCGATCTTCTTCCGATATCGAACAAGGTGGGCTAACTGGAGACGAGCCGCAACTCGTCGCCCATCGCCCCGTCCCCGTACAGCTCGCGATGAACAACACTCAGTGCACGCACCTGCTGTTCGGCATGGTAGGAGGAGCGGACCAGCGGGCCGCTCTCTACCCAGCGGAAGCCGATCTCGTTGCCGTACTGCTCCAGCTGCTTGAATTCCTCGGGGTCGTAGTAGCGGGCGATCGGCAGGTGCTTCTTCGTCGGCTGCAGGTACTGGCCGATGGTCAGGATGTCGACGCCCCATGAACGCAGATCGTCCATCGTCTCTTTCACTTCGTCGAGCGTCTCACCCAGCCCCACCATGATGCCCGATTTGGTGAGCACATCGGGGTCGAGCGTCTTGGCGTTGGTCAGCGTTGCCTGGGCCCACTCGTACCGATCCTGGGGCTGAACCTTGCGGAAGAGACGGCGTACGGTTTCCACGTTGTGGTTCAAGATCTCGGGGCGAGCGTCCATCACGATCTTCAGCGCTTCCTTCGAGCCCTTGAAGTCCGGGATGAGCACTTCAATGGAGCACCCCGGATGAAGCTCGCGGATGCGCCGGATGACCATGGCAAAGATCGGTGCGCCGCCGTCCTCCCGCTCGTCGCGGTTGACACTGGTGATCACGGCATGGCGCAGACCCATCGACTGAACGGCACGGGCGATGCGCTCCGGCTCGAGCCAGTCTAGCGGAGCGGGCCGGCCGGTCTTGATGTCGCAGAAGCCGCACGACCGGGTGCACACATCCCCCATCAGAAGGAACGTCGCCGTGCCGGAACCCCAGCACTCGCCGATGTTCGGACAGCGGGCCTCTTCGCATACCGTATGGAGCGCCTTGGCGCGCATCATCTCGCGCAGCCACTCGTACGTCTCACCAGCGGGCGCGCGCACGCGAATCCACGGCGGACGGCGCGACGGCCGTTCCTGCACAACGGCGATCTGATCTTCCGAAATCAGGCCTTGTCGGCTTGCCAAGGTTGACTGCCCTCGAACGCTCGCGGTACCGGGTCTATTCTACCCTAGCAGCCACTGCCGGATTCCGTAGGCAAGCGAACAGAGGCTCACGGCGACCCGGGATAGATCTCCACCCGAGATCCGTTATCGGTCAACTCGATCTTGATTTCTAAAGCTTCTTGATCGGTGCGGTAGGTGAGCAAAGCTGTGGTGGCACGGCGCTCCGGCGTACCCGCCAGCGCCCAGCCGGCTTCAACCAGGACCGTTTCGAAGGCCGCCAGCGCAGCATCGAGGCCCAGCGCGCTCTCATAGGCGACGAGTCCCGGCAGCCTGACCACACGTTCGGCGTCGGGTGGAAGCGGGAAGCCGAGCTCGCAGCCAGGGATCGGCTGCACGTTCTGCAGCCCCAACGCCTCGATCAAGAACTGGCCCTCCAACAGGCCTTCACCGGCGCCAAACAGCGGATCCTGGCCGCTCGCGCGCAAATCGTAGCGGACGACGGTTCCGCCATCGTCGATCCAGATGCCCACCACCAGATCACGCCAGCCGGCCAGCTGGGGCTGGAGCAGGGCATAATGCGTGACCTCTCGCTCCAGCAAGCTTTCCACACCCAGAGAAACCAATGGCTCCGTCAGCCGGGACGGTGGAAAGACCTCGTCTGGGGTCAGAAAGATAGGCCCCATATCAAGATCACTCGGAAAGATGACGCATTCGTCGTCCGTGCCGGGACCACGCATGCGGCTCACCCCGCCATCCTCCACCAAGCGCACATCACCCGGGTTGCGCTCCGGATCGAGCCCTTCCAGGTGAAGATCGTAGGACGTCGACTGCCCGTCACTGAGGATCTCGAGGCGGTAGCGCCAGTCGCTCTCCCCAGTGAAGCGCAGATCAAAGCTCGCCCGGTACCCGTCAAGGGCACCCAGACGCAGACCTTCATAGCGCAGCGGCGGGTCAAACGAAGGAGTCGCCTCCTTGGGTTCCGGGCTCCCGCCGCAGGCAGCAGCCACCATCAGGAACAGCACGGCCATCCAGGTTGTCCAGCGTGGCATCCGACCGCCTTTCACGCACACACGCTCCAGGGCTCGGCAGAGATAACGGGAAAAGCGTCCGAATTGTACGCGCGGGGGGACGATTCTCCTATGCAGGGCCTGTAACGTTCCCTGTGGAAGTCCGATTTCTAGGTTGAAGCCGCTCCAGCGCCCCTTGCAGCAGGCGCTTTCGGCGAGCGGCTGCGGAGGAGAGATATCCCATGAACTCAAAACTGCGTATTGCACTCGCCTTCACCCTGGTCGCGGCGCTGGCCACAGCGGCTGTCGCTGCCGCCCAGGAGGGCGAGCCGGTTCCATTTTGTGAGGGCGAGAGCATCTCCGGGACCGTTGTCGCCATCGACGAGGCCAGCGGCGAGGTGACCATCGACACCGGCGATGGGCTCTGCAAGGTCTTGCTTGATGGCGAATTCCAACACCCCATCGTCGCCTTGCTGGGCGCGTTCTTTAACGACATCAGCGCCGAGGACCTGGCGGCGGCGCTCGCCAGCCTGGCGCGTGAGGTGGTCTGCGATCCCGACACCGGGGACTGCGCTTTTGCAGGGGAAGGGGAAGGGGGCGAAAGCGCGACCGTTGTGGCGGTCACGGACAACGGCGACGGAACCTTCACGATCGAGCTCCTCATCGTGGATGAGGAAGGCGGCGAGGAAACACTCTTCATCACCACCGACGACGCTGATCTGGCGGCGGAATTTCAGGCGGCCCTTGAATCCTTGATGATCGAATGGAACTTGAAAAGCGATGACGAGGGCAACGTTTTCGTAGAAAGCGCCGGCGACCGCATCGCCGAGCTGCACGATGAAGGCCTGGGCTTTGGCGTCATCGTCAAGCTGTATGCGATCGCCGCCGAGTCGCAGGAAGCCTGTGCCGCCGAGCCGCCCGCAGATCCAGAGCCCGAAGGCGAGGGCGAAGAGAACGGCGAGGAGACCACTTGCGGCGTCACGGTGGACGAGCTCGTCGAGGCCTTCCAGAACGGCATGGGGATGGGTCAGCTGTTCAAGGAATACGGCAAACCCGCCCTGCTCGGTGTCGGCCACGTGCGCAAGGCCTCCCTGGGTGAGGGCGAGAAACCCGGCAACGGGAACGGTAACGGCAATGGCAACGGCAACGGGAACAAAGGCATCTGCAATGCCCGGGCACGCGGCGGAAACGCCAACGCCCACGGCCATGGCGATGTAGACTGTCCCGGGGACGAA
>JBFJVD010000153.1:0-7139 GCA_041624375.1 Anaerolineales bacterium
AGGTCTGAGGCAGGTCGGAAGCGCCGAGCAGATCCTTGCGGTAGAACATACTGAAGGTGTCATTGTCGGCGCCCAGTGAGAATCGCCTGCCCTTGTAGAGGGAGGTGAAAGCGTCCAGCGGTCGAACATAGGGGCTGCTGCCCTCGGTAACCTCGGGACGATAGGCGTCCCACCAGTCTGTTTGGTCGACAATTACACCGGCCTCGGCGAAGTCCGCGATCCAGTTCACGAACGTCAGGAAGATGTCGAACTCCCCCGTCCGAACTGTGGCCTCGTTCATCACCTTCGTGTAGATGTCGGCCTCCAGACCCACTTCGGCGCTCACGAAGTTCAGCCCGGTGAGCTGGTTCCACTTCTCCAAGGACGGCACAAGCTGGTTGCGCTGCCCTGAGTGATGCATCACCGTGAAGGTGTCACCGTCACTGACCCTTCCGGCCTCTTTCAAGCTCCTGATCAGATTGAGCGCTCGCTCTTCCGGCGTAGCTCCCTCAACCGCCGCAGCGATCACCCCTTCTGCCGTCGGAGAAGCCGGAGCTGCGCAGCTGGCGATCGCCAGTCCGCTGGCCGTCAGCGCGCCGACTCTCAGGAAATCGCGCCGCGAGAGACCGCGACGCCAAATTGCTTCTTCGGACATGGCACAAACCCTCCTGTTCAATCCGCGAGATCCCGCTATACCCCTGCGTCGCCATCGGATCTGTGCATAAGCCTCCCTCCTTCATCCGCTTTTGCAGTTCACACCCTGCCAGAACTCACAATCGGCCGAACTCCTCCAGCAATTCTTCGACCGACTTCCCCTCTCGAATTCGAGCACGGGTCTGCTCTTCCTTCTCGGCCTGGGCTCTGGCCGCCGCCAGCACCGCTTCCGCGTCGTCCAGAGGGACAACGGTCACCCCGATTTCGTCGGCAATGACGATGTCGCCCGGTTCGACCACCACACCCGCGCATTGAATGCGGACATTGACCTCAATCGGCTCCATGCGCTGAGAGTATGGGGAGTGTGTCGATCGAGGCACGATTGCCTTCGAATGTATCGGGAACCCCAAATCCCGAATCTCGTCCGTGTCCCGAATGGCGCCATCCACAATCGCGCCGGCCACGCCCTTCATTTGGCACAGGCCAGCCATCAGGCCGCCCCAGATTGAGGTCTCAGTCTCGCCTGCCGCATCGACGACGATGACATCGCCAGCACCAGCGACGGAAAGCGCGTCGAGACAATCCACCTGGTTGCCGGGTTCTAGCCGCACGGTCAGCGCCGGACCTGCATAGCGGTCGTTCGGGGTGAGCGGCCGGAGATAGCTGCGCATAACGCCGGCCCGCTCCTGGGCATCGGCAACCACGCAGGAAGGGCTATAAACTTCCAGCAGCTTCTTGAATCCCGCCATTACCGCTTGGGAGGGGTCGCGTTCTCGCTGCAGAATCACTTTTCTCATATT
This sequence comes from Anaerolineales bacterium, assembly GCA_041624375.1. Taxonomy (GTDB): domain Bacteria; phylum Chloroflexota; class Anaerolineae; order Anaerolineales; family E44-bin32; genus JBFJVD01. The sequence goes on from JBFJVD010000153.1 coordinate 1,434, forward strand.
TGCTCCCTACAGAAATCGATTCCTTACCAGCCCGCCGAGGGATAACCCAGCCGGCGGGAGATCATCTGCGCGGTGTCGACAGTGCGCTCGACCAACTGCCCCTGGTCGGAGAGTTGCCCCAGGCGACTTGAGGGGCCGCTCACGCTGACGGCCGCCACCACAGCACCGCTGCTATCGAAGACGGGCGCCGCGATGCAGCGGACCTCAGGCTCGTGTTCCCCGAGGTCGAATGCATAGCCCTGGCGACGGATGAGATTAAGGTGCTCCATCAAGTCGTCGAGATTGGAAATGGTCTGATCCGTGTAGACCCGCAGACCAAGCTGCTGATACTGGGCCCGGACGTTCTCCGGATCCTGAAAGGCGAGCAACACTTTGCCCAAACCGGTACAGTGAGCTGGCGATCGGCCACCGATACGAGAAGACATCAAGCCGATCGCGTGCAGCCCATGCCGCTTCTCGAGGTAGACGACCTCCAATCGATCTAAGACCCCGAGGTGGATCGTTTCGCGGGTCTCGTCCCGCAGACGGTCGAGCTCCGGCTGGGAAATGCGGCGAAGGTCGCTCGCGTCGGCGTAAGCCCGTGAAAGCTCGATACACGCCAGACCCAATCTGTAGCCACCTACTTCATCCCGCTCCACATATTGGTGGCTCTCGAGCGTTGTCAGCAGACGGTACGCCGTGCTGCCGCTTACACCCAGCGTGCCCCCAATCTCGCTCAACTTCCAGGTACGGCCATCCGACAGCAAGCCGAGCGTTCGAATGGCTCGATCAACGGACTGGATGTTGTAGCGCCCGGGGGTTCCTCGAGCCGCTTCGTGCTCAGGATCAGATGAGAGGTCGCGTGCGTTCATGTCAGGCCCCCTGACGACCCTGGCGGACGGCTTCGCGCAGCGCCGTGGCGCGGTGGGTAAGCGCGTCGAGATCGCCTTCATCCAGAAGTTTCTGACTGATCAGGGCGCTGCCGACCCCGACCGAAGTGGCGCCGGCGCGGATAAAATCGCCGGTCGTCTCGAGGTTGACCCCGCCGACGGGCATGAGTTTCACCTGCGGCAAGGGCGCCAGGATGGCCTTCAGATACTTCGGCCCGCCGATGCTGGCGGGGAAGACTTTCACCGTGTCAGCTCCCGCCTCCCAGGCCGTGATCACCTCGGTTGGGGTGAACGCGCCTGCAACGATGGGAATGCTATAGCGTCGGCAGATATCGATGGTATCGGTGTTCAGTGTTGGCGTGACCACGAATTCGGACCCGGCCAGGATGGCGGCTCGCGCGGTGGGCGCGTCAAGTACAGAACCGACGCCAAAGATAACCTCGGAGCCGAATTTCATGCGCGCCTCCCGGATGACGTCCAGGGCGCCTGGGGTCGTCATCGTGACCTCGATTGCATTGACGCCACCGCGCAGAATCGCGTCAGCCGCAGCGATCAACTGGTCTGAGCTCTTGGCGCGCATAATGGCAACGATGCCGGTTTCCTCAATGCGGGACAAGGTGTCATGCATGGCTTGACCTCCGTGACCGCCCGACCGGGCACCAGCTCTGCCAGATGGCTTAGAAGAGGCGGATATTAAGAATGGCCCCGATGCGCGACGCGATCGGGGCGAGAAGGTCGATCCTATGGTCTGTGGCGTGCGACCTGTGCATGCCGAGGTAGCCGATTTCAACCTTGGGTTGAAACGCACTCAAAGTATCGCGCGGATTTGCATAATATGCAAGTAGCTTTCACATAGTGAAAGTCAATAAGCCGATCCTATTATCGAGCCAACTTCCGTCCCGAGAAAGTGTCATCCATCAATTTCATCTGGTGACAGTGCGCGGCCAGCGGACTGCGAATTTCATGGCATCCTTGCCCATGGTGGGTCTGCAAATCGACGCACAAAGCCCCGACATCCTGTAGGATGGTCTACTGACCCAAAAAGCTCGACAGCAGATGATGGGAACGATGAGAGTGTTCTATGGACTACTGCTGGTTCTGAGCGTGGCGCTCGCAGCCTGCTCTTCACGGGGTGCGCCGCCAACCGCAAGCAGCCATCCCCCGCCGGGTGCCTCACCTACCTCCCGCGCTGCGCTCCCTGCGCCTACAGAGGACTCAGAAGGGCGGCAAGCTGTGGAAAGTAATCCAGACCGGCGGAATCCGCGCAACCCGGACGCGATTCCTTTCATCGTTGCGCAGCTGCTGCCGCTCGATGGAATCGCCCCGATATACAGCCCGAAGTTCCTTTCGGCGGCCGAGGCGCCCCTGCTGGACGAAGAGCTCATCATCGGGATCGAGATCGACGGTGAAGCGAAGGCGTACCCGATCACCGTGCTGCGCTTCCGGGAGATGGTCAACGACGAATTGGGGGGAATCCCGATCCTGGTCACCTGGTGACCGATCTGCTACACCGGTCTCGTGCACGACCGGCGCATCGATGGAGTGGCCCACACCTTCGGCAACTACGGCGCGCTTTTTATGAACGCGATGACCTGGTGGGATCACGAAACCGGTTCGGTATGGTCCCAGCCCTGGGGTCGGGGCATCAGCGGGTCCTACCTGGGGGTCGAGCTCTTTCTGCTGCCATCACAAGTCACCACCTGGGCTGAATGGCGGGCCGCGCATCCGGGTACGCTGGCGATGGTCAATGACGTGGAGCGCGTGGCCCAATTTCAACGTCAGGGGTTTGATCCGAACTTCGTCCTTGGACTGCTCCTGAACGGCGAGGCGATGGCCTTCGAGTATCGGGCGGTTGAGGAGGTGGGGGTAGTGAATGAGACCCTGGCCGGCGTGCCGATCGTGGTCTGGGCAGAAGGCGAGTCGTTTTCCGCGTTCATTCGCCGGACTGAGGGGCAGGACCTCACATTCCAGCGCACCGAGGATGGGATTGAAGATAAGGAGACCGGCTCGAGCTGGGATCTACGGCGGGGCCTGGCAACGGAAGGTTCGCTGCGCGGCACCCTCCTGCAGCAGGTGCCTGGATCGACCGCGTATGACTGGGCCTGGCTGGACTTCTATCCGGAGTCGGCGTTCTTCCCCCCTCGGCCCTGAGTTGCTTACACAGCGTTCAGCAACCTCTCAGCCAGAACTTCGACCGGATGGCGGGCTCGAACCTCTGCCCCATCCCAGATCTGGGCCCGGCAGGAGACGCCATGCGCGGCGATGCGCGACCCCACCGCCACCCCTTCCCTCACCGCTGGAAGCAGCTTAAGCTCCGCGATCTGCATCGATAGCTCATAATGCTCGGCTTCATAGCCAAAGGAGCCGGCCATCCCACAGCAGCCGGAGGGGATCTCCTCCACCTGAGCACCGGTCGCCCGGAGCATCTCCAGGGTGGCACTGGAGCCGATCAACGACTTCGCATGGCAGTGGGCGTGCAGGAGCAAGGGTTCTCCCGACTCCTTAAACCTCAGCCCATCGATGGGTCGAACGCCGCCCTTTTGCTCCGAAGTGAGGAACTCCTCGATCAGGTGCGCCTGGGAGGCGACCTGCTCCGCACGCGGATCTTCCGGGAAGAATTCGAGGTACTCATCCCGCAGGGTCAAAAGGCATGAGGGTTCCAGGCCGATGATGGGCACCCCGGCCCTGGCGTACGGCGCAAGCGCGTCCAGATTTCGCTCGGCGAGCGCCCGGGCCCGGTTCAAGAGTCCCTTCGAAATCATCGGCCGGCCGCAGCAGACCTGCCGGGCCACGAGGGTTGGCCGATAGCCCGCTGCCCGCAAGAGCCTGGCGGCGGCTTCACCCAGCTGAGGGGTGTTCGACTGGGTATAGGTGTCGACAAACAACACCACCTGCGGACTTGCCGGATCCGCCGGGATGGTCGAGAAACCCTGCCGAAATCCCGCACCAGAGAAGACGGGAAGCGTCCGCTGCCGCGCCAGGCCCAACGTCTTCTCCAGGAGCCAGCGGAGCGGCGCCTGCCGGTTGAGGAAATTCACGATCCCGGCCGTTCGCGCAGCCAGGGCAGATACGCGATCCAGATTACCGAAGAAGCGGCTCCGAAGCGATACCCCATGCTGCTGCTGGTAAAGGTAGAGGAAATCCGCTTTGATTCGCGCCATGTCGACGCCGGTCGGACACTCTGCCTTGCAGCCCTTGCATTCGAGGCACAGGTCGAGCACTTCGAACATCCGCTTGCTGGTGAGTGCGTCCGGTGGGAGGTGGCCCGACAGCGCGGCCCGCAGCGCGTTTGCCCGGCCGCGCGTAAGATGCATCTCCTCGCGGGTCGCCTGGTAGGACGGGCACATCACACCATCTTCTTTGCGGCAAGAGCCGATTCCCACGCAGTCCTCGATGGCATGGGCGAAATCACCCTCGCGGCGGTAGGCGAAGACGGTTGAAACAGGGATGGTGCTGTACGCCGGGCCAAAGCGGAGCGATTCATCGACGCGCGCCGGCGCCGCTTCACGGGATGGAATGATCTTGCCTGGATTGAGCAGGTCTGTGGGGTCGAACGCGGCCTTCACCCGGGCGAACGCTTCCATCAGCTCGGGCCCGAAGAGCTGCGCATTGAATTCGGAATGCGAAAGCCCGTCCCCATGCTCTCCTGAGAATGAACCGCGCATCGAAATGACGACGTCGGCGACGGCGTCTGTGATGGAGCGCATGCGGCGGACGCCATCTGCGTTGCGCAGGTTGACCATCGGTCGCAGGTGCAGGCAGCCGGCTGAGGCATGTGCGTACCACTCACCGAACGTGTCGTGGTCGCGCAGGATCGTTTCCACCTGACGAACGTACGAACCCAGCAGTTCAACCGGAACCGCGACATCCTCGATAAAGGTGATTGGCTTGACCTCCCCGGGCACGGACATCAGCAACCCGAGTCCGACCTTGCGGACAGCCCAAAGATCGTCCTGCGCGGGGGGACTGTCCAGCAGCCGGCCACGCCCATTCAACGACTCGGCAGCGGCGCGTACTTGCTGCTCGTCCTCGCCGGAAAACTCCACCACCAACAGTGCTTCGGGCTGCCCCTCCACAAAGGTCAGCCGCCGCGCGTAGGCCGGGATGCTGGCGGCGCGCTCAAGGATAGCGCGTGGAATGAGTTCAACAGCGCTGGGCGAGAGTTCAAGCAGCCCGGGCGTGGCATCACACGCATCGGCGACTGATGCGAACGGCAGCACCACGAGCATCTTCACCGGCGGTACGCGCACAAGCTGGACACGGGCCCGATGGATAATGGCCAGCGTCCCCTCCGAGCCGGCCAGGATCGGTGCGAGGTTCACGCCCGAAACGTCCGGGTATTTCCTTTCCCCATTTCGATACCAGGCAGGTGGGGCGTTGGGCGAGTAGCCAGTGAGGTAGTTGAGGCTGTATCCTGAGGCCCGCCGCCAGGTCCGGGGCCAATCTCGCCGGACGGCTTCCGCATAATCGCTGCGTAGGGAGAGCAGCTCACGATAGATCTGCGCCTCCAGCCCGCTTTGATCAGCCAGCCAGCCGGCCCTCTCTTCGGTGAGCTGCTCAAATCGGGTTTGGGTCCCATCGCTAAGCACGACATCGGCGGAGAGGACGTGATCGGCCGACATGCCGTATTGAATCGAGTGTGCGCCGGTCGCGTTATTGGCGATCATCCCACCAAAGGTCGCGCGGTCGGCGGAGGCGGGATCGGGGCCGTAGATGAGCTGATGCGCGCTCGCGGCCTGGTTCAGTCCAGCGCAGACCACCCCCGGTCCTAGTTCTGCAGTCTCAGTTTCAGGATCAATCGAATGGATGATGTTCAAGTGGCGAGCGAGGTCGAGTA
>JBFJVD010000154.1:0-7104 GCA_041624375.1 Anaerolineales bacterium
CTGCGGGCCGCCGAAGCCGCGCTCATCTGGTTGAGAGTCCACCGCCAGGTCGTCAACCAGCTGAACGTCTTCCCCGTCCCCGATGGCGACACGGGAACCAACATGCTGCTGACCATGCAGGAAGCCTGGAAGCGAATCGAGGGACTTGAGGAGCCCACCATCAGCGAAGCGGCCCATGCCCTCGCCGAAGGGGCGCTGATGGGGGCGCGAGGCAATTCGGGTGTGATTCTCTCTCAGATCCTGCGCGGGTTCGCGCGCGGCCTGGGAACTCGGGAAACCGCCGACGCTGCCGCGATCCGCGACGCCTTGCGAGAGGCGAGTGAGGCGGCCTACCGCGGCGTGGGTCGACCCGTCGAGGGAACGATGCTCACGGTCTGTCGTGAGATCGCTGAAGGGGCTGAGGCTGCCGTGAAGGATGGGGTGACCTCTGTTCTCGAAGTGCTCGAGCGCGTGGTGGAAGCCGCCGACCAATCGGTGCGGCGAACCCCTGATCTGCTGCCGGTGCTGAAGCAGGCAGGCGTCGTCGATTCGGGGGGCAAGGGCCTCTACTTCCTGCTCGAGGGGATGCTGCGCTTCGCCCATGGCCTGGGGCTGGATGAGTCGGACGCCGGTATCCTGCCGCTTGAGGACCTCGATCTGGCCGCCGCCGAGGAGGTGATTGAGCCGGGTCAGGACTGGGAGGTGATCGTCGATTTCCGACCGCAGGGTGCGCTGGAGTATCCACGCCTCTACGAACAGCTGGGCGCGATGGGGACCTCGATCCAGGTGGGCGAAGGGGAGAAGCTCGTTCGGCTGCATATCCACGTGCCGGATGGCCGGCAGTACGAGCCGATCGAATTCCTGAGCCGGCTGGGTGTGGTGACAAAGGTGGCGATCGAGAATCTGATGGACCAGATGGGTTCCACCGCCGGCGGCCCAATCCCGCCCGAATTCGCGACCCCGCACCCCGGACAGATCGCGGTGGTGGCCGTGGCGCCCGGTCCGGGATTCGAGCGCGTATTCGCCAGCCTGGGAGCTGCCGCCGTTGTGCGTGGCGGGCAATCGATGAATCCGAGCACGAACGACATCCTGGCCGCCTTTGCGGATCTCGCAACCGACAAGATTGTGATTTTGCCCAACAACAAGAATGTGCAGCTGGCGGCCAGGCAAGCCGCAGATCAAAGCTCAAAGGATGTGGCCGTCGTGCCGAGCGTCTCTGCCCCCCAAGGCATCGCCGCCTTCCTGCGGCATGATCCCGAAGGTGACTTCGGTGAAGTCGTCGCCGGGATGACCGCTGCGCTGCGCAGCGTCCGCTCCCTTGAGCTCACCCGAGCAACGCGCTCGGTGGAGATCGATGGCGTGCAGGTGCGCAAAGGCGATATCATCGGCGTACTCGACGGCCAGATTCGCGCCTCGCTGCCCGACCTGGCCAGCGCCCTATTGCAGATTGTTGGGAGCGAGGAGATCGGCGCGGCAGAGCTGTACACGCTGTTTTCCGGCGAGGACCTGGGTCAAGCGGAAGCCGAGACGCTGGCAGAGGGGATCCGCGAGCTCCGGCCGGACGCCGATGTCGAAGTGGTCGAAGGCGGCCAGCCGCACTATCCGCTGATCGTCTCGATCGAATGAAGCACATCAAAGGGAGCTTCCGGGAAGCTTAAAGCTTCCCGGAAGCTCCGTGTGACAGGGGGATCGAATGATGACCGGCCGCTAGTCCCCGCCGGAGCCTCTGCGCCCCCCGCGTTCGGCTTCACGGGCCTCGCGGGCGAGGTCCTTGTAGTAGTCTCGGACGCACTTCCAATCCTGTCCGCAGCTTTCATACATCGACATCACCTCGTCGACCGTCACCCCATACTGCTGCGCCAGTTTCTCGGCAGTGCGGGCATCCTGATCCGATTCCCGCTCGCTGCGCCGTTCTTCACGAGCTTCCTCCCGCTCCTGCCGGCGGTAGTCCTGTACACCCGACTCGAGGATCGCCTCGGCGCTGGTCTCATCGTCCGCCAGGCGGTAGGCTTGCTTGATCTCGCCCCAGCTGTGCCCGGTGGCATGCGCACTGACCACTTCGGCCCAGTCCGCGCCCGTCTGCTCGGCCAGCTTGGCGGCGTGGTTCAGATCGGAGAGAGTCAGCCCCATAGCCAGGTAGCCCTGGAGCACATCCATGTCCATCTCGAGGTCCTGTGAAGCCCGGTAGAGCTTCGCCAGATCGCCCGCCGAGGTCCCGGCCTCCAGGCGGTCGAGGGCGTCCTCGAAGTCGGCCTCAAAGCGGGTCACCAGGCGGATCGCCGAGCGGATATCCCGGATCGAACTTTCCCCGGAAATCACCCGGCCAACCAGATCGGCGATGCCCACTTCGTCAACCGTCTCGGCGAATCGATCCAGCTGCTTCAAAAGACCCCAGCCGGTGACCTCAAGCTTCCAATCCAGGATCTCTTCCCAGGTGAGCTCTTCGATCACCAGGGCGAGCTTGTACGCCTGCCACATCTGGCCAAATCCAAGCTGCGATCCGGTGAGGCCGCCGCGGAAGAAGTCATAAATGTCCTCGCAGCTGTACAGCTGCTCCGCCTGACCCGGGAAGAGCGAACTGACAGCTTCTGCGATCTGTTCTGCGCGTGGATGGCAGGCTTCCTCTGGATCGAAGACCACGATGGTCAGGGTGTCGGTGTGGGAAAAGCCGCAGTCGTCGGTCACCGTCACCGTGGCAAGGTACTTGCCAGCGGCGGTGTAGGTGGCCGAAGCGCTTGCCTCATCCACAGCCAAGTCGGCGGCGCCATCAAACGTCCACTCGTAGGCATAGGGCGCCTGCCCGCCGCTCACTTCAGCTGAAAACGTGGCCGTCGCCTGGCCACCTTCCAGCATGTAGATGGGCGGGAAGGTATCGCTCGACAGGCTGACCGTCGGTCCAATGTCAATCGTGCCTTCAGCCATACCCTCTGCCATCGGGTCACCGCTGTCGGTGACCGACAGACTCCACGCATAGGTCCCCTGACCCGGATAGGTATGGGTGGTCAGGTGCGGCATGGCGAAAATATCTTCCTCGGCCAGGGTCTCACCGTCTCCGAAGAACCAGTCGAAGGAATAGGGCGATGTTCCGCCATCCACGGTGACTTCAAAGCTCGCCTCGCCGCATACGGCGGTGGTAGAGGCCGACACCAACAGCCCCTCCTGACCGAAAACCGAAGTTGGGCTCAGGATCAGCACGAAAACGATCAGTCCCGCAAACCATCGTCCTTTGTGCATATTTGATGACCTCTCCTAATCAACAACTACTCGCAACCGTGAATGTGCCTGCCCAAGGGCAGCCTGCTTGCTTGTCCATCCAATCTCACCCCGGCCAACGCATGGCCGATTTGGTTGTTACAAAACTGCAAACGGTACCCTGGTCCTGCCGGCCAGTGCGTTCTAGACATGTTTCGGGCGTAAATCAGCCATAACCCGGCATGCTCCCCGCATTGACCGCTTGCCCGATCGTCCAAGTATGCTAGCCTCGCGCCGTGATGCTTGTAACAAACCCCAAAGACGGTCGTTGGCATGGGTAGAGTTGACAAAGCTCGGCATGACGACGCCGATCTCATTCGGCGAGCGCAGGATGGACAGGTTGAAGCCTTTGGCGAGCTCTACCGCCGCTACATCGACGTCATCTACCGCTACATCCGTGCCAGGGTCGGAAACGACCATGATGCGGAGGACCTTGCGGAGACGGTCTTCCTGCGAGCATTTGAATCCCTGGAGCGTTATGAGGAGCGTGGATGGCCGTTCTCGGCTTATCTCTACCGGGTGGCGAAGAACGCCCTGGCGGATCACTACCGCCGGCAGGTGGACACCTCGCCCGTCGAAGAGATGGTTGGATTGGCTGATGGAAGGCCCTCTATCGATCACGACCTGGAGGTCGCGGAACAGCTGGACTCGATTCGGGCCGCACTGGCCGAGCTGCCCGACGAGTACCAGGAGGTCATACATTTGCGCGTGGCGTTGGCCCTCCCCACGAAGACTGTGGCGGAGTGGATGAATCGGAGCGAAGTTTCCGTGAGAGTCCTGCTCCACCGGGCGCTCAAGGATCTGCGACTCAAAGTGCGGCAGGCGTATGAAACCACCGACTGAGAAGCAGCTGCAAATCCTTGACGAGTGCCTCGATCGAATCCTTGCGGGTGAGATGACACTCGAAACCTGCCAGCGCGCCTACCCCGAGGCTGCGCAGGCGCTCGGCGAATGGATGGATTCGGTCGGCCTGGTGAAGTCGGTGCTGGTTCCCACGGGCCCTCGTCCGGGCTTCGTGGATGCAACGGAGACCCGCCTGATGAATCGGATGCGAGCCGCCCGAGCCCGCAAGGATCGACCGGCTCGCAGACGATCTCCATCCCTGGCAAGCCGGCTCTTCGGCGCGAGGCGGCTGGCCTTTGCCCTTGCCAGCGTCTTGCTTGCCTTCCTCATGCTCACCAGCTCGGTTGGCGTCGCCCTGGCCTCGGAGCAGGCGCTCCCCGGCGATCTGCTCTACGGCGTCAAGCGCGGCCTGGAGGAAGCGCGCATCGCACTTGCAGCCGACCCGATCGCACAGGTCGAGCTCCTCGGGAGCTATGCCGACCGTCGACTGGGCGAGATTGAGGCGCTCGCTGCCGCAGGACGCCAGGAAGACCTCCCCGATGCCGTCACAGATTATGGCAAAGCGATCGACCGCCTTTCCGGCGCCGGTGCGGCTCTCCCACCAGAGTCAAAGGCGATGACGGAAGCCGAGATCGATACCCAGCTCGCCCGCCACCTGGCCGTCCTTGAAAGAGTCCAGCAACAGGTTCCGCCCCAGGCTCAGGAAGCGCTTGCGAGGGTCATCGCCCGGTCGGAAGATCGCCTTAACAACGATTTTAAGAAACACGAACAGCAGGAACGGAAGGCCCTGCAGGAGGAGCGGCGCCAGGAACGTGAAGCGGAACGCGACCAACGTACCGCCGAGCAGATAGCCAGGCAACACGATGTCTCCGTTGAAGAGGTCTGGGCGATCTTCAATGGCCCATGCGGTCAGGACTGGAAATGCGTCCGTGACTATTACAGGGATCTCCGACAGCAGGATCGCGGCAACGGAAACGGCAACCGGGGAAATCCTCAGAACAACAAGAACGACGAGTAGGTCACGCCCCCATACCCGACCTCACTTAGCTCTTACCGTCAATCGAGACCGCCCTCGGGCGGCCCTTCTGGCAGGGACGGCTTCTACAGCACGAATTTGTAACAAATCTTGGCCTTTTGCGATTGTCTTCTTGATTAGACACGCGGATCAAGAGGTCCATCGATGGCATCGAACCAAGATTTGGCAGGAAACGGCAAACATCGAGCGCCGGCTCACACCATCGAGGAAGCGCTCGCGCTCGCCCGCGCCGCCATTCATCGCGGGGAGCTTGCGCGCGGCCAGCAGGCCCTCGCTTGGGTCCTGAAACGGGAACCCGGCAACAGGGCCGCATGGTTTTGGATGGCGTGCTGCGTCAGCGACGAAGGGGAGAAAGCCGACTGCTATCGGCGGGCAGGCACCTAGCGAACCACGGCTCGAGCTCAGCGCAGCGAGGTGAAAGACAATGACATTCCAGGCTGTCCATCAGGACACGGACCTGCAGCTCCAGCCAGTCAACCAGACCGTACGTGTCTTGGTCTTGGACGCCTCACGGCCCTGCATGGAAGCTGCCGCTGACATGCTTCGCCTCGTCGGCTACTCGGTCTATGCGTTTCAGGATCTGAATGATGCGCTGCTCGCCCTGGACACGCTGGCCCCCCATCTCGTCCTCGTCGATGTCGGGTCGGAGTCCTACAAGGCGATTGAACAGATCCGCTCGCTTCGCGGCCGCGCGACGAGCTTCGATCTCCGGGTCGTGGCCATGAGCGTCGAAGTCGTACCCGCCGACCGCAAGGGCTTACATGCCGCCGGCGTTGGGGGCTGGCTGGTCAAACCGTTCACGATTGAAGACCTGCAAGCGGTGGCCGCCCTGCCAAGCCCGGCCTCCGCGTCCTGAAGCAGGCGTACGCTTTCCTCGAAAACAAACAGGCCCGCATCGAGCTGCGGGCCTGTTATGTCTTTGAGTCACGTCGGACAGTCCAGGCGGTGGCGCTCCAGTACAGGAGAGGTTCGAGTTCTGGGCCAGATACAGGGAGAGCGAACTGTATCCCTCGATCTGCCGAACCATTCGCCGGCCCGGGCAGCAGGAGTGGCCGCGGCCGAGAGCCTTAGCGAGTCCCCGAGATATAGTTCTCCAGCTGCTCGATGACGAACTCCTGCTCCGCCATAATCTCCTTGACCACATCGCCAATTGAGATGATTCCAATCAGTTTGCCTTCTTCGACGACGGGCAGGTGCCTGATGCGCTTTTCTGTCATGAGCGCCATGCAGGCTTCTACGGTGTGGCTGGGTTGCACCACGTAGACCTTTTCGGTCATCACTTCGCGAACCGGCGTTTCTTTCGAGGCTCGGCCCATCAGGATGACTTTGCGGGCGTAGTCTCGCTCTGAAAAGATCCCCGCCAGGTGATCGTCTTCCAGGACAGGAAGCGCGCCGATATCCTTCTCGGCCATGAGCTCAAGCGCCGCGTAGACACTCGCGTCCGGAGTGATCGACCAAACATCATGCCCTTTTGAAGCGAGCAGCTGCCGGACTTGCTTCATGTTCGCCCTCCTTCCTGCACCCGGCAATCCGCGCGAGCACGTGTCGCGCGTCTACCAAGTGTAGCTGAAAGATCGACATGAGCCAATGCCAGCCGAAGGGGGACCGTGCGTCCCTCACGGTTCACGGGCGGCTTTCGCCATTCAGGACATGTTGAATGCTTGCGCCGAACTCGGCACCCAAGAAGAGGATCATCGCGGAGAGGTAGACCCAGAGCATGATGACAATGATCGAAGCGAGCGAACCATACACCAGCCCGAAACGAGTGAAGCCAGACGTGATGTAGAGGCTGAACCCCCACTTGGCGGCTTCCCAGAGTAAGGCCCCCAATGCCCCGCCGCCTAGCGCCGCCCGCAGGTCCACGGAGCGGTTCGGGAAGAGGAAGTACACCAGCGAGAGGAAGACCCAGGTGACGATGAAACTTGCGCCAACACTGATTGCCGGCTGCCTGAATCCCAGAATTGCCGACGAGTCCAAGGTGAGAACTGCCCCCA
>JBFJVD010000155.1:0-7012 GCA_041624375.1 Anaerolineales bacterium
GAGGTCGTCAGAGAGATACGCGCGGAGCTCTCGAAGACGGCGGAATACGGAACGCAGGGTATGCTCGTCGGCGGTCCAGGGCGCCATTGTCATCAGCCCGCGGATCTCGAGATGGCGGAGTTCCTTCAATGGAGCGAACGCTTCGGCGGCCCATGGCCAGCGAGCCCGCTCGTGGAGCCGCCAGCCACCTTTTGACTCCTCCCCGGAGACATTACATTCAAGCAAGATCGGGAGCACCCTTCCAGCCTCTGCGGCGTAACGTTCGAGGCGATGGGCAATCTTCATCCGGTCCACAGAATGCACCAGATCGAAATAGGGTGCGACATCTGCCGCTTTGCGACTCTGGATATGCCCCACCATGTGCCATTGAATGTCTGGCAGGTCCTCGAGCTCGCGCTGCTTCTGCAGCCCTTCGGCCACCCGATTTTCGCCAATCAGGCGCAAGCCGAGGCCATAGGCCTGGCGGACTGCGGCTGCAGGGAAGCCCTTGGTGATGGCCACCAGCTCGATGTCACCCACTCCCCTGCCCCCCCGGGCAGCCGCATCGGCGATGCGTTCCTGAACCCGGGCGAGGTTTTGCTCAAGCACCGCCGATGGAACCTGGTAGACCACTATGCAACGCCTTCGGATAGCGCAATCACGGCCGCAAATCGTCCCGTTCGGCCTTCTTCCCCCCGGTGGGAGTACCAGTGCTCAAGATCGCAGGCGGTGCAAAGGCCGGCAGGCTCGATGGCTTCGACGCCCTGTTCGCGTAGCGCCCAAATCGAGGCTGACCACAGGTCGAAGTGAATCTGGCCGTTTTCTGGACGAAGGAAGTGATCCGCTTGTTTCGGGTAGGCCTGGCGGACACGTTCGACGACTTCAGGGCCAACGGGGTAGTGGTCGGGCCCAATCGAGGGCCCGATCGCCGCAAAGAGATCGGCAGGATCGCAGCCGAAGAGGCGTCTGAGATCCTGGATAGCCTTGCCGGCAATCCCCGCAACCGTTCCGCGCCAGCCGGCATGGACAAGCCCGATCACCCGCCGCCGAGGATCATAAAGCAGGATCGGCACGCAGTCGGCAAAACGCATTAATAGCGTGATCCCAGGCCGGTCTGTGAAGATCGCGTCAGCCTGACAATGCGCCCGCCCATTACGCGGCGCGTCGGCGATCACGACTCGATCCGAGTGAACTTGCCAGGCATCGAAGATGCTTGAGAAGTCCAATGAGATGCTTTGAAACGCGGCCTGATGGTTCCGGATCACATTCCCTCGGGAATCGCCAACTGTGCCTCCGAAGTTGAGCGACGCCCATGGCGCCGGACTCACCCCACCGCGCCGGGTGAAGATTGCGTGTACGATCTCGGAATCTGGGAAACTGGTGAAGCGCAGGTATCGCTGCTGCCCTGCGTCGTGGAAGCGCATGGGCTCAGTCTAACATGCCGTGAAGGGCTCAGCCAGCTGCCGTCGATGAATCCCTCGTGGTTGGCTCGTCCGCAGCGGCGAGCTTGGCCGACACCAGCGCCCGGGTCTCCGCCATGGTCTCCTCGAGATAGGGATAGGCAAGCCAGACGTTCATCACCCCGAATAGCCCCCCGGTGAGCGTCCGCAGGAGCGGCGTGCTCTCGCGCGGCGTGAATGAAATGAAGGGCAGAGGAAGCCCGGAAAGCAGCTGCGTCCCGCCGTCCAATGCGATCGGCAGGATGCCGACGAGAAACCAGACCCAGAGTGGGACGGGTTTGAGTCGATGCCGCACAAGTCCAAAGGCCAGCCCGGCCAGCAGGATCGCCGCGTAGATCCCGATATCCCGCTCGCAAAGGGCCACCTTGTAGCCGACCTGCTCATTCCCCACAAATGCGCGCGCCCCCCATAGGTCGTCTTCATCGAGACCGGTGGCGGCGCCGTAGGTTGTCAGCGACGTGCCCGCCAGTTCGCGGGGGTAGGCGATTTGGTCCCCAAAGAGAAACCACGACCGGAAGGCAAGCTGGTGGCAGAGAGGCGAATAGGCGCGGTAGATCCACTGCGCCGGCCGGGTGGCTCCGCTCTTCATCAGCGCTGGGGCTGCAAAGGGAAGGCCTACGTAAATGAAGACGCCCAGATTAAAGATCGCCAACCAGTGCACGGCGAAGAAGCGAAGTGCGCGGTTGAGACGGCGGCCAACGCTCGGATCGACCCCCGCCGTGCTCTCCTGCGATTGAAATCCATCCCGGGCGGCCATCAGGGTCACCTTGAGATCCTGCATACCAAAGGGCGCCTGGAGTGTATAGGCGCCGACTTTCACAACAGGGACGTGATCACCATATTTCTCGACCAGCGTCGGCTCGCGGTCGACATCGACCTCAACCAGTTTGTGAGGAATGTCCGGGCGCAGCGCCTCGAGCTCTTGACGAGCTTCATCACAGAGCCCACAGTCCGCTCGGGTGTAGAAGGTAACGCGCATCATGGGCCAATCCCCAGTTCACTCAGGTACCCGTCCAGCTGACCTTCCGTCATCAGGCCAATATGCACAATTCGAATGACCCCTTCGCGATCGACAAAGTAGCTGGAAGGGTAGCCGCGCACCCGGTACAGCTGTTGAATGTGCCCCCCAGGGTCGAGCAAGAGCGGGAAGCTCAGACCGAAGGATTCACCGAAAGCTGTCACGGCATCCAAAGGTTCATCAAAGTTCACGGCCAGAACCTGCAGTCCAACTTCCTTGTAGCGCGCATAGCGATCCTCGAGCGCCGGCATCTCAATTCGGCAGGGGGCGCACCACGTTGCCCAGAAGTTTATCAGAACTACGGAACCTTGCAGGTCGCTCAGCCGGTGCGAGCGGCCTTGGGTGTCGGAAAGATTGAAATCGGGGGCCGGTGCGCCCTGCTCGGGCGCCGCAGGAACCGCACTCAGCCCTGCGAGGAGGCCTGGAGGAACGCTCACGCTGCTGCGGGAGGGCAAGCCGAAGAAGAAGGCCAGCCCGGCCGCCAAGCCCAGTAGAACGCCGGCAAGACCAAGGGTCAGCGGCTTCGAACTGAGCGCCCGCTCGAGCATAGGATCCCCGTCTAAAGACCGAAGTCGACGAAGAAGCCGAAGCGCGCCAGCCGTTCAAGCGTTCCCGTGAACAGCAAGACGCCGACGATGACCAGTACGGCGCCGGTAACCATCGAGAGATAGCGGATCAGCCGGCCCTGGCGGCGCAGCAGATGGGTGACCCGACCAATTCCCAGAGCTGCCAGGAGGAAGGGGATCGCCAGCCCCACAGAATACGCGCTGAGCAAGACCACGCCCTGATTGACATCGCCAGAATTAAGCGCCAGCGTGAGGACAGCACCAAGGACTGGCCCGACACAGGGAGCCCAGCCTGCCGAGAAGAAAACGCCCATCATCGCGGAAGATAAATAGCCAAGCCCCGGATCCGGACGCTCCTGGCGACGGGTGTCGACATTGAGAAAAGGAATGTTCACCACGCCCAGAGTGTGCAGGCCGAAGATAATCACAATTACGCCGCCAATCCGGGAGAGCCAGATTCGCATATCGTAGAGGGCGGCCCCGATCGCTGATGCCGCCGCGCCCAGAGCGACGAACACCAGGCTGAAGCCCATCACAAAGGCCAGGCCGTGGCTGAACGTCTCCCAGCGATTTTCAACGACCAGGCCTTCGGCCGTCAGCGTGCGACCACTGAGGTAGCCGACATAGGCCGGCACGAGTGCCAGGACGCATGGGGAAAGAAATGAGGCCAGTCCGGCCAGGGCAGCCAAGCCCACGGTCACATTTGCTGGATCCATCGTTGATTACCGACTTACCCTTTCGGAGACTGGTACGCCTCATGTTGTGGGTCTGGCCCGATCGTGGCTGGGATGACCGGCATGAGTGTACCGGAGCCGTCGAGGCGGCGAAGTGCCGCCGGTTACGAAACCGCAAAGCGGCGGGCTCCCCGATGAAGTTTAATCGAATACAGGTTGACAAAAGATTACGGTCGGATTAACATAAGAGTAGCACACCCCTCCCCTGGGGGGGAGGGACAAGAAAGAAGATTCGTTCGCCTGTCATCCGAGGTGATCCATGCCAAATGACGCGACCACCCTAACCGATACGCTCAATAGGTTGCGCTCCGTCGAGGGGCACATCCGCGGCGTCCAACGGATGATCGAGGATGATGCCTACTGCATCGACATCATTCAACAGATTCAAGCCGTCCAAGCGGCTCTCAGCAAGATCAGCGTCCAGGTGTTGGACGGCCACCTGCACCACTGCGTGACGGAAGCCATCCGCGGTGAGAACCCGGCGGATCGAGAGCGCGTCCTGGAAGAGATCAAGGATGTTTTCCAGGCTCGCAGCCGGATCACGGGATGAGATCTATGAGCCCCACGACCCATGCGAAAATGAACGATCAGCGCGTTGAACTGCCGATCACCGGCATGACCTGCGCCAACTGCGCGATCACCGTCGAGAAAGGGCTGCGGCGTCTAGAGGGGGTTTCCGAGGCAACCGTATCGCTCGCCCTCGAGCGCGCCGCGGTGACCTACGACCCTGAGAAAGTCAACCTGCAAGATCTGCAGCAGCAGCTCGAGCGCATTGGCTATGGCACGGCTGCGGCCGAGCTCGAGCTGTCGATCACAGGGATGACCTGCGCGAACTGTGTGTCGACGGTTGAAAAGGGATTGCGCAAGCTCGATGGCGTGCTGGAGGTCTCCGTGAATTTGGCCACCGAGCGGGCAAGGGTTCGCTACTTGCCGGGCAGCCTACGCCGGGCCGACCTCGTACGCCAGGTCGAGCGGATCGGCTATGGCGTCGTGGACACCGACGCCGACACCGAGCCCGAAGACGCCGAGCGCGCCGCGCGTGAGGCGGAGATTCGCCGCCAACAGCAGCTCTTCTTCGTAGGCGTGCTGTTCAGCCTGCCGCTCTTCCTGTTGAGCATGGCCCGCGATTTCAACCTGCTGGGTCCCTGGGCGCACGCACAATGGGTCGATGGGTTCATGTGGGCGCTGGCCACACCGGTACAGTTCTACGTCGGCTGGCAATACTATGAGGGCGCAGCGAAAGCACTGCGCAATCGAACGGCGAATATGGACGTTCTGGTGGCACTCGGCAGCAGTGTGGCCTACCTGTACTCCGTATTCGTCACGCTGCGAATTGCACCGGGCCACGTCTACTTCGAGACCGCGGCGGCGATCATCACCTTGATCGTGCTGGGGAAATTGCTTGAAGCCAGAGCCAAGGGACAGACCAGCGAAGCGATCAAGCGCCTCATTGGCCTGCGTCCGAAGACCGCGCGGGTCATACACGATGGCGAAGAAATCGAAGTGCCCATCGATTCTGTCCAGGTAGGAGACACCGTCGTCGTCCGGCCTGGCGAGAAGATCCCTGTAGATGGAATTGTTCTCGATGGTCAGGGCGCGGTCGATGAGAGCATGATCACCGGGGAAAGCCTCCCCGTCGAGAAAGCTGTCGGCGACCCTGTGATCGGCGCGACGCTCAACCAGCTTGGCAGGCTCAAGTTCCAGGCGACGGCGGTCGGTCGACAGACGGCTTTGGCGCAGATCATCCGGCTGGTCGAGGAGGCCCAGGCCAGCAAGGCCCCCATTCAGCGTCTGGCAGACGAAGTGGCCGCAGTGTTTGTGCCTATTGTCGTGGTCATCGCATTGGTGACATTCGCGGTCTGGACCCTCCTCGTTCCCGGCGCAACCTGGATCGATGCCCTGATCCGGCTGGTCGCCGTTCTTGTCATTGCCTGCCCGTGCGCGATGGGACTGGCAACTCCCACGGCCGTCATGGTGGGCACCGGGAAGGGCGCCGAGCTTGGGATCCTGTTCAAGAACAGCGCGGCGCTTGAGAAGGCGCACCAGCTGACGGCGGTGGTGCTCGACAAGACGGGCACCATTACCCGCGGCGAGCCATCGGTCACGGACGTCATCCCGGCGGAAGGCTACAGCGTCGTGGATGTGCTTCGGCTGGCGGCCAGCCTGGAGCGCGGCTCGGAACACCCGCTTGGACATGCGATCGTTCGGGCCGCAGAAGCACAAGCCCTCCAGCTTTCGGAACCGGAGACATTCGAAAGCATCACAGGTCAGGGCGTACGAGGCGCTGTTGACGGACGGAGCGTGCTGGTTGGAAACCTTCGCTTGATGGAGGCCGAAGAGGTCCACCTGAACGGTCTTGCGGGAAAGGCGACCGAGGTTCAGCAGCAGGCGAAGACCGCCATGTGGTTGGCCGTCGAAGGTCGAGCGGCCGGCATCGTGGCCGTCGCGGACACCGTAAAGGATGGCAGCCGGGAGGCCATCGCCGAGTTAAGGCAGCTTGGGCTTCATACGGCGATGATCACCGGCGACAATCCGGCCACGGCACAGGCAATCGGCAAAGAAGTCGACCTCGACACCGTCTTCGCCGAGGTCGCGCCGGGCGAAAAGTCGGAATACGTCAAGCGGCTGCAGGCTGAGGGCCACATTGTCGGCATGGTTGGCGACGGGATCAACGACGCGCCTGCGCTGGCACAGGCCGATGTCGGCATCGCTATCGGCACAGGAACCGACATCGCGCTCGAAGCCTCCGATGTAACGCTGATCCGCGGCGACCTGCGCAGCGTTCCCGAGGCGCTCCGGCTCAGCGCGGCCACAATCCGCTACATCAAACAGAATCTATTCTGGGCGTTCGGCTACAATGTGATCCTGATCCCCATCGCTGCCGGTGTTCTCTACCCGTTCGACTGGGCGCCGGATCTTCTCCGGCAGCTCCACCCGGTCCTGGCGGCGTTTGCGATGGCCTTCAGCTCGGTCAGTGTTGTCACCAATTCGCTGCGCTTGCGGCGAGTGAAGATCCGCAAATAGCTTTCAACGAAGGAGGAAGTGGCATGGCAAAGGCGTACGATGTGGTCTGCGGGATGGAGGTGGACACCGGCACGGCCCTCTCCACAGAACACGAAGAGACCACATACTACTTCTGCTGCGACGGTTGTCGGGGCGCTTTCCAGCGATCGCCGGATTACCATCTAGCCAACTGGAAAGAAGACCACCCGGATATGACATCCACCCCTTAATACGGCTCACGACGAACCCTTA
>JBFJVD010000156.1:0-7005 GCA_041624375.1 Anaerolineales bacterium
CCGTCAGCGCACGGGCGGCGAGAAGTAGCCTCGCTCGCCCTTAAAGGAGACAAACGTCCGCGCTGCCGGAAGGGCCTGCCGTGGTGGGAAGCTTGAATCCGGCGCAAGAAGATAGGTGCCAGAGCCGCCGAGGGACTGAACGCAGGCCGCCTGGTCGCCCGGAGGGCAGTTGACAATCTCACGCGGGAACAAGAAGTACTGCATGATCCCTACATGGGCGAAGGGGCTGCCAAATGGGTCACGAGGGATCACAACCGTAGCATCCGCAGGCACGCGTGAACGCAGGAACTGGATGTAATCACTGAATTCCGCGCCAAAAGCCAGTTCGGCGCTGCGGACAATCGCCGGTTCCTGCCAGCGGAGCGCGACCCGGCGAAGGAGAGGGACGACCTGGCGCTGGAGAAGGAGCCCAACCTGGACCAGCATGGCCAGGAGGAGCAGTCCCTGAGCCCAGGTCAATCGTGGGGAGGCGTTCTCGGAGGGGTACCCAGACGTGAGTGAAGGATCCATGCCGATGGACCGAATTAAAGAACCAGGATGATCACGGAATCCGACGGGGCTAGAGATTCAGCTCCTGCATGTCCCCGGTGCTGGCGAAGATGACGCGTTCCGCGATATTGGTCACTCGATCGCCAATCCGTTCGAGATTGTGGGCCGTCCACAGCAGGTAGGTCGCGCGGGTGGCGCTGCTGGGATCTTTGGCCATGATCTCGAGCAACTCGTCGAAGATCGCTTTGTAGAGATGATCGATCTCATCGTCTCTTGTGGCGATCTCACGCGCTTTGGCTGCATCGCGGTCAAGGTAGGCCTGCAAGCTTTCGCGCAGCATGCCCCGGGCGATTTCCACCATTTTTGGGATGTCGATCAGTGGCTTCAGGAGCGGTTCATCCCCCATGCGGATGACCGTCTTGGCGATGCCGGTGGCATGATCGCCCATCCGCTCGATGTCGACGACAATATTCATCGCCGCAATGACGGAGCGCAGGTCACTCGCCGCCGGTTGCTGAGTGGCGATGAGCGCCAGACATGCCTCCTCAATCTCAAAGCGCAGCTCATTGATTTCGGCGTCATCCTCAACGATTTGTGCCGCTTGCACGGTATCCCTTCGCTGGAGGGAATCGAGAGATCGGGAAATAGCCTGATCGACCAGCTCACCCAGGCGCAGCACCCGTTCGCGAATGCCGGCGAACTCCCGGTCATACGCCGTCCGCAATGGCTGAGTCATGCGGCACCTCCTCTTGAGGACACGCTTATCCCAACCGGCCGGTGATGTAGTCTTCAGTCCGCTGCTGATCCGGACGTGTGAAGACCTTCGATGTCAGGCCGAATTCAACCAGCTCTCCGAGCCAGAACAGCCCGGTCTTGTCCGACACACGAGCCGCCTGCCGCATGTTGTGCGTGACAATCACAATCGTATACCGCTCTTTCAATTCTCGCATCAGCTCCTCGATGCGCAGCGTCGCAATGGGATCAAGCGCGGAGCAGGGCTCGTCCATCAGGATGATCTCCGGCTCGACCGCCAGCACACGCGCGATGCAAAGCCGCTGTTGCTGGCCCAGCGAGAGACCTCGCGCGTCCTCATCCAGCTTGTCTTTCACCTCTTCCCAGAGCGCCGCCCGGCGAAGTGAAGTCTCCACCACCTCATCCAGGTCCAAGCGGGAGGAAGCCATCCCGAGCGCGTTCACGCCAAAGGCGACGTTGGCGAAGATCGACTTTGGAAAGGGGTTGGGTTTCTGAAATACGAGCCCTACCCGGCGGCGCAGGTCGGGCAGGTCGATCTCGGGACGGTAGATATCCAGCCCGTCGATGAGCACCGTCCCCTCAATGCGAGTGTTGGGGATCGAATCGTTCATTCGATTCAAGCATCGGAGAAAGGTCGACTTGCCGCAGCCCGAAGGCCCGATCAACGCGGTGATTTCACGTTCGAGGACTTGAATGGAAACCTGACTGAGCGCACGAACCGGTCCATAGTAGAAATCCAGGGAATGGACAACGATCTTCGTGTGATTGGGCGCTTCGCTCATGATCCGGATTGTACACTACTGACCTGCCTGCCCTGCACATATCAGCCCTGCACAGCTTGTCGATAATCCTTGAAGCTGTCTCCCATGCGCACTATAATCGCCATCGTGATCTCCGAAAATCCACCCCGATTCTTGGCCATTCTTGTCCTCCTCATGTCCTACCTGCTGGCTGGCTGCGCCGGTCGCGGCGGGGGGGATCGGGGTCCCCTCGCCATCGGCGACACGATTGAAAATAAAGGCTCAGACACGATCGTCAATCTTGCGCTGGCCTGGGCCGAGGCCTATCAGACCGAGCATACCGATGTGCGCATATCGGTGACGGGCGGCGGTTCTGGCACCGGGATCGCAGCGTTGATCAACGGCACAGTGGACATCGCCAATGCCTCACGCAAGATCAAGCCGGAAGAGGAAGCAGCCGCCATTGAGAATGGCATCGAGCCGATCGAGTTCATCATCTCCCGCGATGCAATCGCCATCATCGTCCATCACGACAATCCGATTGAGCAGCTCACGATCGACCAGATCTCGGCCATCTACAGCGGTGAGTTCGACAATTGGGCGCAGGTTGGCGGAGAGGACCGTCCGATTGTTCGCCTTTCACGCGAAACGAATTCGGGTACGCATGTCTACTTTCTGGAACAGGTCCTGCGCAAAGGCAACAAGGACGACGACACGCTGTTCTCCACGGATACGCTCCTCCTGCCATCGTCCGAGGGGATTACAGCGGAAGTGCGCGACAACCCCAATGCAATCGGCTATGATGGCTTGGGCTACGTGACACCGGAAGTCAAGGTCGTTGCCGTCGGCTTGTCGCCGCAGGGGCCGTTCATCCTCCCCTCCGTCGAAACCGTAAATAGCGGCGCCTACCCCATCGCCCGCGACCTCTATATGTACACGGCAGGGGAACCGGCCGGCCAGGTGGCGGCCTACTTGGACTGGATCCTTTCAGCCGAGGCACAAGAGATCGTTTTGCAGCTCGGGTTCGTGCCCATTCTCTCTCCCTGAGGGACCCATGCGCCAGATCAGCTGGAGCGAGTTCGTCATCACACGCATGATCCGCTTCGCGGGCTATTCTTCCATCCTCTTCGTCAGCCTGATCTTCATCTTCTTGCTCCGTGAGGGTTCCCCGGCCGTCATCGAGGTCCCGCTCCGCGCCCTGTTCGGCCTGCGCTGGTATCCGATCGAGGGAGACAACTTCGGTGTGCTTCCGCTCATCGGTGGCTCGATCGTGGTGACGCTCGGGGCCGCGCTGGTGGCGATCCCCTTCGGCTTGCTGACCGCAATCTACATCGCAGAGATCGCCCCTCGCTGGGCGCGTGAAATCCTGAAGCCGCTTGTGGAGATTCTCGGCGGATTGCCTTCCGTGCTCTTGGGTTTCATTGGCATCCTGGTGCTTGGGCCCTTCCTGCGTCGAGCGCTCGAGCTGCCCACCGGGCTGACCGCCCTCACCGGAGCGCTGCTGCTCGGCGCAATCGCCATCCCGACGATCGTCAGCGTGGCCGAAGATGCGCTTGATGCCGTCCCCGGCACCTACCGCGACGCTGCACTCGCGCTGGGCGCAACCCGCTGGTACACCATGTGGCGGGTCACCTTGCCCGCTGCGCGCTCCGGCGTCCTCACCGCGATCATGCTGGGCATCGGCCGGGCCATCGGCGAGACCATGACCGTCATGATGGTCACCGGCAACGCGCCGGTCTTCCCGACCAGCCCACTGGCGCTCTTCCGGCCGGTCCGAACGATGACGGCGACGATTGCGGCCGAGATGGGCGAGGTGGCGAACGGTAGTGTCCATTACCACACGCTGTTCCTTATTGGCATCCTGCTCTTCTTGATCTCACTGGCGATCAATATCACCGCCGCCAGCGTCGTGTTCCGCCAGCAGGTTCGCGCCGAGAAAGTGCTTTCGTAAGCGATGGCCGCAAGAACAACATCTGCCCAGCGCAACCGGATCGAACGGCTCGGCTTCGGCCTGCTGACGACGATCGCCTTCCTGACGGTCACGCCGATCATTCTTATTGTCGTCTTCGTCGCCCTGAACGGTGCGCCGGCCGTCTCCCTTGAGTTTCTGAGCGCCATGCCCAGAGACGGCATGCGCGCCGGGGGAATCTGGCCAGCGATCGTCGGTACCTTCTGGCTCACCCTGGGAACGGCTGTTGTCGCCGTCCCACTCGGTGTGGGCGCCGCCGTCTACCTCGCCGAGTACGCGCCGGACAATCGCTGGACGCGGGCCATCCGAATTGCCATCATCAACCTGGCCGGAATCCCGTCGGTGGTTTACGGCCTCTTCGGGTTGGGCCTGTTCGTCCTGTTCCTCAACTTCGGGACCAGCATACTGGCCGGCTCCCTGACCCTGGCGATCATGACTCTTCCAGTGATCATCAGCACCTCCGAGCAGGCGCTGCGCGCCGTCCCTAACAGCTTCCGTGTGGTCAGCATCTCGATGGGCGGAACCCAATGGCAGACGATCCGGCGCATCGTCTTGCCGCAAGCACTGCCCGGCATCCTCACCGGGATCATCCTTGGCCTGGAACGAGCCGCCGGAGAGACGGCACCGATCCTCTTCACCGCTGCGGCGTTCTTCCTGCCCCGGCTGCCAGGGTCGGCCTTCGATCCAACGATGGCCCTCCCCTACCATCTCTTCGTGATCTCGACTCAGGTGCCGGGCATGCCGGTACAGATTCAGTACGGGACGGCGCTTGTCCTGCTGGTCTTCGTGCTGGGGATGAATTCCATCGCAACCATCATCCGCTCGCGGGCTCGCGCTAGGCGGCAGTGGTGATGGCCGAGCACCCAACCGCGGCGGCTCCACCGGCTTATTCGGCCGGCGAGGTGGAGCGCCCCGCTGCCGCTGGCCTGAGGGCCAAGCTGCGAATCGAGCGGCTCAGCGTCTCCTATTCCGACGGCACCGAATCGCTTCGGGAAGTCAGCCTCTCCGTCCCCCCCAACGCCATCACGGTCGTCTTTGGCCCGGCCGGCAGCGGGAAATCGACTCTCCTACGCACGATCAATCGCTTGAACGACCTGGCGGATGTAGTGGCCCTCTCCGGTCAGGTCCTGCTCGATGACGAAGACGTCCTCGCGCCTCGCATCGACACCATCGCGTTGCGGCGCAAGGTCGGGATGGTTTTCGCCCGCCCCGTGGTGCTGCCGATGACGATCCGCCAGAATCTCACCTATGGCCTCGAGCTGGCCGGCGAACGGTCCTCTACGGTGCTCGAAGAGGCGGTGGAGCGCAGCCTGAAGGCAGCCGCTCTATGGGACGAGGTACAGGATCGGCTCAACGACCCGGCTGTCGCGCTCTCAGGCGGCCAGCAGCAGCGGCTCTGCCTGGCGCGGGTGCTGGCACTCGAGCCGGATGTCATTCTGCTGGATGAACCCACTTCCGGCCTCGACCCCATCTCCACGGGGCGCGTCGAAGCCTCGCTGCAGGAGCTGAAGCAGAACTATACGATCCTGCTCGTACCACATTCGATCCAGCAGGCCGCACGGACCGCCGACTATGCCGCGTTCCTGCTGAATGGTGAGCTGGTCGAGTACGCCCCTGGCAAGGAGATCTTCACCCAGCCAAAGGATCAGCGCACGGAAGATTACGTCGAGGGTCGCTTCGGCTGAGCGATTGAGGAACCCCCCTTGACGCCGATGCCGCCGCCGCCTACACTGAGGGCAACAGGCGCCCCCGCCGACCAGCGGTCATCCGCTCGGCCGGCGGGTTTTCTTTCTACCATGTGGCTTCGCAACCTCCCCCTCCTGCTCCTGGCGACAGCCTGCGCCGCCCCCGCGACGGTCCCACCGCCTGCGCCCAGGGCGCCGATTCCGACCCCGGCCGGGATCCTAAGCGAGATCGAACCCGCCGCGCGGCCTTCGCCCAAGCCGATCCACACGCCTCCCGCCTGTTCGGAAACCACAGGAAACATCGAACAGGGGGCCTTGGATATCCGCTCCGACCCCCGACCGTTGGAGTATCGGATCTATCTGCCGCCCTGCGTTGAGGAGTCCGGCAGCGAAGGCCTGCCCACCCTCTACCTGCTCCATGGGCTGGGCGCGAGCGATGCCCAATGGGATGAGCTCGGCACAGATGAGGCCGCCGACGCGCTGATCCTCTCCGGCGCAATTCCTCCCATGCTCATGGTGATGCCGCGCGACCGCAGCGGCATGGACCTGGAGACGGCGCTGGTCGAGGCATTGCTGCCGCATGTCGAGGCATCCTATCCAGCGCGCGCCGAACGGGGATCGAGGGCTATCGGCGGGCTATCGCGCGGGGCAGCCTGGGCATTTCGGATCGGACTCAAGAATCCCGACCTGTTTTTCGCTGTCGGGCTCCACAGCCCGGCCGTTCCAGAGTTCGATCGCGCCTACGTTTACTTCTGGGTGCGGGACCTGGCCGTCCCGGCCAGGCCGGCGCTATGGCTCGATATCGGCGACCGCGACTCCCTGATTCATGACACGCGCAGTCTGATCGCTCGGCTTGAGGAAATCGAGCTCATGTATACAGCGCATCTGTACCCCGGCGGCCACTCGCCGGACTACTGGTCGCAACACATGGAAACCTATCTGCGCTGGTATGCGGGGCAGTTCGAAATCGCAGCGCGGATTCCTTCGCGTGAACCGCGGTGAAGCCGGCCTCAGTCCAGGGCAGCCCAGAGGTCTTCGGGCGCAATCGGGCCGGATCGCAGGATCCGCAGCTCGTCGTCAGTGCAGTCAACCACAGTGGAAGGTGTGCCGCCTGGCGTTGAGCCCCCATCGATGAGAAGCTCGATCTGCCCGCCGAGGTGGCTAAATACGCCGTCGGCAGTTGTGTTGTTTTTCCCGCCTGAACGGTTGGCCGAGCTTGTCGCCAGCGGGCCAGCGGCGCGCAGAAGCTTCTGCGCAAAAGGGTGATCAGGCACCCTTACGCCCACCGTCCGCCCCGGTCCAAGCATGGCCGGCAGCTCCGGCTTACGCCAGACGACCAGCGTAAGCGGCCCGGGCCAGAAATGATCCG
>JBFJVD010000157.1:0-6996 GCA_041624375.1 Anaerolineales bacterium
GATGCCTCTCAGATCAAGATCACGGGCCGACGAGAACGAAGGCGCCGTTCTGAACCTGATAGATGAAGAACTGTCCGCCGTTCAGCTGCCCGTTCGAATCGAACGAGACGCCGAATTCGAGAATCGAGCTTGTGATGTTCGTGGCGGCGATCCCATCTCGCACGCACTGGCGCGTCAGGTTATCGCTGTCAACGCAGGCCTTGATCGCGTCGAGCGCGATCCGGGCAGCCAGCGCGGACGGTCCACCGAACGCACCAAATTCCCCGTACTGCTCCTCATAGCGGCTGTTGTACTCGCTCATGGAGGGGACGTCGTGCGGGTCTGGCGCGAAGAAAGAGACGTAGACTCCTTCCGCGGCGGCGCCGGCTGCTTCGGTCCAGCTGATATCGAAGCCGCCGTCGGCCAGGAAGTAGGTCCCTTCCCAACCCTGCTCACGCAGGCGGGCGATTAGGTTGCCCAGCTGGCCGGAGATCTGGCCGGGGAAGAAGACCACGTCGGAGTTCGCGTTGACGATCGTCGTCGCCAGCGAGGAGAAGTCGGTCTCTTCCTGTGTCACGGAGGCGCGCTGGACGTCGGCGACGCCAAGTGAATTCAGGGCAGCCTCCACCTGGTCAGCGAGGCCGACCGCATAGCTCGACTGGTCATCGACCAGATAGGCCGACGTGGCGCCGAGCTGCTCGACCATCCATCGGGCGTCTGTCGGTCCCTGATCAGCGTCCGTCGGAATGGGTCGGAAGAAGGTGGCCGTGCCCGGGTTGGTCAGATCGGGATTGGTGCATGAGGGGGTGATGTGTGCCAGGCCAGCTTCTTCGAACACCGGCTGGGTGGCAGCGCAGACCTGGCTGCCCGCCGGGCCGATGACCGCGAAGATCGTGTCGTCGGCGACAAAACGCTCGGCGACGATCTTGCCCTCGTCGGGGTTGATCATCGTGTCGCCCTCAACAACTTGAACGTTGAGGCCGGTCTCTTCGTTGAAGATCTCAACTGCGACCTTGCTGAAGTTCAATTGCTCCTGTCCCAGGAACGCAGCACCGCCGGTCAGCGGCCCCATGTGGCCAAGGCTGATCACCTGTGGGGCTTGCGCTCCCCCACAGGCGGCCAGCACGATGGCAAAGGCCGCCAGGGCGGTCAAGATAAAAAAGACGCGCTTGCTCATTCCTTGCTCCTCCTCCAGAGATGGGTCAACGGATGTTGCGAAGATGTGTCACTCGCTACCTGGGCGCCTCCTTTCCCTCGGCGACATGGATGCAGACCCCAAAGTACAGGTGACATTGCTTGCGCTGGCCCAACTGCTCGCCGCGAGGCGGCGCATGCGCCGGACAGGATCCCCCCGACGCTAAGGATACCGACCAGGGATCAGGTGTAACCAGGCACCCAACGGCAGGTGAAGAAACAGGCGGGGAACGCAAGAGCGGGGTGTGCTGTCCGCCGACCAACCCCAGGGGTCGCCCGGAGGGCAATGCGGATCCCCACTCAAATCCTAACCATCTTGCGGTGGCGTCTACCGGATCGCGGTAGAACCGTCATACGGCAGATGATACACTGATTTTGTTTAAGAAGGCAAGACCGAAGGCCTGATCGCCTTTGTCCGCCGCCGGAATGCCCGTCCTCATGCCCTTCCTTCTCAGCGGAGCCAAATGTTCATGGAGTACGTCCAACTCGGCCGCACCGGGCTCAGGGTCTCGCAAGTTGGGCTGGGCTGCGGAAACTTCGGCGGTGTGGGCAGTGCGCCGGAATTCTTTGGCATGGGCGAGAACGAGGAAGAAGCGCGCGTCCTGATGGACATGGCGCTCGACCTCGGGATCAACTTCTTCGATACAGCCAACAGTTACGGCGGCGGTCGGAGCGAAGCCTATATTGGACGCTGGCTGGCAGCCAAAGGACAGGCTGTCCGTGACCGCCTCCTGATCAGCTCGAAGGTCTTCAATCCTGTCGGCGAGGGTCCGAATGACCGCGGGCTCTCCCGGCGCCATATCTACAGCCAGGTCGAGGCCAGTCTGCGTCGCTTACGGGTTGATCATCTTGACCTTTACCTTATCCACGAGCCGGACCCGACCACGCCGATCGAAGAAACGCTGCGAACGCTCGACGATCTCATCCACCAGGGGAAGATCAGGTACATCGGCGCCTCCAATCTGAAGGCCTGGCAACTTGCCAGGGCGCTCTGGAGTTCCGACCGTTACCATTGGGCGCGTTTCGACTGGGTTCAGAACCCATACAACCTGCTCGAGCGGCAGGACGAGCACGAGCTGCTGCCGCTTGTCGCGGATCAAGCGTTAGGATACACGCCGTTCGGTCCCCTATCGGGTGGGCTGCTCACCGGCAAGTATCGCTTCGAGGACTCGTACCCCGAAGGTTCACGCATGACTCTGCGGCCCGGACCCTACCTCAAGCTCTGGAACCGGACGACATTCGCCGGGATGGCGCGGCTCAAGCAAGCTGCAGCTGCGCGAGGCGTTTCGATGGCCGGACTGGCCCTGGCCTGGGTGATGTCTCACCCGCTGGTCACC
This sequence comes from Anaerolineales bacterium, assembly GCA_041624375.1. Classification (GTDB taxonomy): domain Bacteria; phylum Chloroflexota; class Anaerolineae; order Anaerolineales; family E44-bin32; genus JBFJVD01. Next base: position 2,511 of record JBFJVD010000157.1, read on the forward strand.
GCGCCGATCATCGGGCCGCGCCGGCCGGCCCATTTTGAACCCGTGCGCGAAGCGCTCCAGCTGCCGCTGGAGGCTACGGAACGGGAGGAGCTTGCTTCGTTCTTCGAGTTGGGCGAGCCGGAGCTGCCCTCGGGCTAGGTAAATGGGCTGGAAAGAAGATGGAGGAGGACGGCGATGGAAGTGTTGATCGTCAATCAGGAAGAGGTGCCCCACCTGCTGCCCATGGAAGAATGCATCGAGGTGGTCGCCCAGGCGCTCATGACGCTGTCCGCTGGCGAGGCGATCAACCCCCTGCGGCCGGTGCTTTGGCTGCCCGAGAAGGTTGGTGCGTTGGGCATGATGCCGGCCCACCTAAGCGACATCGAAGCGATGGGAATTAAGGTGGTCAGCGTGTTTCCAGGCAACCATGGGACAGCTTACGATTCCCATCAAGGCGCCGTGCTGCTGTTCGAGACCAGGCATGGCAGGCTGCTGGCCATCATCGACGCCAGTGAAATCACTGCGATCCGAACGGCGGCTGCAAGTGCCGTGGCGACGCGAGCTTTGGCCAACGATAACGCCGGCGATCTGGCGATCCTCGGCACCGGCGTGCAGGCACGCACCCATCTGGAGGCGATGCGAGTCGTCCGTCCTGTGCACCGGGTTCGAGTGTGGAGCCGAAATGCCGGGCATGCCCGCAGGTATGCCGAGCGGGAGGGGGATCGCCATGGGCTGGAGATCGAGGTCAGCCCATCTGTGCAGGTAGCTGTTGAGTCAGCCGACATCATTTGTACGACCACCGCCGCCCCCGAGCCGATTCTAATGGGGGAATGGATCTCGCCGGGCGCACACATCAATGCGGTTGGGTCGAGCGTCCCCTTCAGCCGCGAGCTGGATACGAACGCGATCGTACGATCTCGACTCTTCGTCGACCGCCGCGAATCAACACTGAATGAGGCCGGGGATTTTCTGTTCCCTAAGAAGGAGGGCGCAGTCGGCGACAACCACATTCGGGGTGAGATTGGCGAGATTCTGCTCGGCAAGATTGAGGGGCGTCGGTCGGCGGAAGAGCTCACCCTCTTTAAGTCGCTGGGCGTGGCGGTGGAAGACGTCGCCTCCGCCCACCACATCTACCAGCAGGCGCGTGCGCGCGGCATGGGAACCCTGGTCGAGCTGGGAGGCGGCCGCCATGGAGCCGCTTGAGTCGGTTGACCTGGATAGGGTTCGCCGGGCCCAGCTGAACCTGCAGGGCATCGCCGTCCGAACCCCGCTCGTGAGGCTGAACCTTGAGCGAGCGCCGGCCGAGATCTATCTCAAGCTGGAAAACCTGCAGCCGATCGGTTCCTTCAAAGTCCGAGGGGCGGGCAACGCGATCGCCTCGGCCCCACCGGATAAGTTGCGCGCGGGTGTGATCACCGCCAGCGCCGGCAACATGGCCCAGGGCGTGGCCTGGTCCGCCAGGCGCCTGGGCCTGCCCTGCACCGTGGTCGTTCCAGATCATGCGCCGCGCACCAAGCTCGATGCCATCGAGCGGTTGGGCGCCTCCATCGTCAAGATGCCGTTTGACGACTGGTGGCAGATCATGCTGCAGGGCTCATACCCGGAGGCCGAGGGATTGTTTATTCATCCGGTCAGCGATGCCGCCGTCATCGCCGGGAACGGAACCATCGGGCTCGAGGTTGTTGAGGATTTGCCGCTGGTGGATACCGTGATTGTTCCGTATGGGGGCGGGGGTCTGAGCAGCGGGATTTCGATCGCCGTGAAGGCGGTGCGGCCGGAGGCGAGGATCCTGGCCTCCGAGGTGGAAACGGCCGCGCCATTCACCGCCTCATGGAAGGCCGGGGAAGCGCAGTCGGTGGATTATGTGCCCAGTTTTGTGGATGGGATCGGCAGCAAGAGCGTCCTTCCCAACATGTGGCCCCTCACCAGCCGGCTGCTGGACGGCTCGATTGCCGTGAGCCTGCGCGCCATCGCCGACGCCATCCGCCTGCTGGTGGAGCGGAACCGGGTCGTCGCCGAAGGCGCCGGAGCCTCTTCGGTGGCCGCTGCACTCACCGGCTCGGCCGGCGGCGGCACGGTGGTCTGCATTGTGTCGGGCGGGAATCTGGATCGGGCCATATTGGCCCGCATCCTCCAGGGCGAGGTGCCCTGATTCACACGTGCCGCGTGAAACGGCCGCCGTCAGCGACCGACAGCTGCGCCGGGATCAGGGCGTGCCGTTCTGGTGGGGAATTTCTTCCTTCGGCAGCAGGGACATGGCGTCGACCATCTCCCGGTTGAAGAGCGCAGCCAGGGAATCGGCGCGGATGTTCGGGAAGAGGATCGCGGTCAGTTCGGCGTTATAGATCGGGACGAAGATCCGCTCCCCTTCCACCATTAGTGCGTCGAAGTCAAAGCGCCCCGAAGTCTCGACGGCGCCCCGAAGCTCGTAGCCCCCCAGCATGATGTGAACCCAATGGGCGACCACGGTAGAGTAGCCTGCCCGCACCATCGTCATCGGGCCAAGCTCGGCGCGGGCGCTGAGCAGGATGGCGACGATCTCGTGCTTCATGAGCCACAGGCGGTTGTAGCGTGCGACCATGCGCGCCGGCTGGTGGAGGCGGGTGAGATGCGCCCCCTCAACCTCGATCGAGGAACGGGTGGGGACGTTCAGAAAGCCGAACAGGCCATGCGTCCCGGCGTCGATTCGGCCCAGCATACGGTGGCTCTCGGTGTAGATTTCGACGGAAATCGGCTTGGCCATGCAGATCGACTCCAGCTATTGGATCGGTAGGGCGAAGGTGATGGATGTGCTGGCCGGCGTCTGATCGTACCATAACGTGCCACTGAGGCTTTCTGCGATCATGCGAATCTCACCGACAGTGAGCCCCGCGCCAACCTGGCCGCTGTCCGGGTCGACCTGGTCGGCCGTCAGCGCGCGGACCGTATCGGGCGACAGTCCGGCGCTGGTGTCGGCCACCCGGACGGCTACCCACATGCCGTCTCCAAGCTGCGGCATGTCCGGCAGCGGCAGATCGTCGCTCCTCCCTTCGCGAACTTCGAAGCGGTGAACGCCGAGAACGATCCGGCCGCGATTCGTTCGCCGGATGGCGGCGATCACCAGTGCCTCGATCACCCGCCGGGTGCGCGAATGGTCTCCACTGAAGAGTGGCACCGGGACACCCGGTTCGGTGATCAGCTCGAGCCCGTGGCGCGCGGCGGCAGGTCGAATCTCCTCGACGATCTGCAGCACCAGGCCCGGCAGGTCGACCAGTTCCCGTGACCGGCCGGGATCGAGGACGGCGATGGGGAGATTGCCAAGCCCGATCAGGCCGTCACGCAGCTGCTGAAGCTCGCCCCGTGTCTCTGGATCGAAGTCACCTTCATGTCGCTGCAGCAGGCGTTCCAGGCTGCCGATCATGCGATCCAGGCCGCGGACCAGGTCCGGCGGTACGCTTTCGATCGCCGGGCTTTCCCGCCGCGTCGCGGCCGGCGCAGCCGGTTCCGGGAAAGCCGTGCGCGCCTGTTCCAGCAACTGTGCCTGCTCGAGGGCAACCCCCGCCCAGTCGGCAAGGGCCATCAAGACCGTGAGATGGTGCTCGGTGAATGGGCGCTGGGCAAAACGGTTGTAGACACCGAGCACGCCGACCACCTCATTGCGAGCACGGATTGGCGCCTTGATCAGCGATTGCACCAGGAAGCCGGTCTGAACCTTCACCGGCCCCCCTTCAAGCATCGGCTGGCGCAGAACGGGCTGGCCGGTCCGGTAGACCGTCCCGGCAAGTGTGTCATTGATGCGCAAGCGCTGCAGCGTCCCTTTGGTTGATCCGGCCTGCTTGCTGGCCCGCAGCACGATTTCGTTTGTTCCGGACTCGGCCAGGTAGAGGTTGGCTTCCTCCGCGCCGGTTACGAAGGCCGCCGCCTCGACCACCCGGGTCAGGATCTCATCGAGGTCCTTCAGGCTGACGACGACTCGCCCGATTTCGCTGAGCATGCGGATCTCTTCGGTCCGCCGGCGTAGCTCGTCGCGCGAGGCTTGGAGCCGGCGTGCCAGCAGCTGCGAGGTCACCACTGCCGAGCGCGCTTCGGTGAGTTCATAGATGGCCTTGCGCAGATCTTCAGGACGAAAAGGCTTGAGCAGCAGGTCACCGACTCCGAGTCGGAACAGGTCGCGGATGCGCGCCGTCGGGATGTGGGCGGCAAGGACGATCGCCGGAGTTTCATCGCCTCGGCTGCGGCGGGCACGCAGCATTGCCAGCGGATCGCCCCGCATCTGGGAGATATCGACCACCAGAACATCGGGCGACGGCGCGTCGGCCGTGTCAGGCCAGGCCCGAATGCCGGCCGGAGTGAGGACGCTCTCGATCAGCTGCGCAGCGTTCTCCTCGATATCGGCTGAGACCACCACCGTGGGCTCGGGGCTGCGCAGGGCTGGATCCCTATTCGACATTCAAGACCACCGAGTCGACGATCCCGACGATCACCGAAATCACGCATCCATCCGGCTGCTCGAGGACCTGTCGGGCGC
>JBFJVD010000158.1:0-6943 GCA_041624375.1 Anaerolineales bacterium
CACCTCGCAATTGCCAGCCGGCAGGGAGAGCAGCAGGCGCTTCGCTTCCTTGAATCAGTTGGCACGCGCCGCTTCTCCCTTGGGCCGGAGTCTCTCTTCGGTCAGGTGCTGCGGGAGTGCCGCATGCGGGCCGATTGGGGGATTTCCGGTGTCGAGCAGAACGTGGAGGGCGCCGGACTGGCGAAGGCGATGCGCGAGGTCGGGGCGATGGCGATTACAGCGGCTCCGCTCTCCGGAGCGAAAGGTGAACTCGGCCTGCTGGTCTATCCCAATCCGGCCATGCTGGCCCTCGATCGATCGGGATACCGGAGCGCGGCGATCGCCATTCGCTACGCAGCGACAGGGATCGCGCTCTGGGGCGGACTCGAGCCCGCGGCAGTCGGACGAATAGGGGCGCTACGTCTGAGCGCATGAAACGAATCGGAATCCTGACCGGCGGAGGCGACGCGCCCGGGCTCAACGCCGTAATCCGGGCGGTCGTCAAGACGGCCATCCGCAACTATGCGTGTGAGGTAATCGGAATTCGGAATGGATTCGATGGCCTGCTCGACCCTCGCCAAACGCTCAGCCTGACCCCGGATCACGTTCGGGGGATCCTCCCTCGCGGCGGGACGATCCTCGGCACGGCCAACCGCGGTAATCCGTTTGCTCGCAAAGTGCTGATCGCCGGGGAGGAAGTTGTCAGGGACGTCTCCGACGAGGTGGTCGATCGCATCCACGAATTGGAGCTCGACTCGCTGATCGTCGTCGGCGGGGATGGGACGCTGCGAATCAGCCTCGAACTGAGCGAGAAGGGATGCCCGATCATCGGTGTTCCCAAAACGATCGACAATGATATCGGCGGAACCGATGTCACGTTCGGTTTCGACACCGCAGTCAGCACAGCGATGGAAGCGATCGATCGCCTGCATACCACCGCCGAATCTCATCATCGGGTGATGGTCCTTGAATTAATGGGGCGTGATGCCGGTTTCATCGCCCTGCATGCCGGCCTGGCCGGCGGCGCGGACGTCATCCTGATCCCTGAAATCCCGTTCAGGTTTGATGCGATCTGCCGCGTCATTCATGAGCGCGCCCAGGCCGGCCGGCATTTCAGCATTGTGGCTGCAGCCGAGGGGGCCCACCCGGTCGGCGGCAGCCAAGTCTACGCCAGTCTGGGGGACGAGCTGCGGGTCGGACGGCTGGGCGGCATCGGCAACGTGGTTGCGCGTCATGTGATGGATGTCTGCGGGATGGAGTGCCGGGTCACGGTGCTCGGGCACCTTCAGCGAGGGGGTTCGCCGACCTCCTTTGACCGCTGGCTGGCAACCCGCTTCGGGGCTGCGGCAGTCAGGCTGGCCAACGAACAGAAGCACGCTCGTATGGTCTCACTGCAAGGCACAGAGGTGACGGACGTCTCATTGAGCGAAGCCCTGGCGCTTCCGAAGCGTGTGGATATCCATGGCGATGCTGTCGAGACCGCGCGCGGCCTTGGGATCTCATTGGGGGATTGAGACGCCCCCGGGTCAACGGTCGGTCTTGCGCTCGAGCCATTCGGCGAGGGCGTCGCGTGCTGGCCACTCCAGCTCGATGCTCTCGTCCGCCTGACGCATAACCACGCCCTCGCCAGGTCTCACCTGTCCAATCTGTGTGACCTGAACCCCGGCGTCTTCGATGGCGCGCCGCACGGTCTCCAGGCGATCACCTGCAACAGTCAGCAGCAGCGCGCCGGATGCGAGGGCGCGCAGGGGATCCACCTGGAGTGCCTCGCAGATCGCCCCTGCCGCTTCCGGAATGGGAATCTTCTCATGATCAACCTCCAGACGTACGTCGGCGGCATAAGCCAGCTCCCAAAGTCCGGCGGCAAGCCCGCCCTCGGTGGGATCATGCATTGCCGTCACGCCGCCAGCGGCGGCTGCGGCCTGAGCCTCGGGCACAACACTGATGCCGGGATCATGAAGGTAGCCCCGCGCCCGCGACACCAGTTCTGACGAAAGCGCAGCAAGCGAGTCCCCGAAGTCAGTGGCCAGGATTCCGGCCGCCTCCAGCGGAACGCCCTTGGTTAGAAGAATCCGGTCGCCCGGTTGCGCCCCGCGCGGCGTGATCAGCCTCTCTGGGGCCACCTCACCGAGCATGGTGGCTGCGATAATCGGCCGATCAAGTCCCGTGGTCACCTCGGTGTGGCCGCCAATGAAGACCACATCGAGCGCTCGGCACGCGCGCTGGATCTGCTCGAAGATCGCCTCGACATCGCGGTCTTTGGCGCGCCCCTCAGGGAGCAGGATCGTCGCCAGGAACCAGATCGGCCGGGCACCGGTGGTGGCGATATCGTTGGCGTTCACATGGACCGCGTACCAGCCGATGTTCTCTGCGGTGAACGTGATTGGATCCGATTTGGCAACCAGGTAGCGGTCGCCATAATCCAGGACGGCACAATCCAGGCCAAGTCCGGGACCCAGGACCAGACGCGGATGCTCTCCCGAATGTTCGGCGATGAGGCGGGCGAGCGAGTCGGGATCGAGTTTGCCGAGCGGTAGGGTGGTCATCGTTGGTCGCTCAGGATGCGAAAGGCCGTCCATGAAGGACGGCCCTTCAGTGCGCTGCGGCGTCCACTAGCTCAACACGAGGAGGGATGCCGCAGCGCAGGTACGATCGCTCTTACTCATGGGCACCACCTCCTCTATGCATGGGATAGCACGGGAGGGGACGCTTTCTGGTGCGTCGGGGAGAGTATCCCATACAACCGGCTCGATGTCAATTAGAGTAAGAGCATCGCGTCGCCGAAGGAGTAGAACCGATAGCCTTCGCGCATCGCCAGCTCGTAGGCGCCGAGGATGTTTTCGCGACCTGCGAAGGCGCTGACCATCATCAGCAGTGTCGAACGGGGCAGATGGAAGTTGGTAAGCATGCCGTCGACGGCTGCAAAGCGGGCGCCAGGCAGGATGTACAGATCAGTCGGTCCTTCAAAGACGCCGATTCGGGCGCCTCCAACGGCCGCCCGGGCGGCGGTCTCCAGGGCGCGCACGCTGGTCGTCCCGACGGCGATCACCCGCCCAGCGCCGTCCGTCGTTTCCTGAACGGCCTGCACCACGTCTGGCGGTACCTGACACCACTCCGTGTGGATGGAGTGGCGGCTCGGATCCTCTGCAGTCACCGGGGCAAAGGTGTCTAGGCCGATGTGAAGCGTGACGAAGGCCAGCCGGATCCCCATTTCCTGCAGCGTCGCCAGGAGCGCGGGTGTGAAGTGAAGGCCGGCCGTCGGTGCCGCCGCCGATCCCGCGACGGCTGCGTAGACGGTCTGGTATTCATTGGGATTCCTGAGCGGCGTCCGGATATACGGCGGAAGCGGCATTTCCCCGATGCGCTCGATTGCCTGGGAAACGGGCTGACTGAAGATCAGTTCGCGTATGGCCCCGCCCAGGTCGGTGGCCACTTCGACTTTGAGGCCATTGGACAACCGGAGTCGTCTGCCAGGGCGCAGGCCCCGGCCCCCAACGAGCGCCTTCCAGCGCCGGTCATCGAGGCGCTGGAGGAGCAGAAGTTCTGCGCGTCCACCGGTGTCGATCTTCTCCGCCTGCAGCCGCGCTGGGATCACCCGAGTCTGATTGAGGACGAGCAGGTCTTCGGGCCGCAAGATTTCGGGGAGCTCATGGAAGATGCGGTGCTCGATTCGCCCGTCGGTTCGATGAAGGACCATCAATCGCGAAGAATCGCGCGGATCGGCTGGCCGCTGCGCGATGGAAGCAGGGGGCAGGTCGTAGTCGAAGTCTGCGGTGCGCACGGGTTAGCGGCCTAACCAGCGGGCGATGAGATTGAGGGCCAGCGTCAGGAAGAGACTGACCAGGATCGAGGTGGCCAGGGGCACGAAGCAGGTAACGCCACCGGCCTGGAAGCTGAAGTCGCCCGGCAAGCGGCCGAGCGGCACCCGAAGGCGACCCAACAGCCAGAGCAGACCGCCAACGGCGGCCAGGCCGAGCCCCAGGATCGCAAGCCATCGTCCGAGGAGCGATAGCCCTTCCATGGATTAGATCTCGGGGAGTCGAGGCTGTGGAGAATCAGGCGGTTCGAGCCCCAGATGGCGGTAGGCACGGGGGGTGGCCAGGCGCCCTTGGGAAGTCCGATCGATAAAGCCAAGCTGGAGCAGGTAGGGCTCGACGACGTCCATGATGGTGTCGGCTTCTTCGCTCATGGAGGCGGCGATGGTCTGCAGCCCGACCGGTCCGCCATCAAATTTCTCGACGATCGTCTTCAGCACACGCCGGTCGGAATCATCGAGGCCGAGCTCATCAATTTCCAGCAAGGAAAGCGCCCCATCGGCCACGCGCTGTGAGATGCGGCCGTCGGCGCGCACCTGGGCATAGTCGCGCACCCGGCGCAGCAACCGCAAGGCGACGCGTGGTGTGCCGCGAGCGCGGCGGGCGATCTCGGTCCGGCCGCCGTCGTCAATTTCGACATTGAGCAGTTCGGCGGCCCGGCTGACGATCGCTTCCATCGCTGCCGGCTCATAGAAATCCAGGCGCTGAACGGCGCCAAACCGGGTGCGAAGGGGCGCGGATACGGAGGCCAGGCGCGTCGTCGCCCCGACGATCGTAAAGCGGGGCAGCTTGAGCCGGATCGAGCGGGCGCTGGGTCCCTTCCCGATCGTCAGGTCGAGGGCGAAATCTTCCATGGCCGGGTAGAGGATCTCTTCGACTGCGCGGCCGAGGCGGTGGATCTCATCAATAAAGAGCACGTTGCCGGCCTTAAGGTTGGTGAGGATTGCGGCCAGATCACCGGCGCGCTCGATCGCCGGGCCGGAGGTGATCTTCAATTGGGATTCCATTTCGTTGGCCAGGATATGGGCGAAGGTGGTCTTGCCGAGCCCGGGCGGCCCGTAGAAGAGGACGTGATCGAGGGCCTCACCACGGGCGCGGGCGGCTTCGATCAGGATCGAAAGCACTTCCTTCACCCGATCCTGCCCGATCAGTTGGGACAGTGTCTGAGGGCGAAGGCTGGTTTCGCTCAAGTCTTCACTGCGAGACGATGGAGAGATCACGCGGTCGGTCTCGGCCACGAGCCTGATTATACCGGAAGCCCGAACCTCGTCTGGAAGGATGAGTTGGCCTACGTCAATCGACGGTTGACATTCGGCGAAGGGCAAGATATAAAAATCACGATATTTATGTCTTTCCGGCAGCGAGGTTACCCGGAACTTTTTTCGGCTGATAGACGTCAATGGAGTTGCCAGGCGCAGTTGTGCCTGCAGCTAATCGTTGGAGGGAGTGCAATGACTGAGGCGACATTAACGATGGAGACGCCCGCGCGCGGGTTTGGCGAACGGCTGCTCGGGGTCTTGCTCCACCCCCGGCAAGAACTTGCGGCAATTCTCTCCGAGGAACGAAGATCCTGGCGTGGGCCGCTTGTTCTGCGCACCGCGACAGCCGTTGCCCTGGTGTTGATCGCCGCGGCGCTGCTCCCGCCGGCCCCTCCGGCGCTGCCCATATCCGATCCCTCGATCCCTGGCCCGATCTACACCCCTGAACAGATGGCACAGATTGAGCAGGCCCTTGCGGCCCTGTCGGGTCCGGTCTTTGTCTATGTCTTTCCTGCGGCGCTGGCGGTGCTTGGCACCTGGGTTGGCTGGCTTCTCCTGAGCGTCGCCTTGCATGTCCTTTTCACCTGGCTTGGCTCGCCGACGACTGGGCACCGGACGTCAAACCTCGCCGCGTGGGCGCTGGTACCCTTCATCGCGCGCGATCTCGTCCGGATTGCCTGGACGGTGTTCGCTCGCCAACCGATCCTGCAGCCCGGACTCTCCGGCTTCGCCAGCAGCTCGGCGGAAGGCGGTCTGTTGTACCTGGGCCTCGCGCTGGCTTTCATTGATCTCTACTTCTTCTGGCAGCTCCTCTTAATCTTTGTGGGTGCGCGCACCGGCGCTGAGATCTCCCGCCCGCGTCTGATGGTTGGGTTGCTCTTGCTCGGCGCCGCCCAGCTGGCGCTGCTCGCCTTGCCTTCGTACCTCCTCGCCAGCCTAAGCTCGCTCTCGCTGGTCCGGCCGTTCTTCTACTACTGAGCCTGGCATGACGATCCGCACTGAGCTTCTCCGCAAGACCTACATTATGGGCCGCCAGACGGTACACGCCCTTACGGGCGTCGACCTTGAGGTGCCAGCTGGTGAGTTCCTTGCGATTTTCGGTCCTTCGGGGTCTGGCAAGAGCACACTGCTGCATCTCATTGGCGGCCTCGATCGGCCCTCAGCCGGCAGTATTCGGCTGCAGGACCAAGAACTTGGAAAGATGGATGAGCATGAGCTGGCGGCCTTTCGCCGCCGGCATGTCGGGTTCGTATTTCAGTCGTTCCACCTCATTTCTTCGCTGACGGCGCTCGAAAACGTGGCACTGCCGCTGCGATTCGCCGGCATATCCCGCAGGGAACGACGCCGCAGGGCGGAGGAGATGCTGGCAAGGGTCGGTATGGACGATCGCATGCACCATCGGCCCGGCGAGCTCTCCGGGGGGCAGCAGCAGCGAGTTGCGATCGCACGCGCGCTCATCAACGATCCCGCGCTCCTGCTGGCCGATGAGCCGACCGGCAACCTGGATACCCGGAGCGGCGATCAGGTCATGCAATTGTTCGCCGAGCTGCATCAACAGGGGAGGACGGTGCTTGTCGTCAGTCACGATGAACGTGTGAAGAGCTTTGCCACCCGCGCCGTCTTCATGCTGGACGGAAAGATCGTTCCGCCTGATGTCTTCTCTACCATGCTTGCGATGCCATCTGTGCCTTCGGAGGTCTCATGACCCACTTCGCTTCTCACCCACTCGCCCGTTCCGCCTTTCGTCTGGCCGTCTCGCTTCTGATCCTAACCGCCGGACTGCTCACGGTGCCGCGTCATGTTGCGCTTGCCCAGGCGGAGACCCCGACTCCCACGCCGACGCCGACGATCACACCAACGGCTGAGCCGCCGGTTTCCGGCCGGCCGCTG
>JBFJVD010000159.1:0-6902 GCA_041624375.1 Anaerolineales bacterium
ACCGCGCCGCCGACCGTGCTCTCCAACCAGCCCCTCTCCGACTCACTGAGTGAGTTGCTGGTGACGCTCTACCAGAGCGTCAACCCCGGAATCGTCAACATCCTTACGTTCAGCGGCGACGGCGTCGACGTACCGACCGGGCAGGGCTCCGGTTTCGTGATCGACATGGACGGTCATATCGTCACCAACCAGCACGTGGTGACCGGCGCCACGGAGATCGAGGTCGATTTCCCGTCCGGGTTGAAAGCCTGGGCGACGGTGATTGGCACCGACCCGGATTCCGATCTGGCGGTGATCAAGGTGGAGGTCCCTGCCGACCAGCTGGTTCCGTTGCCGCTGGGCGACTCATCTGAGCTGCAGGTGGGTGAGCAGGTGGTGGCGATCGGCAACCCCTTTGGTCTCTCCGGAACGATGACGATCGGAATCGTCTCTGCGCTCGGGCGTACGCTGGATTCCGAGCGAACCGCGCCCGGGGGCGGCTTCTTCACCGCCGGCGACATCATTCAGACCGATGCCGCCATCAACCCCGGCAACTCGGGCGGCCCGCTGCTCAATCTGCGCGGCGAGGTGATCGGCGTGAACCGGGCGATCCGCACCGAAGCGGTGCCCACGGCCGGCACCCCGGTCAACTCCGGCATCGGCTTCGCTGTGCCCATTGATATCGTGCGGCGGGTGGTCCCCGTGCTGATCGAGCAGGGAGTTTACGAGTATCCCTTCATTGGCATCTCAAGTCTGCCGGCGGAAGGCTGGAACTTGCGCACGGTGGAGGCCCTTGGGCTCCCACCCGACGCCACGGGCGCCTATGTGACCTGCGTTCAGCCGGAGGGCCCGGCCGAGCGCGCCGGCGTGATCGGCGCAGCGCCCTGCGACTCATCCGGCACGATCCGTGCCGGCGGCGATCTGATTGTTGCCATCGATGGGGATCCGGTGCGCGAATTCGGTGATCTTCTCTCCTACCTGCTGAATGAGACTTCACCCGGCCAGGATGTCGTTCTCACCATTCAGCGCAATGGAGAGACGGTCGAAGTAACGGTGACCCTCAGCCCTCGACCCTGACAACCGCGCAAGGCGCGCTCCGGTAAGTAGGAAGGAGGGAGACGATGCTGACCCAGGAAAGCCTGCGTGAGTTCGTCGAATACCGACCTGGGAAACCGGTCCTCAGTGTGTACTTGAACGTCGATCCGGCGGACGGCGCTGCCGACACCTACAAACTCAAACTGCGCCAGCTTGTCAAACCTTTTGAGCGCCAGGCACCCGCCGATGCCCAGGCTATGGAGCGTTTTATCGAGCATGAATACGATTGGGCTGGCCGCGGGTTGGCGCTCTACTCCTGCGCCGCCGACGGGTATTTCCGCGCCATGCCCCTCTCGCTGCCGGTCAGGAGCCGCGCCCGGCTGCTCGATCAGCCCTATGTCAAACCCCTGGCCGACCTGTTCGAGAACTACGCCCACTACGGCATCGCCCTCGTCGACCGCCAATCCGCCCGGCTGTTCCACTTCCATCTGGGCACACTCGAGGAGCTCGAAGGCACGCATGGGGCCGCAGTCCGCCACATGAAGCACGGAGGCGGCTCCCAGGCCGCTGGCCGTCGCGGCGGACGCTCCGATCCAACACCGGACAGCGAAGAGATTGCCGAGCGCAACTTGAAGGTTGCTGCCGACACGGCTGCCCGCCGCTTCCACGACCTGCGCGTCCGGCGCCTGATGGTCGGTGGGACAGAAGAAAACGTCTCGCTCTTCCTCTCGCTGCTGCCCAAGGCCTGGCGAAGCCTGGTGGTGGGGACCTTCCCGATTGAGATGACCGCGGGGACCGTCGAAGTGCTCGAGAAAGCCATCGGAGTCGCGGAGGCGCGCGAGCACGCGCAAGCCGAGAAGCTGGTGAACGCCATCATCACCAACGCCGCCAAAGGCCGCGAAGGCGTTGTTCGTCTCGACGATGTGCTCGAGGCCGTGCACGCGGGGAAGGTTCAGATCCTGGCGGTGAGCGAAGGTTTCCAGGCGCCCGGCTACCGCTGTCAGGGCTGTGGATACCTGACAGCCCAGTCGCTCGAGACCTGTCCCTTCTGCGGCCATACGTTTTCCGAGATCGAGGACGCCGTCGAGATGGCGGTCCGGCGAGTGATCGCCGACGGGGGCGAGATCCAGATCATCCACGACAATCCGAGCCTGGAAAAGGCCGGGCGCATCGGTGCCCTGCTCCGTTATTAGCGAACCAAGACACAACGAAGAGGCCCCGCCAATTGGCGGGGCCTCATGCGTTCTGGGTCGAGTTCGCGGCTGCGGAACCCGTCATTCCCCAAACAACGAACGTTCGAGGGCGATCAGGTTGTTGGCCATCACTTCCAGATCGCGCTGCGCAGCGAAGGCGTCCTCGTCCAGCTCGTCCAGTACGAGCTGGAGCCGGTCGAGCATGCCGGCGACCGCGCTCGCCTCGCCGCCGGAGAGTTGGCGCTGAAGAGCCCGCAGGCGCGCCTCCGTACCGGCCAGCGCCGCCCGCGCGCTGAGCACATCCTCCTGCTCCACGGCCAGCCGCGCCGAGGTCACATCCACCAGCACCTGGAGCAGCTCAAGGTGACGCTGGGTCGCCGCCAGCTCGTCTCTGACCGTCCGCAACGCCTGCACTTCCAGGTCGAGTGCGTCTCGGGAGGCGACAGCCGCCGCCAGGTCGGCTTCGAGCGTTTCGATCCGCTGCGCCTGGGGCTGCACGCGTGCGAACCAGGTCGCGCCGACGCCGACAGCAAACACCACCAGCAGCGCCACCGTCCAGCGCAGCAGGCTGCGCGCCAGCCGACCGACCCGGCTCGGCTCCTTCGGCGGCGGTTCCACCTCCGGCGGCTCCGGCGCTTCGGGAGGTGCCGGCGGCTCGGGCATCTCCAGCGGGGGAGGCGGCGGCTCAGGCGCCGCTTCGGATTCGATGGGCTCTGGCTCTTGCGGCTGATCCTGCGGCTCTTCGGTTTCGAAGGGCGCCGGCTCCTGCGGCTGATCTTGCGGCTCTTCGGCTTCGAAGGGCAGCTTATCTTCTTCGTTCATCAAGCCTCACTCCTCCTAAAAGACGCGCCCTCTGGCACGCTGTTAAGGTTGGATCCGATCATCCTTCGGGCTCAAATGCAGTGGCGGCCAACAGAAGCTGCCAGGCTACTTCCAGGTCGTCCTCGGCGAGCTGGGGCGACGTGCGGATGACCCCCAGTGCCAGGTCCAAACGATCCCGAATGGCTTCCAGCTCCTCGACCTCGTCGTCGGGGGCGGTCTGGACGAGCGCCTGGACGATTTCACGCGCGGCTTCAACATCGTCGGACGCCAGTCCGAGGTTGTCTCGGGTCAGCCAAAGGCGTGCGCGGGTCAGCAGTTCCATTGCCCGAACCAGCTGGAGCCGCCGCTCCAACGTTGCCACCGGAGGGCCCTGCTGTCCAACCTCCTCGCGGAACGCCTCCAACACCTGCTCGGTTTGGCTCAGCTCCTCGGCAAGCGCGTCGATCCGCTGTTGGAGGCGTCGAATCTCCGGCGAGGTCGACTGCAGCGCCTCCACGTCGGCGGCAAGCGACTCAAATTGAACCTGGAGACCTTCAAGAGTCGACTGCTGTTCGATGAGCCGTCTCTCAGTTGCGGCCAACTGCTCACCCCGCTGCGCTGCCCGCCGCCGTTCTTCATCCTGGAGCCGCTGGATGGTCGCCTCCAACGCCGCAACGCGCTCGGAATTCTCCTGAATGGGCGCCACCAGACCCTGGTACACAGCCGGCGCACCAAGAAACGCGCCAGCCCCCAGCAGGGCGCCCAACAAGATGACAAACACCAGGCGCAGTGCAACGCCGATCGCGCGCCAGCAGCCTCCAGCTCGGCCGCGCTCTTCCGTCATGGCAGGTTGCTCGTCGGACATCAAGTCCTCCTTCACGACCCGGGCTCCAGGCCAAGCTCCTGCAGGAGCATCTGCAGACCTTCCAAGAATCCCTGGAAACGGCCGGTCTGGGCAGAAAGCGCCTCGGTCTTGGCATCGAGCTCGCGCAGGGTCGCCTCCATGGCACCTACCTGTTCGGCAGCCGTGCGGATCTCCGCTTGCAGTCCGTCGACATTGTCCTCGACGGCCGTCATCCGGCCGCCGAGGCCTTCCAACACCTGGGTGCGCTGGTCGATGGTCGCCAGCTGGCCGTTGAGATCATCGAGCTGGCTTTCCAGGCCGGCCAGTTCAGCGCGAACCTGCTGCAGCGCCGCGTGCCGGCCGAAGTCAAGCGTGCGATTGATCCCGGCCACCACGGCCAGCGTCAGCAGCACCGACAGAATCACACCGACAACCCCGGCGCCGATCACAAGCGTCGTCGTTTCGCCGCGACTGAAGCCAGCTGAAGCTTGCGGCGGCTTGGGAATCGGGACCAGCTGGCGCGAGGGGGGCGGCGAAGGTTTGGGCTCAGGGGCTTCCGCCTCGGGTTCTTTGACCTCCGGCTTCGGGGCCTCGAAGGTCAGGTAGGGTTCCCAACGCTCAAGCGTTTTGGGGCCAACCCCCGCCACCTCCTGCAAATCCTCTCGCTGACGGAACGGCCGGCGGGCCAGGATGCGGTCCGCCAGGGCCGGCCCGACGCCGGGCAGCTGGCGAAGCTCTTCTTCACTGGCCAGGTTTGGATTGACCTTGGTGGGTGTCTCATCCACGTTAGGAGCGCCTCCTGCGCGCGTTCAATACTGCGTATAGGGCCCGCTGTAGGGCACGGTCCGTCGACGCCGGAGAAAGAGCCAGACCGTAAGCAAGCCGACGACAAAACCCCCGATGTGGGCCCACCAGGCGATCCCGCCGAATCCGCCGGTCAAGCCGAGGCTGCCGATAGCCAGCAACCCCGACGAAAGCTGGGTCAGGAACCAGATCGCCAGGTAAAGCATCGCCGGGATCTCCACAAACCAGGGCAGGATGAAGAGCGGCACGAGCGTCAGGACCCGCGAACGGGGAAAGAGCACGAAGTACGCGCCGAGCACGCCGGCGATTGCACCGCTGGCGCCCACCGTCGGCAGGCGCGAGCCCAGGGAAAAGACCACATGCGCCAGCCCGGCGCCTGCCCCGGCGAGCAGGTAGAATCCCAGGAAGCGCAGGTGCCCCATCCGGTCCTCGACGTTGTCGCCGAAGATGAACAACATCCACATGTTGCTCAGGACATGGAACCAGCTCCCATGCAGGAACATCGAGGTGAACACGGTAACCCAGCTGAATGCCATCGTGGCGCCGAAGCGTGCCGGAATGAGCCCAAAGCTTTGAACAAGCCGCTCGAAGCCGGCCTGCCCGAGCGAAGCCTCAAAGAGGAAGATCAGCACATTGATGCCAATCAGGCTGTAGGTCAGGTAGGGGTAGGATTGCGAACGGATGGTGTCGCGTATGGGGAACATCGCCGATCCCATCGAAGCTCCGGCAGGCTCTAGGGGCCGGACGGGATTCATTGTACCTCACAGCCTCCCTTGAACCGGCTCCAACCGCCGATAGAACCAGCCGGCGCCGAAAGCCGTATTTCTTGAAGACCGTTGTTGTGGAGGGGACAACGATTCCGGTGAGATTCCGCCTGATCCACGAGGTTCTTCTGTTTTCGGTGGGGATTGTGGGCGCCGCCTGCGCCCCGGCGGTCATGATCCTCCCTACGCCTGCGCCGCCGACGGCGGAACCCCTACCGTCGCCCGAGGTGTCGGTTTCAGGAGGTCAGCTTGCCTTCTCCGCCTTCCGCATGGGCGAGGCCCATATCTATCTCATGAACCCCGATGGAACCGGGCTGCTCGCTCTTACGCAAGGCATGGACCGGGATCATGAACCGACCTGGTCACCCGACGGCTCCCGGTTGGCGTTCGTCCGAACTCTGATGGACTCCCCCTCAAACCTGGAAATCTTCGTCATCCAGTCGGATGGAACTGGCCTGCGCCAGTTGACCGATCATGCGATGATTGATACGCAGCCCGATTGGTCGCCGGATGGCACACAGATTGTGTTTGTCAGCAATCGGGACTCTTATGTCGAGCGGCGTGGACCGAATATCCGCAACGTCTCTGTATTCGAGATCTACACGATGAATGCGGATGGCAGCGGCGTGCGGCGACTCACCCACACACTTGGCTGGAACAGCATGCCGGTTTGGTCCCCGGATGGTTCACTGATCGCTTTTGTGACCAGCCAAACCGGGAACGATGAGATTTTCGTCATGAACCCGGATGGGACCGGAGGGCGCAACCTGACCCAGCAGTCCGCGCAAGATGCAGCCCCCGCCTGGTCCCCAGACGGCACCCGCCTTGCCTTCCACTCTCGCCGGGATGGGGATTTCGAGATCTATTTGATGAACGCCGACGGCTCCGCGCAAACCCGCCTGACCCGGAGTCCCGGCTGGGATATCCATCCAACCTGGTCTCCAGACGGGAGTTGGATTGCCTTCTATTCCGAGCGGAGCGGAAACTTCGATGTCTACATCATGCGCGCCGATGGCAGTGAGATCCGCCAGCTCACGACCCATCCGGACTTCGATGGCCATCCGGCCTGGAGACCCTGACAACCCGCGGCTCCCTGCGTGGGTCGCAAGCTGCCTGGCGCTGGCCGCTGTCGGCTTCCTCGCCGGCTGCGGGTTGCTGCCCGGCTCAACTCCGCCCCCGCCGACGGCCGTTCCCGATCCAGATGTCCCGGCTCCCACCCTGTTTGATCAGCCTTGGGCTGATCGTGCGATTTTTGAAGCCGACTTGCGGGATGAGCAGCGGGGCGTCCTCGAAGCGCTCCCGGAGGCGACGGTCTACCACCTGAAGCTGGAGCTTCACGATTCGCTCACCGAACTCGACGCCGAACAGGAACTGCTTTTCACGAACCAGGAAACCGTGGCCCTGGATGCGGTCTATCTGCGCCTCTTCCCCAACATCAGCGGCGGCGCCACCGACCTCCTTGCGGCAGCGGTGAACGGACAG
>JBFJVD010000160.1:0-6886 GCA_041624375.1 Anaerolineales bacterium
CCAGGTTCCGTTCTCATCTCCCGAAACATCCGCGACTTTGCCCGGATCAAGCTGGAAGCTCTCAAGGAGTGGAGTCACAATAGCGCCATGCGTCCCGATCCCGTAGGGGATCACCGGGTAGTTGGGCAAATAGTACTCGACATGATGCCAGCTCACAGCCAGGATAACCACCGTTTCATCCTGAAAGTGATTTTGAATAGCCTCGAAACGCGAGTGATAGTAGCGATCGGAGCGCGCCAGCGTCGATCGGGTCAGCAGCCGTGGTCCGTTGGTCCCTAACGGGAACTCTGGCAGCACCAGGAAAACGGAGGCGTTCAGCGCAATGACCAGCACAGCAAGAACGGTCCTGAGCCGACCCGAGTTCCACGAAAGCAGCCCGCGCGCACTCCACAGGAACAGTACGGGAAGGTAGACAAAGACGAGGCCCTGCTGGCCCATGTGGATCAGGAGATAGAAGACCAGGACGGGTCCCAACCAGAGCCAGAGCAGGATCGTACGAGCGTCTGGCTTCTGAAAGCCCGCCGATCGGACACTGAGAAACAGGCCCAGAAGGGCCGGAAAGATGGCAGCACCCCAAGCGAACAGCGTGTACTGCACGAGCTTGGCCGCATTCGCGCCGACACCGGAGACGCCCGCCCCCATCAACACCGAGGTCGACTGCTGGAAGCGGTTTGCGAAGCTGCCCAGAATGTCGAAGTAGGCGGCCACTCCGCCGGCGGAGGCGGCAAGCGGGACGAACCAGAGAAGGCAGATCAACACACCGGTGCCGCCGATCGACACAAAATGGCGCAAACCCACCCTGCGCAGCGCATATAGCAATACAGGGAGCATGAAGACGAGCGTCTGTGGGCGTAGACCCCCTGCGAGCGCGAGGGTCACGGCCGCGAAGTATCCCTGACGCACATCGCCCTGCATTGCGCCGTACGCCAGCAAGACGAAGAGGATCACCATGGCGGCGTCCAGCGTATGCGGGAGCGCGATTTCGCTGTAGAACCAGAAGAGCGGCGAAACCGCCAGGAAAATACCGGCAAGCAAACCCGTCCGCCCATCAAACATGCGCGCGCCGAGCAGGTACATCGCCGCCACAGCCACGGCGCTGGCGGCCACGCTGAGCGCTACAAGCGTTGCCGGCTCGCTTCCGATCAGCAGGTCAACGAGACGCGCCAGCCAAACATAGAGGATGTAACCCGGCGGATGCGGCTGCTCCTTGGCCAGATCGAAAGATCGCATCGCAAAAGCGAAGTTGACCGAGTCCCAGTGGTAGAGAATCTGGGTCCGGAATGGGAGCCGGATCAGGAGTGCCAGCCCAAATAGCCCTGCGGCAAGGCCAGCGTCAGGGAGCGCCAGGATCCGCTCTGCCAGTGGGCGATCGGGGTGCGCCATGTCAACCCGTGGGAGGCTGGTCGCCATTGGAGACTTCATGGCGCTCCACCTCGATCCTGCACGGCGTAGACCTCAGCATCAGCGGATTGATGAACCAGCTGAAGGTAGTCGGCATCGCCGGGAGAGAATCCACCCAGCTCCCGCTCCTGTGGACCATAGATGACAAAGTCGACACTGAAATCGTCCAGTAGCTGGCGACGCCAGGAATGCTCGGCGGATGCCCCGTAGAATGCTTCGACCGCTTCAGATTTGCCATAGAAGTCCAGTGTTTGCGCCCAGTGCGCGAGGAAGGCACGGGTCCCGGTCCAGGCGGGGACGAACTGGCCGACGGTGAGCGAACTCAGGACCACATCCTCCGACGTCGCGTTCTCTTCCAGCCAGGTGAGCGTTTCCACTTCACTTCGGCTCAGATAGAAGGGCGCCTGATGGCGAGCCAGGTCGACAAAGCGCCAGCTGAACAGGTAGAGGTTGGTGGGCACCACCAGGGCGAGCAGCAGCGCGGAAGATACGCGCGGGGAAAGCTGAAAGCGATTCTCGACGCGCGGAGCGATCTGAGATACGTAGGCGCGAGTCGCCAGGATGCCGATCGGGATCTGCCATCCGTTGAGCATGTGGATCTGGTAGTCGGTCGGAATGTAGATGAGCAAGAAATTCGCCCAGAACCAGACATGGAGAAAGAGCTCCCGGTTCTCCAGCCCTGCGAGCCGCCAGGGTCGCTGGCGCACGGTATGGAAGAGCGCCAGCAGGAACGCCGGCCCGAGCAGGATCGGCAAATGCAATAGGTTCGGGGTGAAGACGCCGGCGTTGTCGAATTGCGCCAGCACTTCTCGCCAGACCGGATTCAGGGTCGTCAGCAGCACCGAATAGAGCGCCGGCCACCACGACACAAAGCCGAGCAGACCCAGCCCAAGCGCCAGCCGAAGTGGAATGCGACGATCACGGAACGTCAGTGCCACCAGATAGGCGCCGAGGATTCCATAAACAAGCACCAGATCGTACGCATGTTGCCAGCCGAGGAACAGGGCCACCAGACCGGCGGCGAGTGCGTACCGAATTCTTCCGTCCTGTTCGCTGCGCAAGAACAAGTCGAAAACATACACATAAAGCGCAGCTGCGATGAAATGGGGATAGGCCAGCACACCGAGAAAGGTGTTGCCCTCGGCGATGAACACATCGAGCGGGAAGAGCAGCTCACCACCGGTAAGCGTGTATTTGAGCACCACCAACACCCAGCCGAACCCCGAAGTGAGGAGGATGACCAGAAGCGCCAGCCGCTGCAGCCGGACCTCGCTGAAATACCAGCCACAGATCCGGTAGGCAAGCAGGACGAACAGCGGGGCAGCGACCAGGCGCAGGAGATGGAACGCCCCGGCAAAACCCAAACCGGTGGCTGCGGAGATGCGGCCCAATCCCCACCAGAGCAGATTAAAGAAGACCGGATCGTTTGGCTCTGGCGTCAGCTTATTGGCGGCCAGCGGCGCCTGGCCGAGCTCGCGCATCCAGGAGAAGTACTGGCCGTGGTCGGGGACATCCAGCATGATGCCCATGAACTGCCGATCGGGCGGCGCCGACCAGTAGGCGAAAAGATAGGGAAGACTGGTCAGGAGTAGAAGCGAGCCGATCGTCAGCGCGAGGAAGCGACGATCGCTCCAGGCAGCGACATGGGCTGTCGCGGTGGACTTCTGCGGCTTGGCGATCGATGCAGCGGTCGTCATACGGGTCCCAGGCTGTGCATTAATGGTTGGCTTGGCGGCTTCCGGCGCCTAGCGGCTGTGCTGCTGCAAGGCTTCGCTGGCTGGCTTCGCCGCCTTTGAGGCAGCCGAAGCATAAGGCTCCGGTGCCGGATCCGATCCGCCGCGGCGCAGCAACGGGAGTCGGCCGTACAGGCTCCAGGCGGCGAGCGCCGCCAGAGCAAGCAGCAACGGAATCAGGCTCCACGCGCCTGGAATCCCGGCGATCGTGCCGGCGTTCCGGGCAACATTGCCGGCCATCCAATTCGGCCAGGCATGCTCCAGCAGCGGATCACGCAGCGTATCCGGCGGATAGGCCTGCTCGGCAAGCGTCAGCCCCCAAACTGCGATCAACGACCACAGTGCCGCGCCCGCCACCAGCGCCCTGCCCCAACCATGCTCAAACCAGCGTTCCAGCGTGAGCGCAAGGGGGAGAACGATGAACGGCAGTGCCGGCAACAGATAGCGCGGCCCGACGGCATAACCGCCCCACCACATGATGGAGGAGCCGTTGAAAAGCAGCATGGTCCCAAGCGCCGCTGCTGAGACCAGCGCCTCGGGTCGCAGCTCCTGTCGCCGCCAGGCGTAGGCGAAGCCGGGCAGTGCAAGCAGCGCGATCGGCGAAAGAAGGAAAAGCCCGCGGAAACGACTGAAGGTGATTCCCCAGAGCGCGTCCAGATGCGGGCGGGTCAGGCTCAGGAATCCCGCTTCGTGCTGATCAACCCACAGCTCGGAGTAGCGGTAGCCGAGTTCGAGCGGGCCGCCGAAAACCGCATTGTTGTAGGCAAACCAGGCCAGGGCCACCATCGAACCCGACAGGCCAATCCAGAAGAGGCTGGCCAATCGACCCTGGCGTCTGAGGACAAATACGGCGTACGCGGAGAGTACAACGACCAGCAGCGCGGCCGGGTATTCGGCCACCACACTGAAGCCAAGCAGCGCGCCCACCACCAGCAGCCTGGCTCGGGAGGGGGGGCGGTGGAGGGTTGCGATCAGATAGTAGGCGCCAACGAGCAATGCGGCGCTGAGCTGGTGGCCGTAGAAGGCATTGCTGTACGCATAAGCTGGTGTGAGCAGCGCATAGGCGCCGACCGCAAGCAGCCGCGGCCGAGGGTCTCGGATTGCGCGGCCCAGCAGCCGGTACAGCAAAACGCCCATCAGCGCGCTCGGGAGGGCCGCGGCCAGGAAGGCTCCAACCACCTGCAGGATCGCCAGCCGCACCTTGGCCTCCAGCAGTCCGCTGCCGTCTGCCCGCAAGGTCTGCTGGAATGCCTCGTTGCTGCCAAGTCGCTCCATAAGCGAGGCAACCACCGGCGTCTCCAGAACAGGCTTCATGGCCGCATAGACCGGGATCAGGACGAACGCGGCGCCGGGCGCCTTGTCACTGTAATAATGGTCGCCGACGCGGGCGTAGTCTACGGTGTTCTCGACGTATCTGTCGATTTGAAAGGTGCCGTCGTCGACAACCGCGAGAACCATGTCCAGGCGCGAATTCTGGTTGGGGTCCGCCCAGCGTGGGAAAACATAGACATAGGCGAGCAGCAGAAGCAGAAACAGCGCCAGCTGGCGCTGGAACTCTCGGTCTTTCCATCCTGTGCGCCAATTCATGCTGCGGCCCGCTCCCTCAGGGTTTCGTACATGGAATCAAGTTCACGACAAACAACCCGGTAGTCGTAAGTGCTTTCCGCCAGCCGGCGTCCCTGGTCGCCAAGACGGCGAGCGAGCGCGCGGTCCTCGAGCAGCCGGCTGACCGCCTCGGCGAAGGCTTCCGGCGTATCGGCCACGAGCAGGTGCCGGCCGGGCTCCACCGCGATCCCTTCACAGCCAATTCCGGTCGAGACGATGGGCAGCCCCTGCGCAAGTGCGTTCAGGATCTTCACCCGCATCCCGCCGCCGGCGAGCAGCGGCACCACCATCACCGCGGCCCGTTCCAGATACGGGGCCGGATCTGCAACATATCCCGGGACCCGCACTCGAGAACCATTCTTCTCATAGGCTCGGATTACAGCCGGCGGGTCTGCGCCAACGATATCGAAGACCACATCGGGGTGACGGGAGCGGATGCGGGGCCAGATCTCCTCAAGGAACCAGAGAACGCCCTCTGCGTTGGGCGGCCAGAACATCGTCCCCATGTGAAGCAGATGGTGCGCTCCGGACCGGAAGGGGATCCGCGCAGTCTCTTCGGTATCGACAGCAATCGGGATGATCCGGATCGGCAGTGACTCGCCCGCGGCGGCTTCCAGCGCCTCACGATCCTCTTCGCTGACCGCGAGCACAGCGTCGAAGGATCTGCAGACGGCGCCTTCATACGATCTCAGCAGCTTCCACTCGCGGCCCAGGACCCACTTGCGGGCGCCCGGACGCAGCGTCTGCCATAGACGGCGATAGAGCTTCCACAGAGCATTGTGGGCGTCGAGTACCCGTACGGCCGGCTGCCGAACGTAGGCGGCATATTGGGCCATATTCAGCTGATCAACATGGACCACATCAAACGAGTGCGTTTGGTCTAGCTGCTCGATGCGGCGCCGCATCTCCTTGCGATCATCGCGGATCATCAGGAACGGCTGCCTTGTGAGCAGGCTGCGGATCAGGTGGACGATATCCGAGATCGGATGACGCCGTATAGGAACCGTCACCACTTGCTCGCAGTAGGATTCCAGCGCTTGCACATCGCTGGATTGATCACCGCGCACGAAGGAAGCGAGCACGATCTGATGCCGCCGGCTGAGGTGCTTCAGCACATTGAGTGTCTTCACTTTAGGGCCGCTGTCCGCAGGGTATGGCAGTACCTGGGTGAGCATCAGGATGCGCTTAGACCGGCCGCCTCGTTCGGCCGGCTGAGCTGCGGGCGGGTGGACAGCCGGATCCATGAATAGACCTACATCCGCGGCAGCAAAGCGAGCAGGCGGCCATAGCGCCGCAGCAGAATGGAATGTTCACGCCGTCGGTCCCGGTTTTCAATCCAGGTCAGGGGCCCAAGCAGCAGCCGGGCAAGCGAGGAGGCGGCCAGCACCACCTTGTAGAGCGCCGCCGAAAGACGGCCATAGTGCTTCCGGAAGAACAGCAATTTGCTGCGATAGAGCCAGAGGAACATCTCGGGCGCGGCCTGACGTGTGCTCTGTCCACCGAGATGCACGATGGCTGCCGAGGGCACCCAATAAACCCCCCAGCCCGCGCGACGAATCCGGTAGCAGAGGTCCACCTCTTCTGTGTACATGAAGTAGTCTTCGTCCAAGCCACCCGTCGATTCAAGCACCGTCCTGCGAACCATCAAGCAGGCGCCCAGCAGGGCATCCACCTCGCGGCGCATGCTGCGCGACCAGTCACGCATGTCATAGACCCCGTAAGCTTTCAGGCGATCAAGGTGGAACAGACGCCAGAGTTCGCGGCTGAGGGTCGGTGTGCGCGTGCAAGAAGGCTGAAGCGTCCCATCCGGATTGAGCACCAGCGGGCCGGCGGCTCCGACGTCGGGGTTGGCATCAAGGAAGGCGACGAGCTTGCTGAGCGACTCTGGATGGCAGATGGTGTCGGGATTGAGAAGCAGGACATTCCGCCCGGAACAGCGATGAATCCCCAGATTGTTGGCCCTGGCGAAACCCAGGTTCGTTGAGCTGGCGACCAGGGATACCCACGGATAGCGATCACGGATCAGCGGCACGCTTCCATCAGACGAGGCATTGTCCACCACGATGGTCTCGGTAGTCAGGCCGTGGGTGGCCGATTTAATGGACTCAAGGCACGCCTCAAGCACAGCCATCGCATTCCAGTTCACG
>JBFJVD010000161.1:0-6820 GCA_041624375.1 Anaerolineales bacterium
CCCTTCCTCCAGCCATTGGCGCAGCGTGTCCGCCTCGATTTCGAGGCCATCGCCCAAACTAGCTGCTGTCCCATGCGGTCTATGGGTTCCATCGGGTTTCATATACGTGTCCTCACTTCGCTTGCATCATGCCAGGCCTTTGCCTGACCGTTGGGGCGGTACCTGAATGGAAGCCGATCCATCAGGCAGGATGGCCTGCTGCGATGTTCGATCAGGGGCGGCACCTATTCTCAAGCTTCGCACCATTCGGCTGCCGCTGCAACCGGTTAGCTGCTGGTTCCGGCGTTATACCCTGCCCTCCGCCGCGCCGGAGGGGAGGCCGATCTGGCTCGACCTCCCCCCGGCGGCCGCTAGCGCTCGATGGGCGCCGCGATCAGGCTCCCGTATTCGGTCCAAGATCCATCGTAATTACGCGCCTTCGTCACCCCAAGCAGGTACCGTAAGACGAACCAGGTGTGCGAAGAGCGCTCACCGATCCTGCAGTAGGCGATCACTTCCTTGTCTGGACTGACGCCGTTCGACTCGTAAATTTCCTGCAGTTCCGCGATCGGCTTGAAGGTGCCATCCTCGGCCACCGCCATGCTCCAGGGAACATTGATTGCGCCGGGGATGTGGCCGCCGCGCTGTGATCCTTCCTGCGGCAGGTTCTCCGGCGCCAGCAGCTCACCGCTGAACTCGGCGGGTGAACGGACATCCACAAGCGGGCGACCGTTCGTGCGCACCGAGTCGAGGACGAATTCGCGCAGCGCACGGACCGACTCTTGGACGGCATTGATCTTGTAGTTGGTGGTCGGCAATCGCGGTCGCCCGCGCGTCATCGGACGCCCTTCGGCGACCCACTTCGCCCGTCCACCATCCAGCAGCCGCTTCTCCGCGTGGCCATAATATTCGAGCAGCCAGAAAGCGAACGCGGCGAACCAGTTGTTCGTGTCGCCATAGAGCACGACGGTGGTGTCGCGTCCGACGCCCGAGCGGCTCATCAGGGCCTCAAAGCGTGCCCGATCTGGAATGTCACGCTGGATGGGCTCTTGGGTGTCCTGCTGCCAGTTCCAGCCGACAGCCCCAGGGATGTGCCCGGAGTCATAGGCCTCCGTGTCGACATCGACCTCGATAAAGCGAACTTTCGGGTTGTCCAAGTTGGATTCCGCCCATGCGGTGTCAACCAAGACTTCAGGATGGGCGTAACCGCGATCTTCCATGATCCTCGCTCCTTATCAGATGGGTGTTGGGTTTGCCTCCGAATTGAAGCTCTTCCGGGGCCGACTTCAATGTCGGCGGAGGCCTTTGAGCCTACGTGTCGGCCGGTGCGCTCCCGGTTGCCCGGGTTGCGGGTACCTCCTTTCTGCGCTTTGGAGCCGGGGCGCCAGCCGGGCGTGATGCGCGTCGGTCAAAGGTCACTCCCCTCTCCCGTGCGGTCCGGTGAAGCCAAGGCTTAGCGGATCGTCATGTCCAGGGGAGCAGTGCCCAGCGCAGAAACCAGCGCTCGGTCCTTGCCCTGCGGAAGGCGAAGCCGGTCGCCGGGCTCAAGGATGTGATCTTCACCATCGAACGTGATCCAGGCTCTTCCCCGGCCCACCTGAACGGTTTGGCCCCGGCGCTGCAGGCTGTAGAGGCCCCCCGGCCTCATTTGGGTACTTCCTTTGGGATCGTCTGCTCTGACGGGTTGCCGCCATCTCTTTGCATGGGTAAGCATGTCTTCTACCTCCTTGCAGTCTCGATCTCGGTGAGGCCAGTCTAGGGTTTCACCCGGGAGGGCTGTCACCCTCCTTCGGGGTGGTCTTTGGGGTGGCATCTCGCCAGGGGGTCTTGCGCTTGAACAGAAGCGTGCTAATCTATGCGCCTCAAGCTGCCTGGCCCTGGCATGCCGGGGGATCCGAATCCGATGAGATCCCACACCGTTCAGCTGGGTTCCCGGCAAGATCGCTTCGGCGTTCAGGAGGTTCGCTCCAAAGTGGAGCGGGGCAGGGTGGTCCAGCCAGTCGTCGGCTTGAGCCGCGCGCTGCGGCCAAGCACGCCGGATCGATTTCCCCTCGCCGGCGCCTCGCTGTTCGTGCTCAGGGGGCACGCGGGAAGCCCGCCGCGACTTCTTCCGCAGTCAGCCAGCAGCTTGCCTAGCCCCTATCCAAAAGATCGGACTGAAGACAGTTGCCCGAGGGCATCGGCTCCCCGGCCGATCGGTCTCCACATCTTGGTGCGACCGCGGGGACCGCGCGGCGTCACCTGCTCCATGCACCAGCCAGGCCATCCATCCTTCCGTCGAATTCAAGTCTTGGAGGTGAATCCCCATGCCCCGATCAAAGCGCTGGCTCTACGGCTGTAGCGCGGCCCTCCTCGGACTTCTCGTGCTCAGCGTCGCCGCGCTCGGCATTCTTGCGTGGCGACTGCCCCCGGTGGAAGAGCAGATCCCACCGTCGCAGATTTTCGTCACGCTGTCCCAGCCGCTGGCGCGAAGCTCGGTTCTTGCCGGCCTGCCCGTGGAGATCGAAGCGGAGGCCTTGGCTGCCGCCCCGCTGAGCCGTTTCGAACTCTGGGTCAATGGGGTATTGGCCGAAACTAAGGAACTCCCGACTGCCCACCGTGGGCTGCCCGCACGCGTGGTCTGGCGCTGGTCGCCGACAGCTGCCGGAACCTATTTGCTCCTTGTACGGGCTGAGGACGAGACGGGTCAGGGGGCTTACTCGAATCCGGTTCCGGTCTTTGCCGAAGCGTTCGTGGAAGAATTGGAGATCGTTGTCGAAGGTGAGGGTCTGTCGCCTCACGATCTGAGCACACAATTTGGTGTGGCGGTCGAAGAGCTGCTGGCTGTCAATCCAGGGCTGAATCCGGATCAGGAGGTTCCGCCCGGCTCACCACTCAACGTTCCCTATGGCGGTGGCGGCGCTACCCCTGGCGGGGCGGCGCAGCCGCAGGAACAAGCACCCCTACCTGTTCTGGATGCGCCGGCACCGCCAGGTTCGCCTCCTGGAAAAGTGGTCTTCTGGGTGAGCGGGACGCTCCTCAAGCTGATCGGCCAGCAAGTGATGCTGGCGAAGCCCTACGGCACGGCGAGCTACGCCAACTGCACGGTATCGCTCATGATCCAGCCGGGCGCCGGATCGGTGAACGGCTTCCGGATCTACCGCTACGACGCCAAATCCACCCAGCTGGAGCAAATCGGGATGGTGGGGCCGCCGAGTGTGCCGGGCGGGACCGTGAAGTTCGACGACCCTGGCGTTCACGGCATCCTTTTCTATACCGTCGGCGCCTTTACCGCGCTCGGCGAGATCCAGAGCGACCCGATCTGGATCGAGGCGATCGATCCACCTTGTGCCACCGAGGAGTGGACGGGGGTGAAATTGGATGAGCTGGGCCTGGCAGTGGATGGGCAGGCGGACAAAGCCTACTGCTACCTGTCTGCCGATGCCGGTCCCTGGCAACGCATCCCGGCCGATCCGCACGAATTCCTGCCGGCCGTAGAAGGAGGTTTCCGTTTTCCGGCTGAGGGGATCCCGCTCCGGTCCTCCCAGGGTGCGGGAACCCAGCTGGCTTTCGAGTGCTGGGGCTGGTTTGGGGCTGAATTGCAGGGTCTGGGCAGCGGGGAGACGGCGATCCAGCTTGGCAACCAGCCGCAGGAGGTTCTGGTTGAGGGCGGTGCTTTTGTCTTGACCGGTCTGGCAGACATGGAACTGCTCAGCCATGGCGGCTGGCCGCCGGCGCCCGACGGCTCGGCGCTCGCCGCGCCCTACAATCTGGCCTTCGCCCAAAACCCGGCAACCTGCATAGATCACCTCCCTCCGCTCGTGGCCCAGTTGGCCGGGACGTTCATCTGCACCGAGGCCATGGCCGACGGTTACACCGCACTCGTTTGGGATTGGGGACCCTTCTGGTCGACCGCCAAGATCCAGGGTTATCGGGTGTATGAGATGGTGGGCGGCTGGGATCCCCAGCTGATGCAGACGGTGACGAAGTGGGGGCAGAAGGTGGTCCTGCTTCCACCCGGCCTGCAGTGGCCGAAGCCGGAGGGGGTGACGTCCTGCTACGCGGTATCGGCCTATGGCATCGATCCGGCGACGGGCAACGAAGTCGAGTCGGCGCGGTCGGCCACCACCTGTTGGCCGGGCGGCGGGACGGCGGGTCTCGAGATGCACGCGCTCACGCCGTCCAATATTCTTACCGCCACACACTACCACGTGGGCGAGGATTATCCCTGGGACAAGGGGCAGGGTGGTGAAAACATCTATCTCGGGCCGAACGAGCTGTTGTCGGGATACGACCTCAGCTATGTGGATGGCGGCGAGCTCGCCCACCGCTACTTCGGCGGCGTGTACTTCGACCTGAGCGAGGTCACCGGCTGGCCGGTCTACAAGGCCACCCTGAGCTACCGGATGGGGGAAAGCTACTACAAGCCGGGCAGCACGATCGCCACCAATGAGAAATTCTCATGCGCCGATCGTTTGCTGCTCGCCACCAGTGACTGGACGGGTATCGAGGAAGATCCGAACACGCCCTGGTTCAAGGGAAGCCTGGCCGGAACGGACTACCACCAGCTTTCTCTGGGATACACCGGCGGCTATGTAAGCATCGACGTCACCGACGCTGTCGCCGACTGGCTGCAGGCGCCGGAGACCAATCGAGGCTTTGTGCTCATGCTCGTCAACCCGCCGGGCATCAAGTATGCGCCATCCGGCCTCACCTATGCCGCAGATGACTATGAGTGCTGGACCCACTACGACTCCTTTGTTCTCAATGTCGCCGTGTTTCCGTCGCCCTGATGTCGGCCGCGACATAGGAGTAGCTGAGATGAAACGCACCCTGCTTGGATGGTTCTTGCTCGTGACCTCCCTGATCGCAGCCTGCGGCCAGGCCGGTCCCAGCACCGGTCCGGCGGGCGGGACGCAAGCCTGGATCGATGCGCCGCTGCACGGCAGCCAGCTACCGCTGGCCCCTGTCGAAGTCGTCGCCCACGGCGCCGACCTGGGCGGTGTGGCCATGATGGAGTTCAGCGTCAACGGCCAGTTGCTCGAGAGCCAGAGCGCCGCTGAAGCGAGCCCGTCCTTGTTCACCGCACGCTGGTCCTGGGTTCCGGATGGTCCGGGAAACTATGTCCTCTTCGTCCGTGCGCAAAACCTTGCCGGCGCCTGGAGCAATTACGCGCAGGCCACCGTCACGGTCGGTGGAGCTGCGCCGGCGACCGAACCGCCGACTCCCACAGAGGCGCCGACGGCGACCGCCGAGCCGGTCCCGACGACGACCCTTGAGGCGGCCTGTACGGACCGAGCGAATTTCGTCGCGGATGTCACGATCCCGGACAACACCAGCCTCGCGCCGGGGACCGGATTCACGAAGACCTGGCGGCTCCAGAACGATGGCACCTGCACCTGGGATGAAACCTACGCGGTGATCTTCGTCTCGGGCCATCCAATGAGCAACGCGACGCCGCTGCCCCTACCGGGCGTGGTCGCCCCAGGAGAGACCCTGCACTTGAGCCTAGATCTCGTAGCTCCTGGCACCCAGGGCATGCAGCGGGCCGACTTTATGCTGCGCACTCCAGGCGGCGTCCTCTTCGGCGTGGGGTCAAGCGGCGAGGTCCCCTTCTATGTGCAGATCGTCGTGGGCACGACGCCGACACCGGATGCCAGCCCACCCACCGTATCCGCCTTCCATGCACCGCCAGGCCGGGATCATCCGGAATACAGCCTGATCACGTTCACAGCAGTGGCAAACGACAATCAGGGGGTGGCGAAGATCGAAATCTGGATGTGGTTCGGGGTCGGAAGGTCGGAGGTGGTTCGCACCTGCAACCAGACGACCAGCTGCAGCTACCAACAGGGATTCGCACCCGGCGATGTCACATACTGGGCTCGGGCATACGATGCCGCCGGGAATATGGCGGAGACGCCACAAACCACACTGAGGATTTACGTGGTCGTGCGCTGAACGGACGGTTCTTCTGTACCGAGCGAAAGCGAAGGGCCAGGCGTATATCGCCGTGTGGTTCGGTGATTGGGAACACCCTCATCTTCCTTAAATGGAGCGCCGAAAGGCGCTCCATCCATTTGCTGAAGCTTGTTGGCCCGATGGGTCGCGAAAGAATGTGTCCGGCGGATGTGACGAATTGGCGCCGAAGGGTGTCTAAAGAAGTAGAAGGCCGGAGGAGGCCGAAATGGAGCGCATGCGCGCAATAGGGTGCGCGGCGCGAAGAACAAAGGAGCTTATGCCATGGAAACCTTTATTCAAGATCTGGGATCCTTCCTTCCCGGCGCGCTTGCTGCGCTGGGCGTGTTGATCGGCGGGTGGATCGTGGCGCTGATCGTGCGCCGGGTGGTCCGCAGCCTGCTGGAGCGCAGCGGCGCCGATCGCCGGTTGGGCCCGATTCTCGGTGAAGACGAGGATCGCATCAACCTGGCTCACTGGGTTTCCCGGATCGTCTACTACGTGATCATGCTCTTTGTGGTTGTTGCCGTGCTCAACGTCCTCAATCTGGGTACGGTGGCAGCGCCGGTCACGGAGCTGCTTGGAACCCTTACCGGATACATCTCGCAGCTCCTGGGCGCCGGTGCCCTGCTCGTTGTCGCCTGGATCCTGGCCAGCATGGTCCGGTTTGTGATCATCCGCGTCTTCACGACGCTCAAGCTGGATGAGCGGCTTTCCAGCCAGGCGGACATCGAAGCCGGGGATCAGGCCTCCATGAGCAACACGATCGCCAATGTGGCCTATTGGCTGATCTTCCTGCTCTTCTTGCCGGCGATCGTCGGCGCTCTGGGCCTCGAAGGTTTGCTCGAGCCAATGCGCAACATGGTCGATGAAATCCTCGGCGTCCTGCCCGACATCATCGGCGCCG
>JBFJVD010000162.1:0-6819 GCA_041624375.1 Anaerolineales bacterium
AAGACCGAAAATGGCCACCAGCTGCGTCGCGAGGCCGAAGGTGACTACGCCTTTCCGTATGATGCCGTCGGGATCCACCTTCACGGCTTCCCCACGGCCCGGATCGCAGCCGATGGGATGCCCTTGGGGCCGGGCCCTCTCTATTTCACCTCGCCCCCGTTTGCCCGCCTGGACATTGAGACCTGACGCCCTGTAGCCCACGCGCGAGCCCGACGGCGCCGCCGTCGGGCTCGTTTCGCTTGCATTGGGTTGTGCCGTGCGTCAGACGGCCTCTGCGTCGGGCGCTGACATCGGCGCATAGGGCTGGCTGCCAAAGCGGGTGAGCAGCACGGCGCCGAGCCCGAGTGAGATGCCCAGGAAGGGCGCGATCCAGCCGATGCACGGAATTTGACCGATTCCGCCGAGTACGAAGGTGAGCACCAGGGTCCCGATTCCGGCAGCGGCGGCCGGGTGAAGTTCCCAATTGAAGGCAATCTTCATCCGGTTGCCGACTTCAAGGCCCAATGCAATCCAACCGAAGACCCCGGCCACCACCAGCAGAACCACCCCGATCAAGGCGACCGGTGAAAGGATGATGGTGATCGTCAGCAGCAGAAGCAGAGCCGGGGCCACGACCAGCGTGATCACGCCGAGCCCCCCGGCAGCAACGGGCTGCGCCACCACCGCCTCCGCCGCGCGACCGGCAGGCGTCGGCCAGAACATAACGACCAGCACAGCCAGCGCCGCCAGCAGCACCGTCCGGAAGCCGAACCAGAGCAAGCTGATCAGCGGGGAGAGCCGGACGCGCCACATGTCCACCGATGGCCGCACGAATTCACCCGCGCCGAAGCCAAAGTCGAAGTCGAAGGGGACATCCACCCCCTGGCCGCTGAAGACCTGTCCGTTCACCTGTGCGGCGGGATCACGATCCAGGTTGCCTCCAAGGCTGGAGATATCCCCGCGGACGATCGCCGTCGCCTCGAGCGAGATCTGCCCGCCGAGTACGGCCACGTCGCCATCAATCCTGCCGGCAGCCGTCACGTCGCCGCCGAGCACAAAGACATCGCCTTCGACGATCGATCCTTCCTCAAGCTCAACATCGCCGCCCAGGACGATCAGATCTCCATCAAGAACTTCACCGCTTTTCAGGACGAACTCGTCCCCGAGGATGACCCGTCCGTCATTCAGGCCGGCAGCGGCTGCAGGAAGGGGAAAGATCAGCGCTGCGATGGCGATGAAGGTCAGGATGGGCAACAGCTTCTTAAACATCGTTAGCCTCCGTTCTGCCAGACCAGAGCCTGGCTTCGAATGTAAAGGATGACCCAGGCAGCGCCTAAGCCGGCGAAGGTCAGGGCGAGCCCAAGCGTCCCCGCTGTGGCCAGGAGCCAGCCGGAAGGACCGGGAAGGCTCTCGAGCAGCGCCAGCAGCAGCTCACTCCCTACTGAGATCAGGCGCTCTGCCTGGATAAGCGCCTTCAAACCTGCCGTCGGATAGGCCGCCGGCGCGTTCAGGATCGCGAACAGCAGAACGAGCAGCAGTACACCAGCGGCGCCCGTCATGAGAACCAGTGAGAGCCTTACCTGCCTCGCGCTCCTCTGCTGTTGGTCGCGCTGCAGCTGCGAGAGCCAGCGAGCTGCAAATCCCGGCGCGGGGGCAGCCATCTCTGCACTACCCAGCTCAATCCGGACAGCCGGCCAGGCGTCCGCCAGCCGCCGACAGCGAGGGCACGCCTGCAGATGACGCTCGAGATCCCGCTGAGGCCCGGCCTCGGCCGAAGTTCCCGAGAAGATCAGTTCTTCGAACCGGGTGTGTTCGTCCACCTCAGGCTCCCTCGGCCCCCGCCGGGACCGCCTTTTCGTGCTCCACCCAGGACTGGGCCAAGGATTTGCGCGCTCGATGGAGCCGGCTCTTGACCGCGCTGACCGAAATCGACAGCACCTGGGCGATCTCCTCGTACGAAAGATCGTTCCAATAGCGCATGACGACCGCCGCCCGATCGACCGGCGACAGCCGTCCGAGCAAACGATGCAAGACCTCTCCCTGCTCCTCCCGCAGGAGCTGGCTTTCGAGGCCCGATTCCGGGGCTCGAGGCGTGTTCCAGGGCGGAAGGGAGTCGAGCGAGACGATCCGTAGGCGTCTCCGCCGCAGCCGATCGATGCAGTGGTTGGAAGCGATCGTCAGCAGCCAGTTCACGAATCGCTGGGTGGGGTCGTAGCGCTTCAGCGCTCGGTAGGCTTTGAAGAAGGTCTCCTGCGCCGCGTCTTCGGCTTCCCCCGGATCTCCGAGCATCCGGTAGCAAAGATTGAACACCGGTCGCTGGTACGCCTCGACCAGCCGCCCAAATGCCTGTGCATCGCCAGCCTGCGCTTGAGCAAGCCATTGACTCTCCTGCTCCTGCACGGATCGAATACTCCGCGGTTCGCTCGTTTTCACAGTCCTATACGCAGGGGACGCGCTGGGGTTGCATGAGATTCCCGTTTCGGCGCGCAGGGCCGGCGAAGGTCAGATCAGCGGCCCGGGGGTAAAGCGGCTACGGCAGCTCCGCTTCAGGCGGGGTAAGCTGGGATTGGAACTGGGTGTTGTAGAGCTCGGCATACAGTCCACCCTTCGCCAGCAGCTGCGCGTGCTGCCCTTGCTCGACAAGCTGGCCATCGTCCATGACCAGGATCTGGTCGGCGCCGATGACCGTGCTGAGCCGGTGAGCAATTACCAGCGACGTTCTGCCCTTCATCAAGGTTTCCATGGCCTGCTGGATCAGGGCTTCGGATTGCGAGTCGAGGTGGCTGGTGGCCTCATCAAGGATGAGGACTTTCGGGTCCTTCAGGATCGCCCGGGCGATGGCGATGCGCTGCTTTTCGCCCCCCGAGAGACGATAGCCGCGCTCCCCCACAACCGTGTCCAGCCCTTCCGGCAGCGCCTCGATCAGGTCCAGGATATTGGCCGCCCGGCAGGCAGCAATAAGATCTTCCTCCGAGGCCTCCGGTCGCGCGTAGAGCAGGTTGTTGCGAATGCTGTCGTGAAAGAGATACGTCTCTTGAGTGACCATCCCGATATGGGCGGCCAGCGTGTCGATGCTCAGGGTACGAAGGTCGTGGCCATCTAGGCAGACCTTCCCCTCCGTTGGGTCGTAGAGCCGAGGCACAAGGTAGGTGATGGTAGTCTTCCCGGCGCCGCTGGGCCCCACCAGCGCCGCCACCTGCCCCGGCTCGACCTCGAAGCTTACATCCCGCAACGCCCAGCGGACCTCGCCGGGTGCGGCCTCCGGCTCCGGCCGGCCATCCGCAGGGGGAAGGTCAACTTCCCGCCAGCTGAAGCGCCTCACTTGGCTGAGTCCGGCAGCAGGGATCTCGCCCTCGGCATAGCTGAACGACACGTTCACGAGCTGCAGGCGGCCGTCGATCGCTGGCAGGGTACGGGCGGCCGGGATGTCGGCGATTTCAACCGGCAGGTCGAGCACCTCGAACACCCGTTCGAAGCTCACCATCGAAGTGGCGAATTCAACCCGGGCGTTCGTGAGCGCCATCAGCGGTCCGTAGAGCTGGGTGAGGTAGGCGGTGAACGCTACCAGGGTTCCGATCGTGAACGCCTCCTGCAGAACGAACAGTCCGCCAACCCAGAAGACAAGCGCCGAGCCGACCGCGCTCACCAGGCTGAGGCCGAGCATGAACCAGCGGCCCACGACGGCCCGCCGCACCCCGATCGAACGTACCTCGGTGGCCCGCTCCGTGAAGCGGCGCACCTCGGTCTGGTAGCGGCCGAAGATCTTCACCAGCAGCGCCCCGCTGATGTTCAATGTCTCGTTCATCATGCTGTTCATCTGGGCGTTGTGCTGCATCGATTCACGTGTGAGGCGGCGCAGCGTGCGGCCAACCCGGCGCGCAGGGATCACGAAGAGTGGCAGCACAACGATCCCAAGCAACGTAAGCCGCCACTCAAGCGACAGCATGATCACCAGGGTAGCCACCAGCGAGACGATGTTGCTGATCAAGGTCACCAGGGTCCCGGTCACGGCGCTCTGCGCGCCGACGACGTCGTTGTTGAGACGCGAAATGAGTTCACCAACATGCGTATTGGTGAAGAAGCGCAAGCTCATCCGCTGAAGATGGGCGTAGAGGTCGCGCCGTAAATCGAAGATGATGCCCTCGCCGATGGAGGCACTGACGTAGCGCTGGGCGACGCCGAGCAGACCGTTCACAAGGGGAACGGTGACCATGGCCAGCGCCAGCAGATTGAGGCGGCCAAAGTCGCGATTGGGGAGCGCGCGATCGATCAGGTCGCGGATCAGCAGCGGAGGGATCAGCGAGAGCAGGGAGATGCCCAGGATCGTCGCCAGCATCCAGGCCACGCCGCGCCAATACGGCCGGGCGTAGCCCGCCACCCTGCGGAGCAGTTCGCGGCTCACCTCCGGCCGATCCTGCTCCTCGTCGTAGCGAATGAACGACCACCAGTTTCCGCTGTGCCAACCCATCCGTCAGCCTTTCTCTACCCCTGTTTTATCGCAGGGCCAACTGCAGCGCGTGGACCCGATCCCGCGTCAAGCGCCTGGCGAAGATGAATCGGGCGCCAGCTGCCAGCGAGTCGCGGTGCCGGGGAAGTCGGACTCCTCCCAGGCGAAGGCCTTTTCCGGCAGCAGCGCGTAGGTCGATCCGCCTGCCATGTGGACGCCATACTTGGCGAAATATGCTTGGTCGAGCTTCCTCAGCAGACCCTCCTCGACCACTCCCTGCGCCCAGCCCTCAAGGATCACCACTTCATCGCCGCTTTCGAGGTGGACCACCAGCGAAGCGTTGGCCCGCAGATTGGCGGCCTTCTGCGAACGATCACCGGTTGCGAAGTAGAAGCCCTGCTCGAACCAGAGCCCCCAGACTGGCGCGGCGTGAGGCTTCCCGTCCGGTGTGACCGTGATGATCCAGTAGCTGCGCGCCTGTTGGAGGCGCTCGCTGGCCCAGCTCCAGGGCAATAGCCCCCGGCCATCCTCCGCCGGTTGGATTCCGTATCCAGGCATCGAAGGCCGGTCGGCAGACAGGTTCGGACGATGGTCAACCGTCATGGGCGATCTTGTGGATAGCCCCCTCGCGCGGCACCAGGGGGGCGGACGAGAACCGGCGAGCTAACCGGCAGGCGGATGGGGATCGTTGCCGTAGCTCGATCGCTCCTGGATCGTCCCATCCCGTCGCTGAATGATCAATTCCACGCCGTTGCGCTCGGCCAGCGCCCGGGCAAACTCGACGGCCTCGCCCTTTCGATCGAAGAGCCGGGTCGCACGGCTCGCGTGTTCGCGCTTAACCTCCCAGCGGCCGGCCTCTCGAGGCGATACCCACACGTTCGGCTCGCCGGCTGGAGCTGCGGGCCGGACCAATCGTTCCCGGGCGGCTGAAACGGCTGCCTCAAGGACCTCCCGCTCCTCCTTGCCACGCCGTCGACCCTCTGCCTGGAGCTTTTCGGCGCGCAGACGCGTCTCCTCCGCCAGCTGCTCTGCGCGCTGGCGGGCCTGACGGGCTCTGGCGTCAATCTCCTCACGGAAGTCGGCCGCCGCCTTGCGCAGCTGCTCCTGGCTCTCAGGACCCGGTTGGGGGGCCAGCAGGATGCCGATCACAGCCCCGACGACCGCGCCGAGGATCATTCCATCCAGAAACACAAGTAGCTTTCGAATCGCACGAAACATGCGTCGTTCCTCCCTTACGCACCGTCAGATGGACAACACATCCGGTGGAAGGCCGGAGCCTTCTCCTTCATCTTATACCAGGACGGGGGGCTGTGGTCTATGCCGCTGAAGTTCGGATCGATGGTTGTTGGCGGAAGAGAGCCGCAAGGTCTGGATCATCCGATGCCAGCAGCCAGCGCCACCAGGCTCGACCGCCGTCCACGGCCTTTCCGGTGACCGTGGACAGCCGTGCGGCGAACCAGGGCTCGAGCCGGCGGACGTCATCCGGACGAGACAAACGCAGCGCACGCTGGAAGAGGCGTGATCCAGGCCCGCCGCGGACCAGCAGCGAGACAACCGGCATACGCTGCTTCAGATGGGCATTGCGCGCAAAACCAGGCAGCCGGATCAGATCTTTGCGGCCCATCTTGCGGACGTCTACCACCTCCTCCACCTCGAAGTAGCCAATCACGTAGACGCCCCAGGACTCGTTGTCCGGCAGCACATCCAGCGTCGCATAGAAGAACAGCAGATCGCCTTGCTGGCGCTTCCAGAGGCGCGCGTCCCCGAAGCGTCGCTTGTGGCCGTAGGTGAAGGTTTGGAACTCCGGGTCGAGGTGGACCGGCAAGTCCGGTTCAGCCACCTGATGAAAGCCAAGCTCTCGGTAGGTTGGCGCGTCCTGGGCCAGCGGCTCCGTTTCGGGAATCGGCAGGTAGACGAATTCTCCGCTGGTAGGCGATACCCAGCCACGTCCGTTCACCATACCCGCGTTGCTCCCGACGTTGAGCCCCAGAATCATCATGCGCTTGCAAGCTGTGCGGAGGTGTGTGGTATCGTGGTGCTGTTGAA
Source organism: Anaerolineales bacterium (assembly GCA_041624375.1). Taxonomy (GTDB): domain Bacteria; phylum Chloroflexota; class Anaerolineae; order Anaerolineales; family E44-bin32; genus JBFJVD01. The sequence continues at coordinate 6,473 of JBFJVD010000162.1, forward strand.
ATGCCAAGCGGAGGAGAGTGAATGAGCGAGCCGCGGATGATTCCGCTGCGAGGATATCCGGAATGGCCTGCGGTTGAGTCGCAAGCGAGAGCCGAGGCCTTCCTGACGCAGATGCGGAGCCGCCGAACCGTGCGTCACTTCTCCGACCGATCGGTCCCCCGAGAGGTCATCGAAACCTGCCTGCGCACCGCCGGCTCCGCGCCCAGCGGCGCCAATATGCAGCCCTGGACATTCGTCGTCGTCGCCGACCCCGAGATCAAACGCACCATTCGCGTCGAGGCCGAGAAGGAAGAAAGGGATTTCTACGAGCGAAGGGCGCCGGAAGAATGGCTCGCCGCGCTGGCCCC
>JBFJVD010000163.1:0-6790 GCA_041624375.1 Anaerolineales bacterium
GTCAGGCGAGGCGGGCTCGCTGCCCATTGTCACCTGTGGGATGCGGAGGTGAATCCGGCCGTCCCTGACCTCGACCTGGTAGGTGTCGAGGGCCACCGAGGGATCGTTCAGGTACTCGCCGGTTGCCACGTTGAACTGGTAGCCGTGCCAGGGGCAGGTGAGCGTCTGCCCCTCCAGTTCGCCGGTGGCCACCGGCCCGGCCCGGTGCAGGCAGTGGTTGCGCAGAGCGTACCACTTGTCACCGTGGTGGAAGATGCCGATCGACAGGTCGCCGACCTGGACCAGGAGCCGCTCGCCCTGCGGCACCTCCTCCGCATAGCCCACCATCACCTCGTCGAACGTAATCGAACGGTACAGCCCGAGGCCGCGCTCGTAGGTGTCCACCGCGAGCCGGTGCACTTCGGCCGAGTCCACGCTGGCGACGGTGGGTTCGCCCTCGACTTCATGCTCCCCGCTGTAGGCGCGCGAGAGCAGCTCCAGAATCACCATGAGCAGCAGATTCCAGGCCCTGGCCGCGCGGCTTTCTAAATCCGGATCGACCTCGTGCAGTTCCTTTTCGAGCGCCTCGCTGATGGCGTGCTGTACGAACCCCATCTGCCCGATCACATAGCGCTCAGGGATGTAGATGTTGGGGTCGGCCCCATCCGACGTATGTGCCTTCCCGACCAGGTCGACGTAGTGGGCGAAGCTGTCGTCGTACTCGCCCGTTGCCGCCCGCCGCCAGAAGGTGGTGTTGTGCACCATCCGCAGCCGCAGGTATTCCTGGTCGACCTCGCCCTCCTTGTTCACGAAGTACTTGCGGGTCGGTGGATAGCGGAGCAGGTGATCGTAGAACTGGCCGACGATGTGTGGGATGTACTTCTCGATGATGAGCTGGGATTCCTTGATGGCCCGCGCGTCGTCCTCGGTGAAACCGACGAACTGAGCCATGTGGCGGAAGTAGCGTCCGGCCTCGGCAGCCTGGGCGGCTTTGGCCTCGTCGGGTGAAACGTCAGTCATCGCGCTCCCTCTCAATAATTTGTGGGATGGTTAACACCGAAGGCCGGTTTCGGTGTCAGCGATTCAGCGTCGGTCATCCTCACGGAATTCGATGATTGTAAGCGTCAGGTGCGCCGGTTGCAGTGTCTCTTGAACGGCCTGCATCAGCGCCTTGGAGAGGCCATCAAGATCGACCTGATCGCGCGCCGCGACGCTGAAGCGCTGCAGGGTCCGATCGGCGTCGTACTTGTGGCGGTAGAAGCGGCGATCGATGTCTCGCTGAATGCGGCTGCGCAGTGGGCTGAACAGCGCCGCGCTGGTGAGGGTGGAGGCGACCAGCGCCAGCTGCGATTCGGCGGGCACTACACGCTGCAAGATGAGCACCGTGGTGAAGTAGACCGCAAGCAGCGCCCCTGAAAGCACGAAGTACACCAGCGAGCGGTTGATCAGCGTATCGATGTCGAACAGGTTCTCGCGCAGGATGGCGATGGCGAAGGTTGTCGGGATGATCAGCCAGATGAGCCCCACCATGTTGGTGCTCAGGAAGGGAGGCCGTCCAAGCAGCTCGGGGAGCACCGAGAGAATCAGCCAGGGGACGATCGCGACCACCATCCCCCAGATGACCCAGCGGACCTGCCGCCGCTCGGAGGCGTCGAAGGACCGCTGGTATCCGGTGATGGCGGCGATGAGCGCCAGCGGAAAATAGAGCGCGGTCATCCCGCCAGCGGAGCGGAGGATCAGCAGCAGCCGGGCGCTATGGGTCGGCGCTCCCGACCATCCGGTCACGAGCAGCGCCAGGTACGGGAGCCACACACCCAGGTAGATTGCTGCCGGGATCCAGCGCCGCCGGAGCAGGATATCTCGGGGGCGAGGGAAGATCAGCGCGAAGTGCAGCAGGCCGGCGGCGACTCCTGCGTAAAGGACGATGCTTCCCCAGAGCCACAGCAATAGCGGCCACCCGCGCACCAGGTCGAGCGGCTGTATCCCGAGGAAGAAGATCACTCCGCTTCCGAAGATCACGCTGCTGAGATACAGGAGGCCGCGGGCCGCTGGGAGATGCGGCCGGCGGAAGAAGATCAGGAGACTGACCCCGAGAAGATAGATCAGGTAGAGGTAGGTGATCCAGCTGTCCCTGATCAGATCCAAGAGATTTGGGACGGATAGGGCCACCCGGACATCCCTCAGATTCCCATCCCGAACGACGGAGTAGCGCAGGCTGCCGGCCGCCTGCGCGCGCGCCGGCCCTGCCGTGCCGAGCCGCTCCGCGGAGAGCCACGCATCCACCGTTTTCCCCTCGATGGCGACCAGGATGTCGTCCGCTTGCAGCTGGCCGTCGCCGGCCGATCGTTGGCGGAGGAGAAAACCGCTGGTGTCTCCTGGCGGGTGCGCTTCGGTGATCCGAGCGCCATCCCCAGCGAGCGACGCGCGTGAAGCGAAGAAGAAGAGCGCTGGCAGCACGATCAGCGCCGTCACAAGCAGGTCAAGATAGAAGGTGCGTGGTGGGCATACGCCTCGCAGGCGCTGGCGGCTCATCGCCGCTCTCCCCGTGCCTCGGGCGCCGCCTCCTGCAGCCAGAGGGAGAGATGGGCCGGCTGGACTGAGTCGGCGGCGGCCGAAAGCAGCACATGCGAGAGCGTATCCAGATCGACTTCATCCCGCAGCCGATGGCCGAACGATCGCAGGATCAGCTCGGCGTCGTAGCTCTGGCGGTAGAAGCGGCGGTCAATGGCGCGTTGGATGCGGCTGCGCAGTGGGGTGAAGAGGGCGGCGATCGCCAGCGTCGAGGCCACCACGGCAACCTCGGACTGCGCCGGGATCAGCCGCTGGAAGATGAGCACGCTGCCGAAGTAGATCAGTGCCAGCGCCGCAGTCAGAGATCCGTAGATCAGCGTGCGGCGGACGACCAGATCGATGTCCCACAACCGGTAGCGGATGATGCAGAGCGCAATGGTGAGTGGGATCAGGCTGTTCGAGGCCACCGTGACCGGTGGATGGACGAGTAGATAGATGACGCGCAGCGGCCCGGGCTGCAAAATGGCCGGTTCCAGCAAGTAGGGCAGTGTGACGATGAGGTTGCCAGCCGCCGACCCGGCCAACCCAAAGAACACCCATTTGGTCTGCTGCCGCTCCACCGAAGTCGACACCTTGCGGTAGCGGTGGACCTGCGCCCAGAACCCAAGCAGCCCACTGGTCAGTAAGAGCAGCAAGAGAAGGGCGGTTCCAATCCTCTGAGAAAGAAGCTGAGCAAGGACCAGTAGAATGAGCAGGATGCCTGCGACCGGAGCAACGTATGCCGGGCCGCGTGTCCAGCGTGGGACGAATCGGCCATTGGGGAAGCGGTAGGCGAAGGGGACGAGCAACATGGCCCCGACCGCGCCACCCAGGTTCAGTTCTGGGAGCAAGCCGATGCTGGTGTTCGAGCCGGGGCTTGAAATGAAGGCCAAGCTCTGGCTCGGCAGCCCATAGATCCCCAGGAGCATCAGCGCGAAGGCCGCCAGCTGGCCGATCGGCTCGTCGAATCGCCGCCAGAAGATCAGCGCGGCCGGCGCGAAGAATGCCATCAACCAGAGAAACTCGATTGCGAACAGGTAGGACGCGTACAGGGCTGCGGAGCCGCCGGCTTCTTCGAGCAGGCGCAGTTCGGGGCTGGTCAACTGGTAGAACTCAAATGCCGATTCGGTGAGGCGGCTGGAACCCTGTCCGTCGCGAATTGCGGCAAACTGCGACGGCGCGGAGAGCACCAGCGCGATCAGGCCGACCCCAGCGATCAGCAGCCAGAGGGCCCGCAGCAGGAGAAGCTGCCGATTCGGAGCGCCTCCTGGCTTCATCCTTGTTTGCCCTGAAGCTCCGCCGCGGCCTCGGGTACCGGCTCGGAGGCGATCCACAAAGACAGGAATTTCGGCTGGACGGGCGCCTCGCGCGCGCGGGTCGCTCATCGCCGATTTCTCCCCGCCTCGTGCAGCCAGAGTGAGAGCTTTGTCGGCTGGAGCGAGTCGGCGGCGGCAGTTAGCAGCGCATCGGAGATCCGGTCGAGGTCAACTTCATCCCGCAGCCGGCGGCCGAACGATCGCAGGATCAGCTCGGCGTCATAGGTCTGGCGGTAGAAGCGGCGGTCAATGGCGCGCTGGATGCGGCTGCGCAGCGGGGTGAAGAGGGCGGCGATCGCCAGCGTCGAGGCCACCACCGCAACCTCCGACTGCGCCGGGATCAGCCGCTGGAAGATGAAGACACTGCTGAAGTAGACCAGTGCCAGGGTCGCCGTCAGCGTTCCGTAGATCAGCGTGCGGCGAATGACCAGATCGATGTCCCACAGTCGGAAGCGGATGATGGAGAGCGCAATGGTGAGTGGGATCAGGCTCATCGTAGCAACCGAGATCGGCCCTTGGGCCAGCAGGTAGAGCAAGCGCGGCGTCCCGGGCTGCAGAATGTCGGGCTCTAACAAGACAGAGAGGCCAAGGAGAATATTGCCGAGCGCCGATCCGATGAGTCCGAACAGAACCCACTTCGATTGTTGCCGTTCCACAGGTGTTGATATCTTTTGGATGCGGTAGACCTGCACCCGAAAAGTGAGCAAGCCGTTGGCCAGGAACACCAGCAGGAGCAAAGCAACATCAACCCCGCGCGTGAGAGGACGGAGGTGGAACAACAGGAAGAGGAGAACAATCGCAGCGGAAGCGAGGTAGGTTGGTCCAAGGGTCCAGCGGGGGTGGAAGCGTCCATCGGGGAAACTGTATGCGAAGGGGATCAACAAGACGAATCCGATCAGTCCACCGTAACTAATGTTTGGAAACTGCTCGAAACTTGCGGCCCCTAAACTCTGGCTCGGCAGTGCGTAGATCCCCATAAGCATCAGCGCGAAGGCTGCCAGCCGGCCGATGGGTTCGTCGAAGCGCCGCCAGAAGATCAGCGCCGCTGGCGCGAAGAATGCCATCAACCAGAGGATCTCCATCCCGAACAGGTAGGCCGCGTACAGGGTTGTGGAGCCGCCGGCTTCTTCGAGCAAGCCCAGTTCGACGGCGGTCAACCGGTAGAACGCAAATGCCGATTCGGAAAGTCGGTTGGGGCCCTGTCCATCGCGAATTGCGGCGAACTGCGACGGCGCAGCGAGCACCAGGGCGATCAGGCCGACCGCAGCGATCAGCAGCCAGAGGGCCCGTACCAGGAGAAGCTGCCGATCCGGAGCGCCTCCTTGCCTCATCCTGACTTGCCCTGAGTCTCCAGCGCGGCCTCGGCCGCCGGCTCGGAGGCGATCCACAAAGACAGGAATTTCGGCTGGACGGTCGCCTCGACGACCGTATTCAGTTCCTCAATCAACGTCCCAAGCTCAACCTGATCGCGCACGTTGTTCGCGAAATCGGCCAGCGCACGGTCGGCGTCGTACTTCTGGCGGTAGAAGCGCCGGTCGATGGCCCCTTGGATGCGGCTGCGCAGCGGGCTGAACAGGGCCAGGATGGCCAAGGTTGAGGTGACGACGGCAATCTCCGACTCGGCCGGCAGGATGCGCTGGAGGAAGACCACGCTGCCGAGGTAGAGCGAGCCGAGGATCCCGGTCAGCGCGCCATACACCAGCGAGCGGTTGATCAGCAGATCGATGTCCCACAGACGGAAGCGCAGGACGGCCAGCGCGGTCGAGATCGGCACCAGCATCACCGAGAACTGAAAGAAGGGCAGCGCCAGCATGAAGTAGCGCAGCCGGGGGAGGGAGGGCCCAGACAGTGCCGGGACGATGAAATAGGGCGAGATGTAGCTCACAAAGCCGATGAAGGCTGCGATCCAGCCGTAGATCACCCATTTGGTTTGCTGGCGTTCGACGGCGTTCGACTCGCGCAGGTAGCGGTAGATCTGGGCAAAGATGCCGCTTCCGAGCCAGCCGGCGGCGAGCAAGACCGTCGGCGGGCTGAAGGTGCGATAGGTCGTCTCGTAGACGACCAGGTTGAACGGCAGGCTGGGGAAGGCGAACATGACCAGGAACATGGCGGCCACGCTGAGCGCGAGCCATCGAGTCCAGGGCGGCACGAAGCGCCCGTTCGGAAAGAGGTAGAGCGAGATCAGGACGGCGGCCCGTCCGATCGTGAGGAGAATCGCCGCCGGCAGCGCCAGGGAAGGATGCGCTTCCACGCCGGCGTCGAAGACCGGTGGGACCATGAATCCGATCTGCGCCAGGACGAGCGAGAAGAACCAGGTGGAGCCTTGATCCGGCTGCCGCAGGTAGGTCAGCGTGCCGATGACGAATGGAATCAGGCCGAGCAGTGTCACCAGGAGAATGTGGTATCCAGCGTAGAGCTGGGGCGTGAGCCCGAGCGCCTGAAGCGCCTCCCACTCCACCGGCCCGAGCAGGCCGCAGGAAATGCGGCATTCGACCACAGGGTGGAGGGCGCCCCACTTCCGGAAGGCCGCCGGCAGGCTCCCCAGATACAGACCCAGCGTCCCCCCGGCGATGAGCAGCCACGATACCCTGGACCAGAGCCACCATCCACTCCGCTTCGGCAGGGCGGTTGCCAGCAGGCTCATGGGTGCCGTCTCGCGCCTTCTTCGCCAACCAGCAGCGACAGCGAGAGATGCGCCGGCTGCATCGCCTGGCCCACCTGCCCGAGCAGCTGGTGGCGGAGTTCATCGAGATCGACTTCGTCCCGCGCCGCCGAGGCAAACGCGCGCAGGATCAGCTCGGCGTCGTATTTCTGGCGATAGAAGCGCCGGTCGATCGCCTGCTGGATGCGCTGGCGCAGCGGAGTGAACAGCGCGGCGATCAGCAGGGTGGAGCCGACGATCGCCACCTGGGATTCGGCCGGGAACACCTGCTGCAGCACAACCA
>JBFJVD010000164.1:0-6691 GCA_041624375.1 Anaerolineales bacterium
GGCTGGTTGCTCGCAAGGATCCCGGCCGACGACCCGGGCGAACCGGCTGCCGGGCTCACACGCCGCCAGTTCCTGCGTCTCTCGGGCGGCGGACTGCTCACCCTCTCGATCGGCTCACTGGGCCTCGCCGAACTGCTTGAAGGCGACCCGGCCGTCGTCGAGCTGCCGGGACCTGGGACAGACGCTGGCATGGGGGCTACGTCGGGTCCGGCCGCCTCGCCGCCTGAGGACGTGCTGGCTGCCCGGCTGACGCCCGTGCCGGGCACACGGGCCGAATTGACGGCCAATACAGATTTCTACCGGATCGATATCAACACCCGTCCGGTCGTCGTCGAATCGGATACCTGGGCGTTGAAGCTGGAAGGATTGGTGCAGCGCCCGCTCGAACTCACCCTCGATGAGCTGAAGCAGCGGACCGCTCAAGGCCAGGTCGTGACGATGCAGTGCATCTCAAACCCGATCGGGGGCGACCTGACCAGCACCAGCCTGTGGAGCGGCGTTCGGCTGAAGGACCTTTTGGAGGAGGCCGGGCTGAAATCCGAGGCGCGCGAAATCTACATCGAGTCCGCCGATGGCTTCTATGAGAGCGTGCCGCTGACGGACGCCCTCGATGAGCGGACCCTTCTGGTCCACACGATGAACGGCGAGCCCCTGCCTGAAGAGCACGGATTTCCATTGCGGATCTACATCCCGAACCGCTATGGGATGAAGCAGCCGAAGTGGATCACCCGGATGGAAGTGATCGCAGAAGAGGGGCCTGGCTACTGGGTGGATCGGGGGTGGAGCGCGGAAGCGATCCCGCACACGACATCCGTCATTGATACGGCCTCCGCCGAAAACCTCGACGTGGCGGCCAACACGCTGCCCATCGGCGGGATCGCGTGGGCCGGGGCGCGCGGCATTTCGAGCGTGGAGGTTCAGGTGGACGACGGGCCCTGGCAGCCGGCCGAGCTGCGCGCGCCGCCCCTGAGCCCGCTCAGCTGGGTGCAGTGGCGCTTCGAGTGGCCGTTCAGCCCCGGACGGCACGTCTTCCGCGTGCGGGCGTACGACGGCAGCGGCGAACTGCAGACGATCGAAAACAGCGATGCGCGCCCGGACGGCGCTACCGGCGTCCACAGCGTCGCCGTACGCTTCTAGGCTGCGCCCGCAGCCTCCGCCAAGGAAACCTTATCTCCAGCGAAAGCCCTGAAAGCGGCATGGGATGCTGCGTGCCCGCTCCCGGCTACATCCATCAACCCAAGTCGAGCGAACGTTCGCTGTAACATGCCGCGGCCCCTGGACTGACCCCCTCCTCGCCGTCGACCGACGCAGGCCGCTGACCCCAATCCTCAAACCTTCCGAACAATCGGGCATTTGCTCGATTTTTCAGGCCACGCGCCGGAATCACGCCATAGGCACCCTTCTGCGTTTGTAATCGCCTCGTAAGCCAGGCGAACTCGATGCCCTGCAATAATGAGCCCAATAGCAGAGCGAAGATTGTCAAATTGCCACACAAGCGAGAACTTCTGACGTGGGAGCCAGAACGGGAGAAATGCATCATTTCACAACAGAGTCCATAGACTCGAGAACATCCGGGTGAACAGCTCTGGCCGTTCCCGACTCGCCCATTTGATGCCCATAAAGTTGAAAGGAGTAGTATGAAAACTCGATTATTGGTGAGTGTCGGTATTGCGATTGTCTTATTGTCGGTTATGAGCGTTTCGGCTTTCGCTGCCGAAGGGCCTTGGACCGGCGAACCCGATCCCTTTGGATGCAATTTTGTATTCAATATCTTTCGGTCCAACGGACCTAACATCCACTGGTGGGGGTGCTACTACACGGTGACTGTCTGCATCGAGGGCGTGACCCATGAGGTCGGATTCTGGTCCGATCCTAGCGACTTTGATGAGCGAGGCTTCGGAAAATACGAGTCGCACTTCAACCTCACGTTCGGGGCCTGCCCCGAGAAGGGATATCCAGTCGGCGTCCCGACGATGCGGCTCTACACCGGCTCCTTCACGGCCGGGTTCCATACCTGTTCGATCGTCTCCGACGATCCGGTTTCGGCTGAGCGGCTGCGAGCCATCTGCGGCTCCCTACCGGACGACATCAACCAGCCGTGTGCGGGGCCGGTCTATCGAGACGGTACGAAGTTCGGGTTATGGGAGTGTGATTGGATCCTGCAAAGCTACGGCGAGACCCGACTCCCGTTGTATGGGGAGCAGGACGCCTGGGACCTCATGGGCGTCCATGACCGGCATCTAGGCAACCAATCAGACGGTTGACGACCGTAGCCGAACACGAAATCAGCCTGCGCCTCGTCCGATTGCGACGAGGCGCAGTTCTTTTGCTGCCAGGAGCGCTGAACCACCCGATCTGTGAAAGATGGTACAATTCAGGAGATCGCTAAGGTGCAGGTCGCAATGGCGACAAAGGTGTCCTTCCGGTGCGGCTGGTTGAAGGCACGAGAAGCTTCCTCGATCTGATCAAGTTCGAGCATACAATCTTTGCTCTGCCGTTCGCCTACCTGGGCATGGTGCTGGCCGCGAACGGCCTGCCGTCGCTGGCGCAGTTCGTGTGGATCACGGTGGCGATGGTCGCCGCTCGAACGCTGGCGATGAGCGCCAACCGGCTCTTCGACCGCCAGCTTGACGCCCGCAACCCGCGCACCGCCGCTCGCCCGCTGATCACCGGGGCCATCCGGGCGCGCACCGTGTGGCTCGGCGGCTCCATCTCGCTCCTGGTGCTGGCATTTGCCACCTATCAGCTCGGACCGCTTCCCTTCCGCCTGCTCCCCGGAGCGATCGTCTTTGTGGTGGGCTACCCCTTCGCCAAGCGCTTCACGGTTCTGTCGCACTACATCCTTGGCTTCACCGACGGCCTGGCCCCGATGGGCGCCTGGGCCGCGGTGCGCGGCTCACTCTTCCAGCTCTCGGACCTGCCTGCCTGGCTGTTGCTGGCGATCCTTACCCTGTGGATCGGCGGCTTCGACCTCATCTACGCGTGCCAGGACGCCGATTTCGACCGCCGGATGGGTCTGCATGCCGTTCCGGCGCGCTACGGTATCCGAACGGCGCTGCGCCTCAGCGCCGTAAGCCACGCACTGACCACGCTCCTGATCTTGCTGCTCGGCGCCCTGCTGAGCCTGGGCTGGCCCTACTGGGTCGGCGCGGGGGTTTCCATCGCGCTGCTGGCCTATGAGCATGCCATCATCTTCCCGGAAGACCTGTCGCGGATCGATCTAGCTTTCTTCAACATCAACGGCATCATCAGCCTCACGTTGTTCGCCGGGACCCTCGGTGCGCTGATGCTTGCACAAACCTAGGAGGAGAACGATGAAACCCAAATGGACTCTGTGGATGGCGGTGCTGCTCGCCATGAGCCTGGTTCTTGGCGCCTGCGCCGCGCCCCCGGCTGAGACGGTCACGATTCGTGTCGGGGTGCTGCCTATTCTGGATGCGCTGCCGATGTACGTCGCCGCTTCGCTGGGATATTTCGCCGCCGAAGGCGTTGAGGTGGAATTCATCCCCGTTTCATCGGCCGCCGAGCGCGACCAGCTGATGCAGGCGGGGCAGATCGACGCGATGATCAACGACATCGTCTCGACCCTGTTCTACAATGATGACACGATCGATGTCATTGTTGTACGCTTCGCGCGGACGGCAACGGCCGAGTACCCGCAGTTCCGCTTGCTGGCCGCTGCCGATAGCGGGATTGAATCCGTCGAAGACCTCAAGGGCGTCGAAATCGGGATCTCCGAGGGTACGGTGATCGAGTACACCACAGACCGCCTGCTTGAGGGCGCCGGCTTCAGTGAGGAAGACATCGTCACCATCGCCGTGCCGGCGATCCCCGAGCGGATGGCGCTGCTTGGCTCGGGCGAGTTGAAGGCCGCCAACCTGCCAGACCCGCTGGCGTCGCTGGCCATCCAGGGCGGCGCCCGGGTGATCATCGACGACACCAGCCGGCCAGAGATCGGCAACAGCCTGATCTCGTTCCGGGCGAGCTTCGTCGAGGCGAATCCGGAGGCCGTGCGCGGCTTCCTGGCAGCGGTGGAGCGGGCGGTCGGGGACGTCAATGCCAACAAGGAACTGTGGAGCGACCTTCTGAGCGAGAACAACCTGGTCCCTGCTCCACTCCTTGAGAGCTATACCATCCCTGATTTTCCGACGGCTTCGGTCCCGACCGAGGCCCAGTTCGCCGACGTGCTCGCCTGGGCGCAGGCCAAGGGACTGCTCGAAGGCGAGGTGTCCTACGCGGAGTCGGTGGACGCTTCTTATTTGCCATAGCGAGTGGGGGGTGTCGGTCTGGGGAGGCCATGATCGAGTTTCGCAGCGTCTCCTTTAAGTACGAACAGGGCCAGGAGGTCTTTGCCGGCTTCGACTGGCAGGTGGAAGCCGGTGAAGCCTGGGCGATTCTGGGGCCTTCCGGCTGCGGCAAGACGACGCTGCTGTACTTGCTGGCCGGCCTGCGCAGCCCGACGGACGGTGAAATCTGGGTCGGGGGCGAGCGGCTCATCCGCCCCCGGCCCCGGACCGGGCTCATTCTGCAGACCTATGGGCTGCTCCCTTGGGCGACGGTCCATGAGAACGCCAGTCTGGGCTTGCATGTGCGCGGCTTCTACGGTCCGGATGGCAAACACGCCCCGGCAGATGAAGTCGTCGAGCACATCCATGAACGGGTAGACCCCTGGCTCGAACGGCTGGGTTTGCAGGCGCTGGCCGAGCAGTATCCCGCGCAGCTTTCCGGCGGCCAGCGCCAGCGCACGGCGATCGCCCGCACCCTGGCGCTGAACCCCGACCTGCTGCTGATGGACGAACCTTTCGCCTCGCTCGATGCGCCGACGCGCGAATCGCTCCAGGATCTGACCCTGCGGCTGCGCACCGAGCGCCGCCTGACAACGATCATCGTCACCCACGCCATCGAGGAAGCCGCGCTGCTCGGACGCAAGGTGCTGGTGCTCGGCACGCCACCGAATCGCTCCCCGCAGGTCTTCGACAATCCGCAAGCCGGTGAAGGCAACTTCCGCGAACAGAAGACCTACCTCGAGGTAGTTTCCCGCTTGCGGCGCACGCTGGAGGGGACAGCTTGAGGCGGGGGCAGATCCTGTTCGCCGCCGTCGCTATCGGCGTGGTCTGGCAGCTGCTGGCCTGGATCGTGCGGGCCCCGATCCTGCCCGGGCCGCTGACCGTGCTGCAGAGCTTTGCGCTCGAGATCGGTGGCGAGCTGGGCGGTCACTTCCTGGCCAGCCTGTGGCGTGTGGTCGCATCGATGGCGCTATCGATTGCGTTGGCCGTCCCGGCCGGTTTGGTGCTGGGCCAATCGGCACGCCTCAACCGGTTGCTCTCCCCCGTGATCTACTTGTTGTATCCTGTCCCCAAGGTGGTGCTGGTTCCGGTGGTCTTGCTGCTGCTCGGGATCGGCGACTTGCCCAAGATCGTGATCATCTTCTTGATCCTTTTCTTCCAGATTCTGGTGCTGGTGCGCGACCAGGCGGCCGGGCTGCGACCTGAGCTCATCCAGTCCGTGCGCAGCTTGGGGGCCGGCCGTCGGGCGTTGTTCCGCTTCGTCTACCTGCCAGCCAGCCTGCCGGCGATCCTGACCGCCCTGCGGCAGTCGGTCGGCACCGCCGTCGCCGTGCTCTATGTGGCCGAGCTGTTCGCCACCCGGCTCGGTCTGGGGTACTACATCTTCTTGCAGGGGAGTACGCTGTTCAACTACCCCAAGATGTATGCCGGAGTGCTGGCGATGAGCCTGCTCGGTTTGGGGATCTATTTCACCATCGACGGCCTCGAACGTCGGATCACCCCGTGGCAGTTCGTCAGCTGAGCGCGAGCGCCGCAGCCGCCCGGCCATGAGCCACCTGCAGGGCGAGGCGCGCGCCCGCTTCGTGCGCCAGATGTTCGGCCGGATTGCGTCCCGCTACGATCTCCTCAATCGGATCATGACGCTCGGGCGCGACCAGGGTTGGCGGCGCGAGGCCGTCCGGCGGCTCGAGCTCCCGGCGAATGGGATCGTGCTCGACCTGGGCGCCGGGACCGGCGACCTGGCTTTCGAGGCGCTCCGCCAGCGGCCAGAGTCGCTCGTTGTCGCCGCCGACTTCACACCCGAAATGATCGCCGTCGGCCGCCGCCGCCCCGGAGGGGACCGTATCCGCTGGATCATCGCCGATGCCCTTCAGCTGCCCTTTGGCGACGGTGTGTTCGACGGCGTCGTCAGCGGCTTCCTGCTGCGAAACGTCGGCGACGTGCAGCGCGCGCTCACCGAACAGTATCGTGTGCTGCGGCCGCCTCGCCGGGGCCGTGACGGCGGAAGGATCGTAAGCCTGGAGACCACCCCGCCGAAGCGCGGCCTCCTGCGTCCGCTGATCAATTTCCACTTCCACCAGGTGATCCCCCGGCTCGGCGCTTGGATCTCGGGCGATCCGGAAGCCTATCGCTACTTGCCGAGCACAACCGAGGGCTTCGTCACCGCGGAAGCCCTGCTGGCACGCATGGCCGCTGTCGGCTTCAAGGCCGCCGGTTTTGTGCGCCGGATGTTCGGGACGGTCGCCATTCACTGGGCGCAGCGAGTTGGACGCGCCACGCCGGCCCGTGAGGTCCCACAGCGATGATTGGAGAACCCTGGAAAACGGTGCGCAGCAGGCTACTGCTCGATCGGAAGCCCTGGCTGCGCATCTTCGCTGAGGATGTGCAGCTGCCCGACGGCCGTA
>JBFJVD010000165.1:0-6660 GCA_041624375.1 Anaerolineales bacterium
CATCGAGCAGCTCGCGGCCGATGGCCTGGGTGCCCCCGGGGACGACAAAACGCGGCATCTGCAGTCCGATTTTCACTGCGTAACCTCCTCAGAAGATATCGCGAAGAACCGGCAACGCTGGGACTGAAAGATCTACGGTAGCTCGCTCGATGAATGCGGCACACCGATCAGCTGCAGCCCGGGAGACTTCACACCATGCTGGATGATCAGGTGAATCTGGACGGAGGTGAGCGCTTCGGCCGCGATTCCATTCACGAGCGGACCAATATCCCAGGCGCGGACGCCGATCGAGCCGGCCAGTTCGATCACCTGATCCTTTGCATCTTGATCATCCCCGGCCACCAGCGCTTCCGCTTCGACGGGTTCAGGCGGGTTGAGCAAGCTCCGGTACATGATGGTTTGAAACGCGGAGACCACCCTGACCCCGCCGCCCAGCTGGCGTTGAGCTTCCAGCCCGGCCGAGGAGCCAGGGGGCAGCGACACGCGCGCCGCAGCGGCAGGGTCCAGCGCCGCCACCGTCGTCACCAGAATCTTCCCTTCCAGCGCCGGCGCCAGCCCGCGCAAGACGTCCTGCTGCGCAGCGAAGGGGACCGAGAGCAGCACGATCGCAGCAGCTTCCGCCGCCGTCTGATTGACAGCGCCGGAGACCGGCGGGCCGGTGTGCCGCTGGTTCACCTCCAGCGCGCCCTCGGCGGCGCTTTCTGCGCGCCGCGAGCCAAGCGTGACAGCATATCCCGCTGCGGCCAGCCGGGCTGCCAGGGCGCGGCCCATCTTGCCGGTGCCGATCACAGCCACGCCGGTCTGTTCATGGGGTTCAGCCACGGGCCCTCCTTCGCGCCGCTGCCGGAAGAGAAAAGCCGAAGCAGGTCGCCGGATGGGCCCCGCATTCGGCTTAATTTCGGTTGGATCGGTCGCCGAGAGGCAACGCTATTTCATGTTAATGCTGACGGACTTGGTGTTCAGGAACTCGTGGATCGCATCCGGGCCCTCACTGTGCCCGTAGCCGCTGGATTTATACGGCGTGCGGGTGATCTCAAACGAGCTGCTGAAGTAGTGATTGACATACACCTGCGCCGCCTCGAGCCGCTGCGCCACGTCGTGCGCAGCCCGCAGGTCCTTCGTCCAGACGGCTGACGCCAGCCCGTACTGCGTGTCATTGGCCAACGCCACCGCTTCGTCGACGGTGTCGAAGGCCGTCACCGCCAGCACCGGGCCAAAGATCTCCTCCTGGGCGATCTTGGATTGATTGGGAACCTCGTCGAAGATCGTCGGCTCGAGGAAGTAGCCGCCGCGCAGCGAAGGATCATCCGGCACGCCGCCGCCCAGCACCAGCCGGGCCTCGCTACGGCCGGCCTCGATATAGCTCAGCACATTGTCTTTCTGGCGCTGGGAGATCACCGGACCCATATCGGCTTCCGCGCTGGGTCCACCCACACGCAAGCCGCGGGCCAGCTCCGCCAGGCGCTCAACGAATTCATCATGAATTGGCGCCTGAACCAGCAGGCGCGAGCCGGCGACGCAGATCTGCCCGGCATTGGCAAAGATTGCCCATAGCGCGCCGTAGAGCGCCGAGTCGATATCGGCATCGGCGAAGACGATATTGGGCGATTTGCCTCCAAGTTCGAGCACCGTGTGGGCAAAGTGGTTGGAGGCGCTCTTCATGACTTCCCGGCCCGTGGCGACCGAGCCGGTGAAGTAGATGGCATCGATCCCCGGGTGCTTGGTCATCGCGCCGCCCATCCCCGCGCCGGTGCCGGTGATGACGTTCATCACCCCGGGCGGCAGCCCGCATTCCACCGCCAGCTCGGCCAGCTTCAGCAAGCTGAGCGGCGCCTCGCGCGCCGGCTTGACGATCAGCGCGTTCCCGGCGGCTAGCGCCGGCGCGATGCTCCGGCTGCCCGTCCACAGCGGGCCGTTCCATGGGATGATGTGTGCCGTCACCCCTTTCGGCTCGCGCAGGGTGAACGCAAAGTAGGACGTCGGCGCTACGAACGTATCGCCCAGGATCTTGTCCGCCAGCCCGCCGTAGTACTCAAAGCGCCGAGCACAGACCTCCTTGACCGTGTGCAGGGCGCCCTGAACGCTCCCGCCCGTGTTCAGCGACTCGATCTTGGCGAACGATTCCGCGCGGGCGCGCAATTCGTGCGCGATGCGGTACATCACCCGGGCTCGCTCGGCGGCGTGGGTTGCGCGCCAGGCTTCGAGTCCACGCCGGGCAGATTCGACCGCTACGTCAAGGTCGGCGTCGCCGCCTTTGGGGACGGTGGCGGACACTTCACCCGTGGCCGGATTCCAGATCTCGAGCACCTCGCCACTTTCGGCCGGAACCCAGCGGCCATCGATATACATGTCGAAATGGAGCACTTCTTCTGCCGTCTTCTCAGTCATCCCTACCTCCCGATCCGGCGGGCTACGCTGGCTCGCGGTAGCCCCGAACCTTGCTGACGATCTCCTCGACGTCGGCGGTCATCTCCATCAGGCCGACGTGCTCCTCATAGAGCGCAGAATCCATCTGCGCCTTAATCTCCGGCTCCAGCACATGAAAGACGGGGAGTTTCAACGAAACTCCGGCCAACGGACCCGCCCAGGTGGGATCGCCCCGGGTGACGGTCTCGGCGAACATCGCCGACGACATTGGATCGGGCTGTCCGAGCAAGACAACGGTCTCTGACGAGTCCACGTTTTCCGCCGTCCGCTGGATCTCAGCCTGATCCTCAAGGTCCATGGCGCCTGCCGACGTTCAGACGAAGCACTGGGTGACCCTGATCACCACGTCGGCCCCAGCCGATTCGGCCAGGACCCCCAAGCTCGGGCCGGAGATTCCCTCCCGCTCGCCGATTGCGATCACCTTCTTGCCTCTAAGCAACATCCATTCCTCCTGTGACATACGCTTCTTGTACTCGGTCTCAAAGCTTCACCTGGATCAGGGCTTTTCCATGATGATCGAAACACCGTCGACCAGCTGGGTCATCCGGCCGAGGAACAGGCTTCCTTTGGCCACAACCATCACACGATTCAGACCATCGGCTTTCATCGCCGCCCGCGCGTGGCCAAGGTAGGGCACCCCGGCGGGGATATGACCCTGGGTCGGCGCGAACCCCGGCATCCCGCGTTCAGCGGCAAACTGCTCCAACCCATCACGCTTAATCTGCTTCTCCATCACCGCCAGGGCAGCGAGCGTGCGGTAGTTGGTCTCGGGCACATCGTTGCTCCCGGCCGGCAGTGTGATCTCGGGGTTGTGCAGCTCGACGGCATAGCGGTCCACCTCTGTCATGCTCAGGCCGAGCCTGGCAAGCGGCTCGAGCACCAGCGCCTGGTAGATGGCCCGCGCCGAGGAGCCGGCCCCAATCGGATGCCGGCCGATCGAATCCAGCCGGAACACCGGATCGCTGCCATTTTCCGGACCCACAATAAAGGCCATGGAAGCCAGCGCATCTTCCATGAGCGGCACGCCGGATTCAAGGTGGCCGCGGAACTTCATCCCCAACTTGGCGAGCGAGCCGCCCCCGAGCACCACAACGTGTTCAAATACGCCGGCCTGCACCAGCCCAGCCGCAATGATCAAGCCATGGACCGGGGCGGCGCAAAATGCTTTCACGTCGGATCCGGTGGCGTTGACGCAGCCGGCGACCTCGCCGATCGCCTTCGAAAGGCTTCCGGCGCCCCGCTGGTACCGGTCGCCAACGGCTTCCTCCCCGGTGTTAAGCAGATAATCCACGTCTTCCGGTCGAATCGGGCTGCGCCCGAATGCATCCGCCAGCGCCAGCACGGCAGTTGCTTTGCAGGCGAGGTTCTCGAGCAAGACGCCTGCTTTCAGCGAATCGTCCCGGTCATGGGCCTGGCGCAAGAAGCCGACGACCTGCCCTTTGTGATAGATCGGAAGCCCGGCTTCGCGCTCCATGAGTTCCCCGAGCGCGGGTTCCGAAACTCCGGTGACTTTTTCCAGCCGCTTCCCAATCCCGAGCACGTCATCCAGCGAGTCGAGGGCAGTCCGCGCTTCGGTGGCGATGGGCGCGCTCAGAGTCAGCAAGTCGAAGTCGTCGCAGGCCAGCATGAGGCCGTAGAGCGTGGTCTGATCCACGATCCGCCCCAGGGGCCCGACAGGGTCGGCGGCCTCGACCGGATGATCGGTCCATGGACGAGGTCGATCGGCCAGCGACTCAGGTGACAGATTGCCGATGAACGCCTGGTTCGGCGGATAAGCGACGACTTCAGGCCAGGGCCGCAGCGCCGCATACATGCGCTCAACCAGCGACAGATCGCGGACGATCTCGCGGCTGGGCTTGGAGCCGTAGCGCACCAGATCGGGCGCGTGGGCCAGCGCATAGGAAGCGTGCAGTAACGCAGCTCTTCTCATGACTCCTTTTCCACAGCACCTTCCAGACCAGCGGCGCCTCTGTCGCTGGGTTGCGCGCCGCTAATTGAAGACTTTGGCTTCGTCGAGGTCTTCAGTCAGGGTTGCGAGGGCCTTGCGCAGCTGATCCTGGCGCCAGGCCAGCTCCTCCTCTTTGGATCGCGATGGGTCTCCGATCGGGTGCGGGATCCGGCCCGAACCAAAGATGCGGTTCGCCCCGGCCCGCTGGGCCATCGACGTCATCGCCGTGATAAGGACTGCCGGCAGCCCGGCCCGCTCGATTTCCTTCGCCAGCGTTGCGCCGCAACGCGTGCCTGTCCCTCAGGTGCTGGTGACGATGGCGGCGTGCACGCCTTCGTCGATCAGCCTCTGCGCGATCTCGCTGCCCATGCGGCTGGCGTTGGTCACACTCGTTCCCGTGCCGACAGTGACGTAATACGCGTCGTGAAGCCGCCCGATGACGCCGGCCCGTTCGAGCGCTCGCGCCGCGTCGAGCGGCACCATGCGGTCCGGATCTTCGTTGACCCAGCTGGCGTCATAGCCGGCATGGATCGATTTAAAGCCGTGCTCGTCCTCTGCCAGGCGGCTCAGCGGGTAGCTCGCCCAGCGGGTAGCGCTGGACGACTCAATCTTGTCGGGATTATCCACGGGAACCAGCCCGCCTTCGGTAACGAGCGCCACCGTCGCCCCGGAAAGGTCCGGCAGCGGCTTGGCGGGCGGGACGGATTCAACCGGCTTCGGCAGGGGGATCTCGGTCTGATAAGCTTCGCCACGAAGCTTGGCTAGCAGCATGGCGACGGCGCGCGCCGCCGGAAACGGTTCGACCACCCAGTTGCCGCGGAAACCACGCGGCAGAATCCCGGCTTCGTCCGCCGGCCCCAACGCTTCACCCGCGGCCAGCTTGAGACCGATCGGAGCGAGGCGTTCGAGCTCCGCCACCATCTCGGTGGCCGACTCGCCGGTGGGCACGATGACGACCCGATCCTGGTAGACCTCGACGCCCGGGTTCTCGGGGTGGAGCCCGGTGACGGCGGGGATCTTGAAGCGTTCCCAGGCCAGGGCACACGCGGCCCCACACGCGAGGCCATACCGCCCGGCGTTGAACGCCGGCCCGGCGACCAGCAGATCCGCGTCGCTCGACTCAAGCGCCGAGATCAGGGCCACATTCGTGGCGTCACGATCGTCGTGGAACGCGTTGTCGCCGCAGACGAAGGTCTGCACGATCGTCGCCCGATCGCCCAGAATGCCCTGGAGCGCACGGCCCGGACCAACAGGCCCGTCCCGAACTTCGAACGGGACGTCGGCCTTCTCCTCTCCGCCGATCCCGGCGAAGAACTGATTGAGGTAGTGAATCACCCGCACCGAAGCTGCCTCCTGATCGGCCCGTAAGGTGCTCAGAATTCGCGCGCGGCGAGTACGTTCCCGCCCACTTGATTCAGGGCGCTGTATAGATAATACATACGGATGTCGAAGGGGCCGCGCGCCGGCGTTTCGCCATCCAGGAGCATCTCATCGCCGATGACCTGCTCGACCTCAGGGAACGGGATGTGTTCCTCATCCGAGCCGACGCTGACGATGGCATCTGACTCGGGGACGCTGTAAAAGAGGGGGAAGTCGCGGCCGTCAGCCCCCGGGCTCTCGTAAGATAGCACCGTCGTCTTGATGCCCGCCTGCTCCATGTACTGACAGGCGAGCATCATATCGATCGCCGAATTCCCCCCACCCTCGGCCGACAGGACTACCCCATCTGCGCCGATAAACGCCGCGAGCTTCGACGCCCAGTAGGACGAGCGCTCCTTCTCCGTCTGCGTGTAATTGTGCCCCCGGTTCAGAATCACCCCCTGGAAGTTCAACGACTTTCCGTGATGGGTGAAGAGCTCCATCATCACCGGATTGTTCTGGTGGAAGTAGGTCGGGTTCTTGAAGCAGGCATAGACATAGACGCCGCTCACAAGCGCCCCGTCCAGGATCTCGTTGGGATGGATCAGCGTCGGCACCAGGTTGTGGATCACCTGGCCATAGAGGTACGTGTCCGCCATGCTGCCCTGCCCTTGCAACTGGTAGAAGTAGGCAACATTCGGCAGATCCGGGTCGTGCTGTGAGAGGTCGAAGGTGTCCACCCGGTCGGGCTGCACCCCGAGGCTCACGCGCGCCAGCCGATCGGCGACCCGGAGCCCCGCCCGGCGCACCGCGTCGTCATAGTCCTCATTATCCAACCCCGGCTGCGGCTTGAGCGCCAGCACAAGGTTCACCACTTGCGACATCGGGCTGTAGACCGCCGTGGGGCCCGACATGTCCACAATCGC
>JBFJVD010000166.1:0-6657 GCA_041624375.1 Anaerolineales bacterium
GCAAGTTGCTCAAGGAACGCGGTTTTGCCGTCTCGCTTCAGAAGCTCGATCCGTACATCAACGTCGATCCAGGCACGATGAGCCCCTACCAGCATGGGGAAGTTTTCGTGCTGGACGACGGATCGGAAACCGATCTCGATCTGGGACACTACGAGCGATTCGTCGATGTTGCGCTCAACCAGGTCTGCAACGTTACGACGGGTCAGATCTATTCGGATGTCATCGCCAGGGAGCGGCGCGGCGATTTCCTGGGTGGGACCATCCAGGTGATCCCGCATGTGACCAACGAAATCAAGCGACGCATCGGGATGGTGCCGAAGGCGACGCAGGCCGAAGTCGTGATCGTCGAGGTCGGAGGCACCGTCGGTGACATTGAGTCGCTGCCCTTCCTTGAATCCTTGCGTCAGATGCGTTCGGATATCGGCCGCGAGAATACGCTTTACATCCACGCCACCTGGCTGCCGTACATCGGCGCCACCGGCGAGCTGAAGACCAAGCCCACTCAACATTCGGTTCGTGAGCTGCGGGGCATCGGCATTCAACCTGATGTGATCATTGCACGCTCAGACCATACGGTGGGCGAGGACCTGCGGGAGAAGATCGCCCTTTTCTGCGACGTTGAACCGCGTGCGGTGATCCCTCTGACGACCTCATCGACTCTCTATGAAGTCCCGCTCATGCTCGAACGGGAAGGGCTGGGGGATACAATCGTGCGCCGGCTGGGGCTTGAGCCCACCCGCAAGCCAGATTGGACGTCGTGGGAGGAACTGGTCGATCGGGAGCGCACGAGCCGGCCTGCCGTGCGGGTGGCCTTGGTGGGCAAGTATGTTGAGCTCCAGGATGCGTATATGAGCGTCCGAGAGTCACTGCGGCACGCTGCCCTGGAAGCCGGCGTGCAGGTCGAGATCGCCTGGATCCATTCCGCGGAGCTGGAGAAGGGCAAAGGGTGGGAGGAGCTCAAGCAGGCCGATGGGATCGTGGTTCCCGGCGGCTTCGGCTCC
This sequence comes from Anaerolineales bacterium, assembly GCA_041624375.1. Lineage (GTDB taxonomy): Bacteria > Chloroflexota > Anaerolineae > Anaerolineales > E44-bin32 > JBFJVD01. The sequence continues at coordinate 1,002 of JBFJVD010000166.1, forward strand.
AGAGGGATCGAAGGCAAGATCATGACGGCGCGCTACGCCCGCGAACACGGCGTGCCCTATCTGGGCCTGTGCCTGGGGATGCAAGTCATGGTGGTCGAATTCGCCAGGCACGTCCTCGGAACGGAGGACGCCAACTCCACTGAGTTCGACCGAGGGACTCCCCATCCGGTCATCGATCTGCTGCCGGAACAGCGGGACATCAGCGATATGGGTGGCACCATGCGGCTTGGCCTCTATCCCTGCCAGCTGGTTCCAGGTACGCTCGCCGCGGCCGCCTATCCGGAGGCCGAAATCTCCGAACGCCATCGGCATCGGTTTGAATTCAACAACACTTACCGCGAGATCTTTGGTGATCACGGTATGGTCTTCTCGGGGTTGTCGCCGGATGGGCGCTTGGTCGAGATCGCCGAACTGGCCGACCATCCCTTTATGCTCGGATGCCAGTTCCATCCGGAATTTCTCTCGCGGCCGGACCGACCGCACCCGCTGTTTCGCGCCTTCGTCGAAAAGACCGTTGCGCACGCCAAAGTTGAACCGGCGGATGGGGCAACGCGTCCGGTCGAGGCGAGTACGGAGTTGGAGCTTGGGGAAGAACGGGCGGAGGCCTGAGGGGGCGGACTATTCTTCCACAGGTTCGGCGGTTTCTTCTTCGCCGATTGAGATGCTGCTCTGCCGTTCCGTGGTGAGCTTGGCAATCCCGTTACGCGCCTGCGTAAGCAGCCGGGAAAGCTCTGCCTCCAAGGCGCCAAGCGCTTCAATCACATAATCGTCGGCGTCGCGCCGGACACCCTCCGCTTCGGCGCGGGCCTGCGCCATGATCTGATCGGCGCGAGTTGAAGCCGCCTCAACGATCGTGTCGCGCTCCAGGATCTCGTCCCCCTTCTTCTTGGCGAGGGCGATCGTTCGATTGGCTTCTTCCTGAGCCTGGGCCAGGACGCGGTCGCGCTGCGCCAGCACCTGCTGGGCTTTCTTTACTTCTTCCGGAATCGAAATCCGCATCTGATCGATGATCTCGAGCACCCGATCTTCATCGACGATGACATTGTGCGTCAGCGGAATCGGTCGACTCTCGTTGAAGAGTTCCTCGAGCCGATCTACGAGATGCAGGATGTCCATGCTCGCCTCCGGTCCACCGCTCGTTTGATCGGGCTAAAGCGGCCGTTGCAAGCTTCAGGCCGAAGCGTACACCGAACGTGGGTTTGGGTCAACACACCCGCTGGCAACAAATCCGCTGCTGGTTAGGCTTCACGCCGGGGCCGCTAGGTGCCCCAAGTGAGACCCGCAGCGTATCGACTTCAATCCCGCAAGGAGCTCATGGGGACGATGCTGCCGTCATGATCGTCACCCAGCTCGCGAAAACGGGCTTCCAGGGCTTCTGCGACGTGGGCTGGAACAAGGCTGGTGACGTCCCCGCCCAACGAAGCGATCTCCCGAACCGTCGTCCCCGATAGGAAGGTGTGCTCTTCACTCGTGATGAGTGCGACCACCTCCACCTGTGGCGCCAGCCGCTTGTTCGCGAGTGCCATGCGGAATTCATGCTCGAAGTCAGAAAACACGCGCAGTCCGCGCACGATCACCTTGGCGCCGATCTCACGGCAGAAATCGACTGTGAGCTTTTGGTAACCCATCACCCGGATGTTTTCGACTCCGACAAAGCTCTCGCTCACTAGCGCCAGCCGTTCCTCTGGTGAGAACAGAAGTGACTTCAGCGGTCGGTCATAGACCGCGAGGATCAACTCGTCAAACAGGCGACTGGCGCGCAGCGCGATATCGATGTGCCCAAGGTGGATCGGGTCAAAGGTTCCCGGAAAGACGGCTCGCACCATTAGCTCATATCTCCCTTTCCATTTCTCCAGAAGCGACTCACTGCGTCTCTCAGCAGGAGATGATCCTTGCGTTCGAGCTCCGGGTCTTCGCTAAACAGCCGCTGCGCTTCGCGCCGGGCGCGCTCTATTAGGCGCACATCCGTCCAGGCTGCCATCTTCAATTCGGCGAAACCAGACTGCCGGGTTCCGAAGAAGTCGCCTGGCCCACGCTGCTGCAGGTCCAGTTCCGCCAATTCGAACCCGTCGCTCGTTTCCTCCATCGCCTTCAGGCGTTCATTCTCCAGGCCTTCCTCCGATTGAGGAATCAACATGCAGTAGGATTTCTGCGAACCGCGACCCACCCGACCGCGGAATTGATGCAGCTGAGAGAGCCCAAATCGGTCTGCACCGTCGATCAGCATCACGGTCGCGTTGGGCACGTCCATGCCGACCTCGACGACGGAGGTCGATACCAGCACATCGTACTCTCCGTCGCGAAAGCGCGCCATGACAGCGTCCTTTTCCTCCTGGTTCATCCGGCCGTGCAGCAGGCCGAGCTGGTAACGGAAGAAGACTTCTTTCTGGAGGCGTTCCTGCTCCTCCACGGCCGCGCGCGCCTCGATCTTCTCCGAGCTCTCAACCAGCGGGTAGATGATGAACGCCTGGCGGCCGGCTTCGATCTGATTTTCGATGAAGCTGTAGGCTCGGGAGCGCTCCGAAGGGCTCAGCACGCGCGTCTCGATGGGCTGCCGGCCAGGTGGCAGCTCGTCCACCACCGAAAGATCCAGGTCGCCAAAGATCGTGAGGGCAAGGGAGCGAGGGATCGGAGTTGCGGTCATAACCAATAGATTCGGGTGATCGCCTTTCTCCCGCAAGCGTGCCCGCTGGTCGACACCGAATCGATGCTGCTCATCGATGATGGCCAGGCCGAAATCGTCGAACTGCACCGGATCTTCGAGCAACGCGTGAGTCCCGATGACCACCTTAATGTCGCCGCGCTGGAGGCCGTCGCGGATCGCTTGCTTCTCTGGCTCCGATGTGGCCCCGATCAGCAACCGGATCGACTGCGGCTCGATCCCGGCCGCCGCCGGGAGGAGTGCCAGCAGCGTTTGGTAATGCTGTTCTGCGAGGATCGAGGTTGGCGCCATGAAGGCCGACTGGGCGCCGTTCTCGGCAGCGATCCCGATTCCGGCAGCAGCCAGCACCGTCTTCCCCGAACCGACATCCCCTTCAAGCAGCCGATTCATAGGTCTCTCAGCAGCCAGATCAGCCCGTAGATCCTCCAGCGCGCGCTGCTGCGCCGAGGTGAGCGTGAAGGGCAGCGCCTCAAGGAACCGCCCCATCCAGGAATCTTCGACCGCGAGAGGTCGAGCGCGTATGTCCTCCCAGTTTGCCTTCTGACCCAAGACGCCAAGCTGAAGCAGAAACATCTCGTCAAAGGCGAGACGCGTACGCGCCGCCTCGAGCGCCTCCTGGTCATCCGGGAAATGGACCTGCTGGAGGGCCGTCGGGAGATCGATGAGCTCCGCCGACTCCCGAACCGGGGTGGGCAGGGGATCCGGGATTCGAGCGGCCAGGCGGCCGACAACCGAGCTCATCACGCGGCGGATCCACTTGGCGGTGATTCCCGCTGTCAGTGGATACACAGGGACGATGCGGTTGGTGTGAAGCTGCTGCCGGTTGAGCGGTTCCCATTCGGGGTTGTTCATCACCAACCGGCCCAAGTATTGATCGATCTTCCCGGAGAGAACGACGGGGCGACCGACTTTCAGTCGATTCGCGATCCAGGCCTGGTTAAACCAGGTGATTCGGAGCGAACCCGTGCCGTCGCTGACGGTCGCCTCAACAAGCTTCATCCGCCCCGAACGAACCGTCCGCAGATTGATCTCCTCGACCGTGCCAATGATCGTGACCTCTTCGCCATACCACAGCCGGTTGATGGTCTTCAGCTGGGAATAATCGTCATAACGGCGCGGCAGGTGCCAGAGCAGGTCGCCAAGGGTCTCAAGGCCCAACTTGGCCAGCGTTTTGGCAGACTTCGGACCGATGCCTTGGATCGTTGTCAGGGGGGCGTCGAGAGCAGCGGGCGGCTCAGGTTTGGGCGGGGCGTCCTCTTCAGCTTCTTTTGGCGCAACCTGGGGCGAAACGGTGGGGACATCCTCTATGATCTGCTCCGGCTGTTCATGTGCTGGCGCCGCAGGCAGTTTGGAGGGCTCGGGTTCGTCAACTGGTGGCTGCGCGCCGGCGCCGAACGGGCTGGGCGCCTCCGCCAAGTCAGGAAACTCGGATTGGAGCCGGTTCCAGAGGCCTTCCAGGACGACACGCCTTGACGAGGTCGAAAGCCGCTGGTAGTCCCGGAGACGTGTGGTGACGGCCTCGATGACCGTCGGCGCGAGCCCGGAATCCCGCGCCTCCTCCTTCCAGCTGTCGAGGATGCGGGCCAGGCCGCCAAGAACAGCTCGATTGTCGAAACCGCGCTGCGCTTCAAGCCTCAGGTACTTGGATAGCTTCTCAAGGGCTGGGTTCATGACGGCTTAACTATAACCGCGAGGAGGGAATCCGCCATGAGCTGCGTCGCTCCGTGCCCTGGTCGCTAGATCATTCCTCGCCACCCGACTCAAGGACAGTTACCCCAAGGCTGCCCAACCCGACAAGGGCTGCTGCGGTTGGACCGTACGTGGCGAGGGTGATCTCAGTCTCGGGGTGCATCACATTCAGGCGTTCTTCCAACCAGCGGGTGTCGTCCGAGGGCCCGGCTGAATCCTGCAAAAGCGAAAGGTGCTGAAGTTCAGAAAACTCAGCGACGAACTCGAGCACTTTCTCGAGCGCTCGAGGGCGATTGCGGACCTTTTCCATCGGGATCAAGCGGCCCTCTTCGAGCGTGACAAAAGGGATAATTCCGAGCATGTTGCCGAGGATCGCCTGGGAGCGGCTGACGAGACCGCCGCGTTCGAGGTAGGCCATGTCGTGCAAGAAGAAGATCGAGTACTGACGCGCAATCATCCCGCGCAGGATCCGGATCATGTCCTCGAAGCTGGCCCCGTCGACCTCCGCGCGAACGGCTGCTTCCACGAGCAATCCGAGCCCGACCGAGATGGTAAGCGAGTCGATCACCTGGATGGTGCAGCGCCCAAGGAATTGTTCGCTGGCCGCCCGCGCATTGGCGTACGCACCCGTCAGCGCAGAGGAGGAGTGGATCGAAAGGATTGAGTCCGTTTCTTCCTGAAGCGTTGAATAGGCCTCGGCGAAGGCCTCTTCCGAAGGCGGGACGACGCGCGGTGGAAAGGCACCAGCGCGAAACAGCTCTTCATATTCGATCCGCTCCATGTCCGGACGCTCTTCGAGGGTCTGAACGCCGTCGTCTAGAAGGTGCGGAACGACGGCGAGGGGCACAGAGCTGGCGAACCCGGGCGTCAGAAAACTGATCGCACTATCGGTTACGATGCGGACCCGAGACATCTTTATTCGATTGACAGGATGAGCAGGTAGTGGGGTTGGCCGCCGTCGATCAGCTCAACTTCCAGCTCTGGCTGTGATTCTCGGATGAAATCTGCAAGTCGATTGGCTTCTTGCGGATGGAGATCTTCACCGAAGTAGAGCGTCAGCAGCTCGGCTGTCTCCATTGGTAGGAATTCGAGTATGCTGCGGATCGCCTCCTCGACGGTGTCGCCGGCGGCGATGAGCCGGCCATCGACCAGCGCGATCACCTGCCCCTGGCTGCAGGCGACGCCGTCGATATCGACGCTGCGGGTAGCGATCGTAATCTCAGCGGCGTGGACTTCCGCCAGCGCCGAGCCCATGGCTTCGACAACCGACTCGAAATCCCCGCTGGGGTCGAGGGCGAACATCGC
>JBFJVD010000167.1:0-6648 GCA_041624375.1 Anaerolineales bacterium
GCTCAGACGACGTCGACGGTGGTTCCGTGTCCGATGTGCAGGATTCGGTCGTGCTCGACGGCCGGCAGGGTCCAGCGGTAGAGCCATTTGGCTTCTTCGGGGCGCATGTTCACACAGCCGTGGCTCATCGGGGTTCCATAATTGGAATGCCAGTAGGTGCCGTGAAACGCGACTCCCCAAAAATGGAAGAAGGAAACCCACGGGACGCCGGGCAGCTCATAGGCTTCAAGGTCGGCGGTCAACTGGCCATCGCCCATGTGCCGCAGCGGCATTTTCTTGTCGACGTAGAAGCGGCCTCTGGGCGTCATGGTGGGGATGCCGTTCCCGCGTGGCTTCGGATCCATGATCCCGGTTGAAATGCTGGTGCGCAGCATCAGCCGGTCTTCTTCGTAGGCCAGCAGCTCCTGCCGCGCAAGGGATACTTCGAGTCGCTTGCGATGCAGCGGGATCTCGGGGGAGACCGGCTTGAGCTCTTCCGGTGGGATCCAGCGCAGGTGTTCGGCGCGAACGAAATAGCGCACCTTGAGCAGGTCGTCGACGAGCCGGTACCAGGAGCGGCCGTCCTCGCCGAGGCCGACATCTTCCACCCAGGCGGTGGACTGGTAGTAGAGCCGGTAGAGCGGCTCGGCGGCCGGGTCCGGCTCGCGGTAGCTTCGGGTGAAAGGGACCGATACCTCAAAGAGCTCGCCGCTTTGTTTGATGCGCGAGCGGGGTGTTTGCGGGAGCCAGCGCACGGGCTGCAGGTGCCCCGAATGCGCATAGCCACCAGCTAGCTGAACCCAGAGCGGATTGTAGGTGGGTCCCTCCCCGGAGAGCTCCCGCTTGAGAACAGTGACCAGCTGATCGCGTTCGAGCCGTGCCAGGCGGCGGGCGCGGAAGGAGGGTTCGGCATAAAGTCCGATCCAGGACGTGGCGACGCGCATCAGTCCTTCGCCGTCAAAGGAGAGGTCGGGTGGGGGCGGGCGGAATGCCAGCCCGCTGGCAGAGGCAGCCGCGAGCTTGAGGAAATCGCGCCTTGAGAGGGTCGATCCCATGGAGTCATTGTAACGAGGCACGGTGCGCGAATCAATAGGAAGCGCGCGCTGGTTCCTGGAAAACTGCGCATAGCCACAAGGAGATACGGTTTGGCGCGCTGATCCCCTGAGTCTGTCTATGGCCGGAAAGGATCCATACCCGGATGCTGATCTTCGATGACCTTGGCCGCTTCCTGCGACGGGAGGAGCATCAAACCGACGGCGAAGCTGCATGCTGTGGGGACGCTGGTGGGAGTGGAGGCCGAGGCTTGGCCGGAACCGCGCCGGCCGCTCGCAAAGTGGCAGCCATCCCAGCGGCGTCTGGCGCACCAGAAGCGGCCCGCCGCGCGACGGGTTCGGTTCAGCCACCTGGGTTCGAAATGGACTGCGGCCGCCGGCAGCGCGCCGGGCCATCTAGCAAGGGGTCTGGTGATATAATCGCCCGCGATGCAGGAAGTAGCCGGCGCCATGAACCTCCAGGGCGTCAACATCCATTATCGAGAGCTCGGTCCCAGAGGCGCAACACCGCTGGTCATGATCCATGGCTGGGGTAGTTCGGGACGCATGTGGCGCCCGACGATGCTCCACTTCTCCGACCGTTACCACTGCGTCACGTTGGATCTCCCCGGGCACGGACGCTCGATGAAGCCCGACCACAACTGGTACACAATCTCCCGTTTCGGCGATATCGTCGCAGCTTTCACCGATCAGCTGGATCTGGTTTGTCCTATTCTGATGGGCCATTCCATGGGCGGTACGATCGCGCTGCGCCTCGCCAGCGAACACCGCCTGCAGGTGCGTGCGCTGGTTGTTGTCAATCCGGTCATTGCGGGAGAGATGTTTCCCAGGCATCTCTCGATCGAAGATCGTCTCTATCATCGATTGCTGGCGCTCGGTCGGGGGCTCTGGCCGCTAGCCACCCGCCTGCTGGACGGCGCCCCGCGTGCGCTCCGCCGGCGCTGGCCCGGCCATGTGCGGCGCAACCACAGGGACCTGGCATACACGACCGCAGATTCCGCGTTGGGGAGCTTCCGCGCGGTCTTGCAGGAAGACCTGAGAAAGGAACTCGGGACCATCTCGGCTCCGACGCTGGTGATGGTCGGGTCAAGCGACGCCACCGTCCCGCCAGCCCAAGGGGTGGCTGCGGCAGCGGCGATCCCCAACGCCGATCTGGTCATGCTTCCGGCCGGGCACCATCCGCCAGACGAAATCCCCGATCAGTATCTTGATCGCGTAGAAGGTTTCCTCCGTCGGGCAGAGCACCTGTGACAGGTTCTGTCCGCGCCTTCGTCGCGGTCGATCTCCATTCAGCTTTGCGGGAAGCGCTTGCCGAGGAAATCAAAGGCATTCGCGCCACGCTGAACGAGTTTTCGATCCGCTGGGTGCCCACAGAGAACATCCACCTGACGATTAAGTTCCTGGGCGATGTCGCCCAGGACCGGCTTGAGCAGGTTACGCGGGTGCTTGATTCCTTCGTTGTCCACCTGGATCCCATCCATGCCAGTGTCGAGGGGTTTGGGTGGTTTCCGGCCGACCAATCCCCTCGGGTGCTCTGGGTGGGCGTTGAGGAACCGGGCGGGGACCTGGCGGAATTCGCGCACGGCTTGGAACAGGAACTTGCCGGCGCCGGCTTTGAACCTGAAGGCCGCCGCTTTCATCCACACCTGACGATCGGCCGGGTGCGGGATCGAAGCCGCCCCAACGACCTCCGCACGCGTCTCCAGGCCATCAGCCTCGGAAAGGTCGGCGAGATGCGGGTCTCGGAACTGATCCTCTTCCGGAGCAAGCTGAGTCCGGCAGGCGCCCGCTATTTGCCATTGGGGAAGTTCCTGCTCGGAGGGCGCCGATGATGGCTGCGCGAGCTCCCGTGGTTTCTGTGATCGGATCGGCGACCTGTACGGAAGATGAGGCCGGCCTGGCCGAGGCAGTCGGCGGCCTGCTGGCCGCCCGGGGGGCAACGCTGGTTTGTGGAGGCAGGGGAGGCGTGATGGAAGCCGCCTGTCGCGGGGCGATCGAAGCCGGCGGCACGACGATTGGCATCCTTCCCGGCGCCGATTATGGTGACGGCAATCCTTTTCTCTCCATCGCGATCCCAACTGGGCTCGGCCAGGCGCGCAACGTCTTGGTTGTGCTTGCTGGTGAGGCCGCCATTGCGATTGGGGGCGGCTATGGTACATTGTCTGAGATCGGCCTGGCGCTAAAGCACGGACGTCCTGTAATCGGCCTGCAAAGCTGGACCGCAAGCGATGGAGGTGGGCGCCCTGCCGAGCTAACCATGGCCAGTTCTGCGGAAGAGGCCGTCGAGCTGGCGTTCCAGCGCCGTAAGCGGCGCGAAAACTAGGAGCTGTATGGCGGAGGAACCTCTCGAACTCGCGCATACCATTGTCGAGATACTGGAAGAAAAGAAGGGGGAAAACATCTTACTGCTGGACCTGAGCGATATCTGTAGTTTTACAGATTACTTCGTCATCTGCTCGGGCGGAAGCGAGCGAACCCTACGGGGCCTGGCCGAAGAGGTACAGCAGAAGGTCAAAAAGGATCACAACGCGCACTTCCGCGGGGTCGAGGGCGACGCCAGCAGTGGGTGGGTGCTCCTTGACTACGGCGACGTCATCTTGCACCTTTTTGCACCGACCCTGCGAGCCTACTATCAGCTGGAAGAGCTCTGGCGCGACGGCCAGGTCGTGCTCCATATGCAGTAGTAATCCCACAAAAGGCAGGTCTACGTACCTGCAAGTTGTCCTGTCCACCAGGATGCCAGCTCGCGTGTGGCGGGGCCTGCGAGCCGCTCGTTCACCCATGCGGAGAGCGGCGTAACTTCCGGATTAATTTCGATAAGCTTCGCTCCCGCTCGTTGAGCCAGTAGCGGCAGACTGGCCGCCGGTTCAACGACGGCAGAGGTTCCGATCACCAGCATAGTTCGCGCCCTGCCGGCCGCTTCAAGCGCGCGGCGGTACACCTGGTGATCAAGCCCTTCACCGAACCAAACCACATCCGGCCGGGCCAGCGATCCACAATCGGGACAGAGTCTGAGAGGGGATGGGGATTCTTGCTCGCGGCTTTCCCAACGCTTCCCTTCGCGCAGGCAGCGTTCGCGCCATAGCGATCCATGCAGCTCGATGACTCGCTGGGATCCAGCGGCCTGGTGCAGGCCATCGATGTTCTGCGTGATCAAGGTGAAGTCGTCAATCTCGGACTCCATCTCGGCGAGGAGTCGGTGGGCCGCATTTGGGGCACAGGCACCGATCACCTGGCGGCGCCAGGCATAGAAGCGCCAGACCTTTTCAGGGTCTTTGTGGAATGCCGAAGGGGTCGCCAGCTCTTCCGGCCGGTGGTTCTCCCACATGCCCTCGGCGCCGCGAAACGTTGGTACTCCGCTTTCTGAGGAGATCCCTGCTCCGGTCAGCACGACGACCGGTTCGAGGCCCGCTAGGCTGTTTTGGCCCAATCCGGCCCCTTCACTCCATGAAGATCCAGCGGTCGTGCTCACGGGTCCAGCTGACCAATTCATCCGGCTCGAACCATAGCTCGATTTCGAACCGGGCGGTTTCCTCAGCATCGGAGGCGTGCGTCAGGTTGCGCTCGACTTCAAGTCCGAAGTCGTGTCGGAGTGAGCCTGGCGCCGCTTCACTCGGTCGGGTTGCGCCCATGGTCTGGCGGACGGCGGCGATCGCGCCCGGGCCTTCCCATACCGTTGCCAGCACCGGGCCTGAAGTGATGTAGCGGATCAGCCCCTCATAGAACGGCTTTCCCTTATGTACAGCGTAGTGCTTCTCGGCCAGGCTTTGCGAGACGGGCATGAATTTTGCGGCGACCAGCCGCAAACCGCGCTGTTCAAGGCGCCGGACGACCTCCCCAATTAAGCCGCGTTGCACGCCATCCGGCTTCACCATCACGAAGGTCCGTTCCACATTTGCCTCCAAAAAGGAAACTCGGGGGCGACCCCGAGTTCTATGCGGTTCTGACTGCTGGTGCAATGCCTCAAACCGATTCCATGCCTCGGCGGTACGCTTTGACGGCGTCGGCGACGCGATCGGCCTTCATATACGCATCGCCGAGGGCTTGCCAGAGGCGAGGCGCATCAGGTTCCTTCTCAAGTGCGAATTCGATGTCTTCAATGACGGTATTGAGCCCCGCCTTCTTCTTTAGCAGTACGCCGTAGAAGGTGGCGGCGCGGTCTTCATTGCCTTCGGCGAGCTCGCGTCGTGCAGTCTCGAGAATTTCATCCGGGTTCATCCCCCGGCCGTAGGCCCGAACGGCATCCGAGGTGCGGTCGCTCTTCAGGTAGGCGTCGCCCAGCAGTTCCCACAGCTCGCGGGCATCCGGGAATTGATCGACGCCGAGCTCGAGATCGGCGGTGACCTTCTCCAGGTCTTCTCCGGCGCGCAGGAGTTCACGGTACAGTTCGCTGGCGCGCGCGCGATCTCCGGAGGCGAGCGCATGACGCGCCGCCGCCAGCGGCGCCATCTCGTCGGGAGGGGTAGGGACGGACACTGGTTGCTCAGCCTCAACCGGCGTCGGAGCAGCCTCTTCTTCCAGCGCAGCTTCCAGGGCCTCCGGCTCCGCTTCGGGCGGCACCGAAAGCTCAGACTCGGGCTCCGGAGGGACGGTCTGCACGTCGGGCTCAGCCTCAGCCGGGGGTCGCAGCCACTCGGGGACTTCAATCTCGGCCTCGGGCGCGGCGGCAGCGGGCTCCTCCGCCGGACGAAGCCATTCCGGTTCATCCTCTGCAGGCCCGCTTGGCTCCTGCGCTTCAGCCGGCAAGACTTCAGGCTCGTCCGGAAGGACATCGCCGGGAGCCTCCGCTTCGAGCCCTACCGCAGGAGGGGGCGCCTCAGCTTCCTCGGGCGTGAAAACGGGAGGTAGCGTATCGTCGAGTGCGGCGATCGCTTCGTCGGATTCGGCGAGCTCATGCAGCCAATCGGGGGCCTCCTCTGCGACCTGGAACTCCTCGGAAGGTTCGAGGGTCGCTTCCTCGAGTGGCGGCTCGGCTTCTTCCGGTGCAAAGGCGGGTGGCAGGGTATCTTCAAGCGAATCGATCGCTTCTTCAGAGTCGGCGAGCTCATGCAGCCAATCGGGAGCTTCCTCCGCCGCCTGTATGTCCTCGGCTGGTTCAGGGGCCGCCTCCTCAAGAGGCGGCTCGAGCGCAACTTCGGGCTCTTCAGGCTCAACGGTGAGCCAATCTGGCAGCGCTTCGGCAGCCATCTCCGCTTGATCGGAGGGCTCTTCTTCCAGCTCGACGGGGTGTTCCAGCCACTCCGGCATCTCCGTCTCGGCTTCGGGGACTTCGGATGGAGCTTCCGCCTCTGCGCCGACTTCCATATCAATACCGCGCTCATCTGCGAGTCGCTCGAGCCATTCCAGGCCCTCTTCCGGTGCTTCGGGCGGCGCTTCTTCCCCGATCAGGCCCTCAGGTTCCAGTCGCTCTTCGGGGGCGGTCAGCAGCTCTTCTTCGCTCGCACCCTGGCGAGCGGCAAGGCCTTCGAGCCAGGCGAACACTTCGTCTTCACCCATGCCTTCGAGGGATGCAGCATCCAGCTCGCCTGAGCCAGGGAGCTCCGCACTCGGTGCGGCTGGCGCCTCTTCCACCGGTGTCAGGGGCGCGGTATCCTCCGGTTCGGCCGTGACGTCCTGA
>JBFJVD010000168.1:0-6622 GCA_041624375.1 Anaerolineales bacterium
AAAGTCTATATGAAATCTGCCGGCTTCGTCGAACGCAGGGGCCGCAAAGGGAGGGATTGCGAATCAGGCTACTCTCGCCATTGTTTGGCCCGGATATTGACATCCGCCAGCCGGGCGATCTCCTCAATCCTCTTGGCACGGGTCTCCGCCCGCTTGACGGAAGCGATCCAGGCGAGGATGTTCTTTTTGACCGAGAGTGGAAAGGCATCAAAGTGCTCGCGGGCGGAGGGATAACGATCAAGCGCCTCAGCCAGGTCGGGCGGGACTTCAAGCGCTTCGATGGAGTCGAGCGCGTTCCACGACCCGTCTCGCCTTGCGGCCTCCACCTTCTCCATACCCGCCGGCGCCATCCGACCGCTGGCGATCAGCGCTTCGACCCGTGCCGTGTTGAGTCTGGACCAGCCCGATCCTGCCTTTCGGGGCGCGAACCAGAGCATTGAACGCGCTTCGTCGAGTTTTCTTGGCTTGCTGTCGACCCATCCAAAGCAAAGCGCTTCCTCGACGGCCTCCGGATAGTCCAGCCTGGGCTTGCCGGCGGCTTTCTTGTAGTTGATGAACCCACCTCCTTCGGTGCGGTTCTCTTCGAGCCACGAGCGCCACTCGGCGACGGACTTCGGGTGGATGGAGTTCTCAGGAACCCGGGTCATGCCGCCGCGTGGTGTCGACCGGATCCGCGCTGAATCGCTTGATTTCGATAAAGGGGGTCTTTATGCTCGCGCCAGAGAAACGACCAGCCGTCTTCGGCATCGAATTCGATGCCCAAGTGCTCCTGGTACCAGGCCCGCAACTTGCCGGCATCTTCCGCCTTGAAGAAGATCCCCCCGATACCTCGAACCTTCGCCATGGTCAACCTCCTGAACTTTGGTATGCCTGTGAGGTGATCTGCGCTGTTGTCTCCGCGCTATTCATCGAGAGGCGTCAGGCACCTGCCTTGAATTCGACGATCAGCTCTGGGCCTTCCCCATAGGGCTCCCCAGCATACCCGCCCCAGGTGTTCACAACGCCGAAGCCCTGATCCTCGACGAGACGAATCAGGTCGTCCGCATAATAGCAGCGCATGGCAATGGGAAGGACCGCCTGATCCACCAAGACGTCCTGTTCGTAGCGCCGGTAGACCAGCTCGGGGTAAAGGACAAGCTTCTGGCGGTCTATCTTCGGGCGCCGGTCATGGAGGGTGACGCGGCCGCCTTCCACCGGCACCTCCCAGGCGAAGGTCTCTTCTTCCGTACACCATTCCTTCCGCAGCCGGTTCGGCTCCAGGTTCGGCTGGAAGACATTCACGATCGCCCTGCCGCCTGGCGCGAGATGGGTGCGCACGGTTTCGAAGTACCCGCTCACCACCTCATCGCTTTCGAGGTTCTGGAAGACCCGAAACGGGGCGAGAATCAGGTCGAACGTCTCGCCCAGCGCCAGGCGCGTGATGTCGCCCTGCCGGACACCCGCTGTGGAGGGTGGAATCCCCCTTTCGGCCAGCTTCTGCCGGCAGATGGCAAGCATGGCGGCGGAGGCATCGACGCCGAAGATGCGACCGCACGACTCAGCCAGCTCGACCAGCACGCGGCCTGTCCCGCAGCCAAGCTCCAGGACCCGGGCTTGCGCCGAGAGAATCCTGCGCCGGTAGAAGGGGATATCTTCCGGGAAATGCGGGCTGAGGTCGTAATATTGCGCGACATCGTCGCGTATGTCCATGCCCATGAGTCTACTTGCGCGCTTCAGCGGGCGGCTTCAGCTTCCCGGTGGCGCTCACCTACGCCGCATCCAGGTCGCCGAGGATCTCCCAGCCACGTTCTTCGGCGGTGGCCTTCAGGGTGGCATCCGGATAGACGGCCACCGGCCGGTCGGCGAGCTCGAGCAGTGGGATATCGGCCCAGGTGTCGCCATAGGCGGCAGCGAGGCGCCTCACGCCCAACCGGCTCAACACCTTCTCCGCCTTCCGCTCGTCGGCGGCGGCCGGTTCTGCGAAGCGCACCTTGCGGTCCACGATCTCGAGCGGGGTTCCGATCGCCCGGACACCCATTCGGGCGGCGAAGGCTTTCACGGTCGGTTCGTACACGCTGCTCGCAAGATAGACCTGCGCCCCCTCTTCGACATGGCGGGCAAGCCGGTCCAGAACATCCGGCCTGCGCTTAGGCCACAATTCGCGCTCAACGGACCATGCGCCCATGTCCTCCAGGCTTTCGAGGGAAGGGTTCTTGATCAGCGGCAGGGCGCTGATCATGAGCCGCTGCCCCCATGCCTGCCATTCGACGAAGCCCAGTCTCGCCCAGAGATAGGTCGGGATGATCGAGGCGAAAAAGAGATTGGCGCGCAGCGCGCTCTGATGCTGGCGGACCCACCGCACCAGCCCGATCACTGGCGAACCGGTGGTGACCGTGCCGATCATATCGGAGACGACATGCATGGTTCAGACCTGACCTCTCCCGGATCGGTTCGCTGAGGCGGGCTGTGTAAGGGTACCCCCTCCGACGCTGGCGCTGGGCCGTTGGGAGGCTGGACGTATGCCCGCACAGAGTCCTATTGTATTCGGTCAGACCGCCGCTCGATTTATGCCTTCAACTTCCGATCCCCGAACCATCGTACGCTGCCGATAAAAGGGGCTCAGGACGCTGAATCTGGATCACCCGAGGGGTTGACATACCTAAGAGAACTAGGTATTATTACCTAGCTATTCTAGGTATAGTAGAAATCCAGGCTGGCCAAGGAGTGCTCATTCCATGCCGATCCCAAAAGATTTGGTCGCCGCCTCCGCGACGCCACTGATCCTTTCCATCCTCAGCCATGGCGACAGCTATGGTTACGCCATTATTCAAGAGGTCCGCTCCCGTTCGCAGGGGGAGCTCGAATGGGCCGAGGGGATGCTGTATCCCATTCTCCATCGGCTCGAAAAGCAGGGCTTGATCGCCTCCTATTGGGGCACGGCGGAGTCGGGGCGGAAGCGGAAGTATTACCGGCTGCGCCGGGCCGGCCGTCGTGCCTTGCGGGAGCATCGCCGCAATTGGCGCCAGCTGTTCGGCCTGCTGCAGCAGCTTGAAGGGACAGCCTAGCATGTTCCGACTGGAAGACGAAATTCGGGCCTGGGCTGAATCCATACGGTCCCGCGCAGGGATGAAAACAGACAGCCTCGACGAGCTGCTCGACCACCTGTATTCCAGCGTGCAGGCTTTCACCGCCGCCGGATTGAGTGAAGAAGAAGCGTTTGAAGCCGCATTGCGGCAGCTGGGGGAAGAGGAGGATCTGGCCAAGGAGTATGCCAAAAATCGGAGCTTCTTCGATGAGCTGCGCGCCGATCCTGATGATGCCTCACCACCCGAATCCAGTCAGAGGAGTATTCGCTCGATGAAGAGATTGACTGCGGGGATGGTCGCCTATCTGATCCTGTTTGCCATCGTCATCTTTACCGCCACATACCTGCTCCGAGGAACCGAGCACTTCGAGGGCATTGCCGTTCTTCTCTTCTTCCTGTGGATGGCCCCGCTGACGATCTTTGGCCTCGACCAGGGGTCGGCCAAGGAGGAGTGGGCCTGTCTTCGGCGAGCGATCTCCCGCCGCATCCGCGGCGAAGACGGCGCCGAGTAGGCCGGAATCCGCTGCCCTTTCTGCTTGCTGGCAGCGCAGCATCGAAGAGGAAGACTCGAGGCTGATTGAGCATATCTGCTGCGTTCGGGCGATCCACGCCCGGTCCGATCGATGCGTTCTACGAGCTGCTGGCCCAGGGATCATAGGTCCCGAAGTTCCAGAGATGTCCTTCGGGATCGCGGCATGAGTAGCCTCGCCCACCGAAATCCTCGTCTTTGATCTCCAGGACGATCTCCGCCCCTGCCGCCACGGCCCGTGCATAGTGCTCGTCGGCATCTGCGACCACGATGTAGGGGCTCTGCGTGGTGAGGCCGCCCAGCTCACGGGGCGGCTTCTGCAGCCTGCCGAACGCGTCATCGCCGGCCGAGCCCAGCATGATCATCCCGTTGCCGAAGACGAGCTGCGCGTGCGCCACCGTCCCATGGTCGCCAGGCACCACCAGGTGCTTCTCGAATTGAAAGGCCTCACACAGCCACTCGATCGCGGCGGCCGCGTCGTGGTACCTCATCGTCGGGATGATGGTCGCCATGGCATTCTTCGGGCTGTTGGTCATCGTGGTCTTTCCCTCCGGAGCGCACGCCAGAGATGCTTTTAACAGCTGCACGTGTAATCGATGGACTTACTAACAATCGGACGGTCCTGCGCGCCAGTTGGTCGCCGCCGCCCATGCTTCTGCCCCCTCCATGATGAGGTCGCACACCGGATCCTTCACGGCGTAGTAGGCCTCGACGTCGTCCGCGTTTTCGCGGGCGAGCGCCTGCTTGACCTGGCCGTACGCCTGCGCAGCCGCCGGGTGCGCGCGTAGGTAGTCCCGAAAGAGCAGCGCGTAGCGCTGGTTGGCCCGGCCTTCGATGCGGACATGGACATTCGTCGGCCGCTGGCCATCCGGGGGCGCGAAGACCCATTTCACCCACTCGTCGGGGTCGGCGCTGCGGCCGGGTGGGACGTGATCCGCCAGGTACTCGAGCCGCGCGTAGCCAAGGGTGTCGAGCGCTCGCTCGACTGCCGGCTCGAGCTCCCTGACGGTGATCTGGATATCGATTCGATCCTTGGCCGCCAGGCCGGGGACAGCCGTCGAGCCGATGTGATCGATCCGCAACGCCAGGTCACTCAGCGCCCTGCGCAGCGCCCGCCCCAACGCGCCGAAATCATCGGGCCAGGACGAGCGATACGGTGTGATCACGATCACGCGGCCCGCCCCATGGAAGACCTCACAGCTTGAACGTGAACATGACCGAGGGGGTCGCGTCTCCGCCGAGCGAGGCATACAGGCCGACCGCCCCGTCGTTCTCCGCCTCGGTCAGGACCCAGGCCTCGCGGCAACCAAGCTCCCTGCCAAGCGAAAACAGGGCCTCCATCAACTGCCGCCCGATCCCGCGCCGCTGGTGAGTCGGGGCGACGCCGACCTCATTGATCCACAACTCGGCCGGCTTGTCGGGGTGCACGTAGTGGAGGGCCGAGGCGAATCCGACGACAGTTCCGCCGTCGAGGGCCACCGCAAGATGGTGGCGCGGGTCCCCGAGGAACTCCGTCACGAGATCCGGCCGGAGCGCATGATCGAACACGCCCGGCGCGACGTCCTCGAGGACGCCCACGCCAGATCTTCCCAGGATTCTCACATCCATCGTGGTGACAGCCTGATGGGGGAGGCGCCATTGACGGCCCGTGGGCCGCACTTCATCATGCCGATCTGAGGATCGAGCGCATACGGATCGAGTGGCAGCTGCGTGCCGCCTCTACTTCGGAGGAAGGGTCTGAACGAAGGCCAGGCCGCGTGCGATCCAATCGGCAAGGTCCTCGTCGTGTGCGATCCCTTCCTGCGCGACGTACACCATGCCCTTAAGCGCCTTGCCGGTGAAGTCCATTTCGCGCGCATGCGGTTGGGCCAACGACTCATCGTACGCGTCCGAACCGACCCGCACCATGAGCTCGTCGCCGACGATTCCGCAGCACATGTGCCCGTTCACCATGAAGGTGAGACCACCAAACATCTTCCGCTCGCTGAAGGCAGCCTGCTGGGAAAGCTGGATGCGCGCCCGCTCCGCCAGTTCCTCTGAATACGCCAATGGTGTCTCCCTGCCGATGGAGGAAGTCCAGTGAAATGCCCTTCCCGGCAGCTCAGGTCAGTGGAACGACGACCACTTCCAGTTGTTCCTCTTTGCCCTTCAGGTTCAGCTCCCGGTGCTCGAGGGAATCCGTCTCAACGTTGGCCAGGCGGCAAAGCTCAAGGCTGGCCAGCAGTTCGCCCGGGCCGGCTGCAGAGGCGATGCGTGCGCCAACGTTGATGTCATCGCCCAGGGCCGTCATATTGGGGACGCCGGCTTGTGCGCCGACCATGCCCACGAAGGCACGCCCGGCGTGCACGCCGGCTCCGACCGGGATCCACGGGCCGTCCGGATCCGTGTGCCCCGTCGCCCGCAGCACATCCCTGCCGCCTTCCAGCGCTCGCCGCGCATACTCGGGTCCGGCAAGGCCAGGGACAAAGAACCCGATTGCCTCATCCCCCGCCAACCGATCGATCAGGGCACCGGAGTGTATGAAAACCCTGGCCGAGGCCTGGAAAAAGCGGTCGATCAGCTGACTGAACGCCCGGTCGCCGATTCGCTCGGCAAGGGGCGTGGAGCCGCGCACATCGGCGAAGACCATCGCCAGGTCGACAACGGCGCCGCCGGGATGTTCTTGGCCGCCTCTAATGCAAGCCTCGCAGAACCGTGGGTCTTCGCTGGAGCGCCCCTTGCCGACCAGCCGCATGACCCTGCCGCCAGCTCCCTCAAAAGGACTGTGGCAGAAATGGCAGCGCGGATCGGCCGGAAGCATCCTGAAGATGGCCTTGGCCTTTTCGAATTCGCTGACGCCTTCAGAAAGCATCTGCTCCCAAAAGGCATCGTGCTCCGACTCCTGCACGATGGACTCTCTCCCTTCCTAAGCTCCGAGCGGTCGATGCTGGGTCTCGGGGGGGGGGCGGCGCGCCGCCTGGCGCTGCGCCGAGCTGCAGATCAACCGCAGGGTTGATCACGGCCGGATCGCCTATGGCGCTTCTGTCCCG
>JBFJVD010000169.1:0-6615 GCA_041624375.1 Anaerolineales bacterium
GATGGGGGATGGGCCGGCTCTCCATCACCGCCCGCTTGATGGCTGTCCCGAGCTCGATCAGCGGCCGGTAGTCGGCCGGGGTGAGCCAGAGTCCAACGTCCGGGGCCTGAACGAAGGCGTAAAAGGCGCCGCCGAAGGCCAGATCGTAGCGCACCCTGCCCACGTTGGGCACCTCCACCTCGGCGTCCAGGTCGAGCACAAAGGAGGGGACATTGGCGAAGCGGACTCGCTCGACGCGGCCGCCGCGCAGGCGAGCCTGGGCCGTGACGAGGCCGGCCGGCGTGTCGATCCGCAGCGTGGTTTCCGGCGGCTGCGCCGGCAGCATCCCCGTCTCAAGGGCCACCGTCGCCAGGCCGATGATCCCATGGCCGCACATCGTGCTGTAGCCCTCGTTGTGCATGAAGAGCACGCCCAGATCGGCGCCCGGGGTCACCGGCGGGGTGAGCAGGCAGCCGTACATGTCTGGATGGCCGCGCGGCTCCCACATCAGCGCCCGGCGCAGATGGTCGAAGCGCTGGCGCGCATAGCGCCGCCGGTCGAGGATCGTCTCGCCGGGCAGATCGGGGAATCCGCTCGTGACCACCCGGAAGGGTTCCCCCTCAGTGTGCGCATCGATCGTGGTGATCCGCAGCCAATCCGCCGGCGGCTCCCAGCTGCTCATGTATCCTTCCCTCCACGCGGTTGATGCTATCACCGTACCAGACGTTTCGAGCGTCCTACGGAGAACGCAAAGGATCGGAGGCCAAGGCGTCCTCGCGGGCCGGATGACCCTACGGCCGCGCGTGAACGTCGGATCCCGATCCTTCTCGCTGGGCGGCGTGCCAGCGCAGGAAGCCGTCAGGCGCCTGCACCGGTGAAGTGGGTCAGGATTCGCTGCGACCACCCCCGCGCGCGATCCAGCTCGCCCTCATCGAGCGGGCCCTCCCTTCCCACGACGTGGGAGATCTCCGGTCGAACGACCTGCCGGCCGCCCAACCGGCGCAGCTTGCGGGTCAGCCGCTTGGCAGCCGTGAACTGGTTGAGCCACCAGGACATCTTGTAGGAGGTGTCGAAGGCCGCCACGGCGACGCCGTCCAGAACCCGCTTGGGCAAGCCATCGAACACCGGCCTGACAGCTTCCGGCAAATTCATCTTGTGCGTAGGCGCGCCCATGACCGCCAGCTCGACCCCCTCGAGGTCGTCGACCGTCAGCTCATCGGCCGGGATTAGGCGCACAGAAAGCTCCTGTTCCAGACCCTCACCGATCGCTTCGGCGACCTGCCGTGTGTTGCCGAACTTCGAGAAGTAGACAACCAGCGCATGCATCGTTATTCATCCTTTCCGGTTACGTAATAGCGGTGGGCGTTGACGAGTGGCGCCCCCCACCAGGTGAGCAGCTTGAGCAAGGGGCCGACGTCCGTCACCTCGGACAGCGGGGTGAACGTGATCGCACGGACCTGTGCATCGTAGAAGAGCGAATCGATATCCCTGGACTCTCGGTCGATCCGCACGCGGACCCAGGCATGGGAACCAGTGGTGCCGTCGGGGAAGCAGTTGCGGAAGGCCTGCACCACCCGGGCCTCGAAGCCCAGCTGCACCAGAATGTGCCGCAGCGCATAAGCCTGCTGGACGCAGTAGCCATAGCCGCGCTCGAACGCCCGGGCTGCAGGGTCGAAGCTGTTGCGCCGACAGTACTGCATCCGTGTTGCGACCAGCGCGCGGGCAGCTTCCACCAGGTCCCAGCCAGTGGTCTCGCTGTTCCGCAGCTGCGCCACCGCCTGGTCCAGCGTCAGCTGCTCAACGCCAGGCCGTCGTCCTCGCGGCAGCGACAGCGTTGCGGGCAGGGCATAGAGCGGAACCCCTACCACGATGGCTGCGGCGCCGAGGAGGACCTTGGTTTTGATCTTCATGACTCGATCCATGACCACCCCCTGCACCCGGGGTCTAGGTCCGGAGTGCATGGAGAACGAAATCCGCGACCTGGGCAGCGCTCAACCAGTGTGTGCCTTCAGGGCTGAGCTGCGAGCCCGTGCCCAGGTAGATCAGCATCAGCAACCCCGCCGTCGACCCGGGATCGAGTTCGCGAAAAGCACCCTGGTCGGCGCCGGGGAGAAGAATCTCCTCGCCGAGGAGTTGGAAGAGCGGTTGATACGCTTGAAACAGCTGGAGCCTGAAATCTTCGTCAGGGCCATTCAGTGTGTTAAAGATCGCCCGGGCCATGGTGAGATGGGTATGGACGAACTCGAATCCGGCCGCGTAAAAGGCTTCCAGGCGCCGTTCGGCCTCCGTTTCCTGGCGGACGCGCTTCAGCATGAATGCGACGTGCGCCTGGGCCGTTTCCGCGATGAACGCGGACATGAGTTCGCGTTTGCTGGGGAAGTAGTTGTAGACGGTCCCAATCGAGAACCCCGCCGCCTCGGCGATGCGGTTGACGTTGGCCCGATCGTAGCCCTCGCGGGCAAATTCCTCTGCGGCGGCGGCGAGCAACGCCTGGCGCGTTGCCTTCAGGATCTGATCCCGGTCGGCTTCCTTGTGACGGGGCATAAGGGATGTTCCCTGTTTATATGAGTGAGCATTCACTCAAATTATTGCACGAATAACCGAGCCTGTCAAGACCGATCCCCACGGACGGCCCGCTACGCTCAAGCCGTTCTCGCTGTAACCTTCTCTTAATCCGGCTGGCGTATCATGTCTGCTGGTATCTTGTGAGTTGAGGTGCAGCTTTGTCTCTCCGTCCGAACCCCCTGCTTTCCGCCGCCGGCTTCCTTTCGCTGCTGCTTGCGGCTTGCGCGGCAGCGTCGCCAACGCCCGATGGCGCTCCGACCGAGAAAGCCCTGGAAGCAGCCGCTGCGGCCAGCCCGGAAGCCACCACGCGCTCCTTCGCCGGCAGCGTGCCGGCCCCCGAGTTCCCCACCGGGCTCGACTGGCTCAATACGGAACGCCCGCTTTCGCTCGAGCAGCTGCGCGGCAAAATCGTGCTGCTCGACTTCTGGACCTACGGCTGCATCAACTGCATCCACATCATCCCGGACTTGAAGCGGCTTGAAGCCGAATACGCCGACGAACTGGTGGTGATCGGCGTCCACTCAGCCAAGTTCAGCACCGAGGGCCAGACCGAGAACATTCGCCAGATCATCCTGCGCTACGAGCTTGAGCACCCGGTGGTCAACGACCGTGACTTCGCAATCTGGCAGCTCTGGGGCGCCAACGCGTGGCCGACTCTGGTGCTCATCGATCCGGCCGGCAACATCGTCGGCGGGCACAGCGGCGAGAGCGTCTACCCGCTGTTCCAGCCGGTGATCGAGGCCCTGGTCCAGGAATTTGACGCCCGCGATGAGCTGGACCGAACGCAGCTGGACCTCAAGCTGGAGCGGGAAGGGCTGCCACAGACCGTGCTCTCCTTCCCCGGCAAGGTGCTGGCTGATCCGGTGCGCAATCGCCTCTTCATTGCCGACAGCAACCACCACCGGATCGTTGTCGCCGCGTTACCCGATGGCGAGGTTCTGGCGATGATCGGCAGCGGCGAACGCGGCCTGCGCGACGGGAGCTTTGAGCGCGCCGCCTTCGCCCAGCCGCAGGGCCTGGCGCTTTCGCCGGACGGGCGCACGCTCTACGTCGCCGACACAGAGAACCACGCCTTGCGCCAGGTCGATCTTGAATCCCAAACCGTGACTACCCTGGCCGGAACCGGCGAGCAAGCTCGTGCCTATCCGCCCCAGCCGGGCACGGCTCCCGATGTGGCGCTGAGCTCGCCCTGGGACCTGGCGCTCGACGGCCGGACCCTATACATCGCCATGGCCGGCTCCCACCAGATTTGGCGCATGGACCTGGACACACGGGAGATCGAAGCCCATGCCGGCAGCGGGCGCGAGAGCACGCAGAACGGGCCCATGTCGCTCGCCGAATTGGCGCAGCCCAGCGGCCTGGCCCTCGACGGCCAGGGACGTCTCTTTTTTGCCGACTCCGAGTCCAGCTCCATTCGCTGGGCGGACCTGGATCCGGCCGCCGGCTTCGTCCGGGTGCTGGCCGGCAGCGACGCCAACCTTTTTGACTTTGGCGATCGCGACGGTGTGGGCACCGCGGCTCGCCTGCAGCATCCGCTGGGGGTCGCGTATCTGGACGGCGTCCTCTACGTGGCCGATACCTACAACAGCAAGATCAAGGTGGTCGATCCCGAGACAGGCGAAGTGGTCACCCTCTACGGCAGCGGGCATGGCTGGCGCGACGGGACGGACCCGCTGTTCTACGAACCCGGCGGGCTTCACGCCGCCGACGGCAGGCTGTATGTGGCCGACACCAACAACCATGCCGTACGCATCATCGATCTCGCCAGCGGTGAAGCGCACACACTCGTTTTGCAGGGCATCGAGCGCTTCACCGCCTCGGCTGAAGCGGCTTACGGCGGGAAAGTGGTGCGTTATGAGCCTGTGCAGCTGGCGCGCGGCCAGGGGACGGTTCGCCTGAGGATCGAGCTGCCGCCGGGATACAAGGTGAACGATCTGGCGCCTTCCTCGATGGATTGGGAGATCGATGGCGCCGCCCTCGAACTCCCAGCCGACGCCGATTGGTCCGTTGCCGGGCCGGCCTTCCCGATCGACCTTCCCGTGACCCTGCAGCCGGGCGAAAGCACCCTGATCGGCGAGCTGACGCTGGTGTACTGTGAGGCCGAGAAGCAGAGCCTGTGCCTCATCGAGCGGGTCCGCTTTGAAGTGCCGTTCGTGGTCGGCGACTCAGGCGAGTCGCAGCTCGAACTGGTCCACCGCGTCGAGCTGCCTGCGGAACTGGATTCCTGATCTTCTTTCACGGATCGGGGTCGCCGCTCCATCGGCGCCCCAGGCGCGCCACCAGCGCCTCGGTATGGGAGCGCCGGCGGCGGTCGAAGTGTCGAGCAACGGCCGCAGCATATGGCCGGGCGACGCGTCGCAGGTAGGCTGGCAGCCCTTCTTCCTGGATCGCTCCAAGAGAATCGGCGTAGTAGCTGAAGAGGTAGGTGTGGCCCACCTGTAGACCGCTGCGCACCGCGCCGGCGGCGATCAGGGTCGAAAGCGCAATCAGGCTGCGCCCCTCCTCCCGGGCCGTCTGCTGCAAGCCGCCGTACAGGCGCGCAAGTTCGGCCGGCTCAGGAAGATGCGGCGCCTGACGTTGAAAGCTTCGCCAGGACCGCTTCAGCTCGCCAATCTGAACTGGGGGAAGATCCATCGATTCGGCCAGCGCCCCCGAGGTGGACTCCAAGCGCTCCAGCAACGCGCCCATCGAAGGGTATTCTTCATCCGGGGGCAAGACCTGCAGGCGCCTGAGCTCGGCCACCAGTGTACGCAGGTAGAGGCGGGTCCCCCCTGTGAGGTCGGCGGCCGCCGCCAGCGCCCAAAGCGGGGACCACCCCAGCGCGAGGATCGCAGCTGCCTCGAGCGCGTTGCCGGCGGCCTTACGCGCCGCCAGTTCGCCCAGACCCATCGGTTCGTCAGGGTAGACATCGGTGACTCCGCCGACCTGCTCAATGGTCAGGCGGAGCAACCGATCCAGAGTCATCCGGTACAGGGCAGCGCCCCGCAGCCAAGACGGAAGCAGTACAGCTGCCGTCTCGCGGGCAGCACCCCCGATAAGCGCCGCCCCGGCGCGCAGCATCCGTTCTGGAAGCGAGATGAGAAAGGGCAGCATGTCAGTCGTGGACCCGGCGTCCGACGCGACGACTGGGTCAGAGGAGGTCCTTCAGCCGTCCTTGGTCGATGTTTCCACCGCTCACCACGCAGACGACAGTCGAGCCCGGCGCCACGGAAACCTGGCCCGAAAGCAGGCCGGCCAGGCCGGCCGCCCCCGCCGGCTCGGGGACGATTTTGCAGCGCTCCATCAACAGCCACATCGCTGCCGCGATCGCCGCATCTGTCAGCTCGATCACTTCGTCTACTCGGGCCTTCACGTGCGCCAGCGTATGCACGCCGGCAAAGGGCGCTGCCAACCCATCGGCGATGGTATCGATGGCCTCCAGGTGCACCGGCTCGCCGGCCGCCAGACTGCGCCGCATCGCGTTGGCCCCCACCGGTTCGACCCCGATCACGCGGGCGTCCGGCAGGCGAGCCTTCATCGCGGTGGCGATCCCCGAGATTAACCCCCCGCCCCCGATCCCGACGAAGACGGCGTCCAGCGCGGGCAGCTCCTCCACGATCTCCAGGCCCACCGTCCCCTGCCCGGCGATGATCATTGGATCATCGAAGGGGTGGACAAGCGTCAGGTCACGGTCCCGTTGGAGCTCCAGCGTCACATCGAGCAGGCTGCCTTCCGTGAGGACCACCTCCCCGCCGTAGCCGCGCGTTGCCTCGATCTTGGACGGTGAGGCGCCCTCCGGCATCACTACGGTCGCCTGCACACCCTCCTGCGCCGCGCCCCAGGCCAGCGCCTGGGCGTGGTTGCCTGCGGAAAGCGTGACGACGCCCTTCTGCTTCTCCGCGGCGGACAGGCTCGCCAGCTTGTTGAGCACACCGCGCGGCTTGAACGATCCCGTCTTCTGAAACAGCTCAAGCTTGAGGTAGAGCTGAACCTCCGCCAGGTCGCCCAGCTGGCGGCTGCTCGTGATGGGGGTTCGGTGCACCCGGCCGGCGATGATCTCCTGCGCGGCGAGAACGTCTTGAAGACCGATCA
>JBFJVD010000170.1:0-6612 GCA_041624375.1 Anaerolineales bacterium
CGAGCCCGACCCTGGGAGCCTGGCTCGACGCCGGCGGAGCTTCCCTCTGCTCTCTTGCCGACTCATTTCCTGCGCCTTAGCCGCTTAGTTTTGCTATTCTGGTTTGCAGAGCCGACGTTATGGAACGACCTCAGGTTGCCGTATCTTGATCCGATTGATTGCCTGTTGGAAGCCACACGGAGAAGGTAGCTCCTTCTTGATGCTGGCTGGTTACTTCAATTCGGCCGCCATGGCTTCGGGTGATCCAATAGGCAATCGATAAGCCGAGCCCTGCGCCTCCGGTGCCGCGGCGTTTCCTCGCGCTGTCCACACGATAAAACCTCTCGAAGATATGTGGCAATTGCTCGGGCGGGATCCCGGGACCGGTGTCTGTGACTGTTAATCTGGCCCAGCCGTTCATCGCCTTCAGCCCTAGAGTCACTTTTCCGCCTTGGGGTGTATGCTCCACTGCGTTTCCCACAAGATTGAGCAGCACTTGCTTCAGCCGATCTCGATCCCCTACAACCTGGGCTTGATCCTCCTCCCCGATCTTGATCTCCACCCTGCCTTCCACCTGAAGCTGGGCTTCTTTGTAGACCTCAAGCAAGAGCGAGTCGAGTTCCACGGCGTCCTTCGCAAGCGGGAGTCGACCGCTCTCGGCGCGCGCCAGCAATAATAGGTCCCGGACCATTCTCGTCATCCGATCGGTTTCGGCAGTGATCGCATCCAATGCTTCTTGATCTGCTGCGCCCAGTCTTCTGAGGATGTCGACATTGCCACGAATGGTGGTGAGCGGCGTCCGCAGTTCATGTGACACATCCGCAAGAAACCGCTTCTGTGCCTCGAAGAGATTCTCTAGTCGTTCGAGCGTCGCGTTGAATGCCAGCACCAGCTGAGCGACTTCGCCTTCGCCGGGACCCTTCAATGGGATGCGGTGTGAGAGATCGTCCGCCCGATTGATCCTCAGTGCCGCCTCGGTGACTTCACTTAATGGGCGAAGTGCTGCTCCGGCTGTGGACCATCCAATCGCCCCCGCCAGGCCAATGGCGAGCAGACCGCCGGGGATCATCAAGTAGAGCAGCAGCTCGCGTGCGGACGATACGGGTTCGAGTGAGTTGGCGACCTGAAGGTAGCCTACAATCCGGTTGTCTGGGAGCACCACCACCGGCACGCTGAGCACGCGCAGATCGATCTGATCGACACGAACCGTTCGAAAGGTTCGTACGGTCGCACCAAAGGAATCCACATCGAATGCGCCCGCATGCGAAGGAACATTGGTTGAAAGCAGGGCGAGCTCGCCTGACTCGTTGGGGGCCCAAACCTGCACATAGACGCTTCCGGCCAGGTCCAGCGGCGGCAGGGTCACGCCGCGCATGTCCCGGCGGCTCGCCAGCAGGATCTCATCCGCGGCGCGTTTGAGATTCTCTTCGATCTGGACGGTGAGCGTATAGGACAACAGCAGGTAGACGGCCGCACCGAAGATGAGCAGGGCGCCGGCCAGTACGATCGTATACCAGAGGGTGAGGCGAGCCCGCAGGGTCATGCCGCTTCACGGAGGACGTACCCGACGCCGCGGACGGTGTGCAGCACTCGCGCTTCACTGCCGGACTCGGTTTTCAGGCGCAAGTAGCGGATATAAACTTCAATGATATTGCTTTCCCCGCCGAAGTCGTAGCCCCAGATTCGATCGAAGATCACCTCTCGCGTCAGCACCTGGCGTGGATTGAGCATGAAAAGCTCGAGCAGCTCATATTCTTTCGCTGTCAACTCAATCGCCCGATCCCCCCGAAAAGCCTGGTGCGTGCCGGTATCCAGTTTCAAGTCCGAGAAGGTCAGGACATCCGGTGGTTCGGGGCGAGCGCGGCGCAGTAGGGCGCGCACCCGTGCGAGCAGCTCATCCAGTGCGAACGGCTTGACCAGATAATCGTCGGCGCCTGCATCGAGTCCGCGCACCCGATCCGAAACCGAGTCTTTTGCAGTGAGCATGAGAATGGGGGCATCCCCAGCCGAGCGCAGCCGGCGGCAGATCTCGAGGCCATCGAGCCCCGGCTGCGTTTCGGGAAGCATCCAGTCCACGATCACCAGGTCCGGGGATTCCTGGTCGACGATCGCCAGCCCTTCAACACCCTCCAAGGCAGTGAAGACTGAATAACCCTCCAGCGACAAACCTCGGCGCACGACCTGGAGGATGCGCTCTTCGTCCTCGATGACCAGGATCTTCTCGCGCATGGGTACCTCAATCGCGAAACTATACCATACTGGGGTTCGGACGCCGTCTATAACGCAGCCGGAGCCGCGCAAGGCGGCTCCGGCCGGTATTGGTGGGGATTGGTTAGCGCGTTCAGACGAGCTCGACAGTCGCGCCCGCTGCTTCCAGTTTCGACTTTGCGTCCTGTGCAGCGTCCTTGCCGGCCTGCTCGAGCACTTTGGCCTCGGCGGTTTCTGCGAGATCCTTGGCATCTTTGAGGCCGAGGTTCGTGACCTGCCGGATCGCCTTGATGACGTCGATCTTCTTCGGTCCGACGTCCTTGATCACGACGTCGAACTCGGTCTTCTCGTCCTCAGCCTCGGCTGCAGCGACGCCGGCGCCAGGCATAGCTGCCATCGCAACCGGCGCAGCGGCCGAGACGCCCCAGGCTTCCTCGAGCATCTTGCTCAGCTCAGTCGCTTCAAGGACCGTGAGCTTGCCCAGTTGCTCCACCATCTTTTCCAGATCTGCCATTGTTTGTTGCTCCTTGTTCAATATAAAGTTCGTAGGTTTTCATCCAGTGTTGCAGGACGATCGATCAGCCTGCTGCTTCTGATTCGGCATAGGCATGAATCACATTCACCACCTGACGCACCGAGCCAGCCAGCGCGCCCACCAGCCGCGCCGCCGGGGCCTGCAGCACCCCGATCAGCTGCGCCTGGACCACCGGGAGCGGAGGCAGATCGGCCAGCCGCTCGACTTGGGCGGCGGTGTACAGCGAACCTTCGACAACCGCCCCCTTGAGCGTCATGCCCTCGGACTCCTTGGCGAGATCGACCATCGCCTTGGCGACCGCCGGGATATCTTCCCTGGCGAAGCCTAGCGCAGTCGTCCCGATCATCGCCTCAGCCGGCATTGGGAGACCGATCTCGTCAAAGGCTAGCTTGAGCAGCCGGTTCTTCACGATGTGAAAATCGCCCCCCAGCTCGCGGATCTTGCCCCGTAAGTCTTCCACCTGGGGCACGGAAAGGCCGGAGTACGAGGTGAAGATCAGCCCTCGGCTGCCCGACGCGAGCTCCCTGTACTGCTCAACGAGCGCTTCCTTGCGTTCCTTTGATATGGCCAATGCTTGGTCACCTCCCACAAAGAAAATCGTCTTTGCCCCGCACGAGATGCCGCAGCAAAGACGAAGGCAGCCGGTTGGCTGCAGGCGGCTGAGTAGCCCGCCGCGTCTCGCCTTGGCAGGAGATTAAGCCCCGTTCAACCAGGGCGCCTGCTGTCTCGGGCGAAGCAGTCTTCGGTTTTCGATCCCGACTCCCCGGAATGCTGGGGGGCCGGGGACTTGCCACCTACATCGCCTGGGCGGCGAACGGATCGACCTTGATCCCTGGACCCATCGTGCTGGTGACTGTGATCTTGCGGATGTAGGCGCCCTTGGCAGAAGCCGGTCGCGCCCGCTGGATCACATCCATCAGCGCCGCCATGTTCTCGTAGAGCTGCTCTACTTCAAAAGAGACCTTGCCGATGGGGACATGCAGGTTGGCGGTTTTGTCGACCCGGAACTCCACCCGGCCGGCCTTCAGCTCTTCAATCACCCGCGGCAGGTCGTCATCAGGGACGACGGTCCCCGCCTTCGGGTTCGGCATCAAGCCCCGCGGCCCCAGAATGCGGCCCAGCCGGCCGACTTTCCCCATGCTCTCGGGGGTTGCCACGGCGGCGTCGAAATCGGTCCACCCATCCTGGATCTTCTTGATGACTTCGTCGTCGGCGATATAGTCTGCGCCGGCTTCCTGTGCCGCCCGGGCCCCTTCGCCCTCCGCGAACACAAGCACCCGCACGGTCTTGCCCAATCCGTGCGGGAGCATGACCGTGTCGCGGACCTGTTGATCGGCATGCCTTGGATCCACGCCCAGGCGCAGGTGCACCTCAACCGTCTCATCAAACTTGGCGTAGGCCCGTTCCTTGACCATTCGAAGCGCTTCTGCCGGTGGCACAACCGCTTCACGATCGAGATCGGCGACCGCCGCCGTGTACTTCTTCCCGCGTCTTCCCATGATTGCTCCTTGTGGTGCAAACGGGCCGTACGGCCCTCCCACTCTTGATCTCAGCCCTCGACGACAATGCCCATGTTGCGCGCAGTGCCCTCGATCTGGCGCATTGCGCCTTCGAGGTCGATCGCATTGAGATCCTTCATCTTGATCTCTGCGATCTCTTGGATCTGGGCCTGAGTTACTCTCCCGACCTTCTCACGGTTCGGTTCGGCCGATCCCTTCTCGACACCGGCCGCCTTGCGCAATAAGACTGCCGTCGGCGGGGTCTTCAGCTCGAAAGTGAATGAACCATCACTGAAGATGGTGATGTCCGCCGGAATGATCTCGCCCATCTTGCTCGAGGTGCGCGCGTTATATTCCTTGCAGAATTGCATGAGGTTGATGCCGTGCGGGGCGAGCGCCGGACCAATGGGCGGCGCCGGGTTTGCCCGGCCGGCTTCGATCTGCAATCGTACGACTGCCTTGACTTTCTTTGCCACCTTCTCGACTCTCCTCCGTGGTGCTGACGGGCGCCAAGCGCCCTCCCACGATGCTTCAGGCCTTTTCGACCTGCAAGAAGTCCAGCTCCACCGGCGTATCGCGACCGAAGAACGATACCATCACCCGCACCTTAGCCCGTTCCATATCGATATCTTCGACCGTGCCGATGAAATCATTGAACGGACCATCAATGATGCGCACCTTCTGCCCCTGCTTGTAGGTGACCTTGATCCGCGGCGCTTCAGCCTCCATGCGCTTGATGATCTGGGAGACCTCTTCCGGACGAAGCGGGGTCGGTTCGTTGCCCATGCCCACAAAACCGGTGACGCCGGGGGTGTTGCGCACCACATACCAAGACTCCTCGGTCAGGAGCATCTGGACGAGGATATATCCGGGAAATACGCGTCGCTCGACGGTCCGCCGCTTACCATCTTTGACTTCGATTTCTTCTTCGGTGGGGACGACGACGTCGAAAATCTGGTCCTTCATCCCCATGGTCTCAATGCGCTGCTCGAGGTTGTGCCGCACCTTGTTCTCATACCCCGAGTAGCAGTGAACGACATACCACAAGCGGCCGTCGTCCGGCTCATCTACCGGAGCCTCCTCGGCCTCGCCGTCTTCGTCGATCTCTACACTGACATCTTCTTCGGCAAGCCCAACGACCGGCGCATCCGCCGTCGTCACGGCAGGCTCGTCCAGCTCGGCCTCCGCGTCCGCAGCGGGCGCATCTGCCGCAAGTTCGCTGACCTCCGCCTCCGTGTCCATCGCAGGCTCTGCCTCGCCTTCGGGCGCTTCCGCAGCCATCTCGGCAGGCTCGTCCAGCTCGGTCTCCGCTTCCACAGCGGTCGCTTCTGCTGCAGGTTCGCTGACCTCGGCCTCCGCGTCCACCGCGGACTCTGCCTCGCCTTCGGGCGCTTCGACGGGCATCTCGGCAGGCGCGGCATCCAGTTCATCCTGAGCTTGCAGTGTCTCCCCCTCGTCCTGAACGACGACGCCCTCTTCGATCGGACTTTCTTCGGGCGAGGCGGGCTGCTCTCCAGACGTCTCCAGCCGCGACTCGAGTGTCTCAGGGTTCTCCTCGGGCTCACCTTCCAGTGGCGGCACGTGCGCCGTTTCCAGATCGGCGCCGTCGTCTTCCCGCAAGCTTTCAGATTCCATCATCATCGGTACCCGATCCGGCCTTATGCAAGGCCGATAATGAAAGCAAACAGCCGGGTAAAGAGAAAGTCCAGCAACCCGAGACTCGCACTGGTCAGGATGAGGACCACCAGAACGATGATCGTCAATCGTGTCGCATCATCGCGGCTGGGCCAGCTCACCTTGCGCAACTCGGCGATCGTTTCGCGCACGAAACGCACGACGATATTGGGGCCCTTCCTCGACGCAGCCTGTGCTTTCGCCAATTCTGTCTCCTGGGGACCAAGCGACGCCGCAACCCACCGGCGTCGCTCATTCCATCGTTCTCGTTCTTCTGCTCAGGCAGGCGAGGCAGGACTCGAACCCGCAACCCCCGGTTTTGGAGACCGGTGCTCTGCCAAATTGAGCTACTCGCCTGGGTCGGGCGTCATCCGCGACGCCCGGCTATTTCGTCTCCCGATGCAGCGTGTGCTTCCGGCAACGGGGACAGAATTTGTTCAACTCAAGTCGCCCGGGATCGTTCCGCCGGTTCTTCTCCGTGGTGTAGTTGCGATCGGAGCACTCCGTGCACTCCAGCGTGATCACAGGTCGGACATCTTTCTTGGCCATAGTCGTTTATCGCCGGCGGTCCTTGCGGCGTCCCTCGCTTCCTCTACTCCAGGATATCGGTGATGACGCCTGCGCCGACGGTCAACCCGCCTTCGCGGATGGCGAACTTCGAGCCCTTCTCCAGCGCCACCGGCGTGATCAGCTCCACCGTCAGATTCACGTTGTCCC
>JBFJVD010000171.1:0-6611 GCA_041624375.1 Anaerolineales bacterium
CCACCGATACGCAGCGGATAGATATCGATGGCATGCAGGTCTGTTTGAAGCAGGAACTGCCGCAGCTCCGGCAAATCTCGGTCGATATCTTCAACGATCAACGGCCGGCCGCTGGCAATGAACTCGTGCACGATTGAGTTCGTGAGCGGCAGGCGAACCTCCGGCAGGTCGTCACCGAGGCCGGCTTGCGCGAGCAGTTCGAGCTGGCCGTCCTCCTCATCGAGCAGCAGCACCGCGCATGAGATGCTCTGGGCCAGGCCCCGACCCTGCTCCACCATCTGCTGAAGCAGGTCCTCGAGCTGGTGCTGTGCCGTCAGTGCCGCCGCCAGGTTTGCCAGTGCGGTCATGCGCTGGTTCTGTCGGAGACTGAGTCGCTGATGGCGCGGCGCGTGGAGAATCATCGCCGCCAACCGCCCGGCAGTTTCTGCGAGTGCCAGATCCGCCAGGGAGTAGCCGCCGCGATCTCTCTTTGCATCCAGCAGCACGAACCCGACCAGCATCTCTCCCTGCAGGAGCGGCACTGCCAGTAAAGCGGAATAGCCCAGTTCG
The DNA here is from genome assembly GCA_041624375.1 of Anaerolineales bacterium. GTDB lineage: Bacteria > Chloroflexota > Anaerolineae > Anaerolineales > E44-bin32 > JBFJVD01. The sequence goes on from JBFJVD010000171.1 coordinate 550, forward strand.
GAGATGTGGCCGCCGCCCAGCTGAGCTCCATCGGCAGGATCGCCGGCATCAGGGATCAGCTGCGGGCGACGCGTGCGGGCCATGGCTTCGATCAATGGCTCGCTCTCGGCCATCAGCTGGCGCTCCGAGGACGACGGCAGTGGACCGGATCCGGGGGCAATCCTGGCGCGCCCGGTGTAACGAACGCCGTCCTCCGCAAGGAGCCACAGGCTGCCCTGCGAGGCACGCAGAGCCTCGACGAGGGTCATCAGGATGCTCTGCTCGGGACGTACTGCGGCGCCCTCGCCCTGCCGCTCTGTGTCATCGTCACCTGCCACTGGCATGCCGATCTGGCCGAGACTCGTCGTGGAGGGGAAGATCCAGCGCCGCAGCGCGAAGATGAGGAGGACGTAGCCGAGAACCAGGACAGCGAATACGGCGAGGGCAATCAGCACCGCGCCCGAGAACGACATCACGTCCCCAGCCGTCAGCAGAACAAGCACGCCCGCGAGGATGGGTGCGGCAACGGCCTGGATGAGCAGCAAAAGTGAGAGCCTGGCCCTCAGTTTGTTCGGCGGAAGACGTGCCATGGATCCTGCAAACCCGGTCGGAATGAACCTATTATACTTGCCAACTTTCGCCCGACCCGAGCTTGCGCTGAAGGGCCCCACCAATCTCATGCTGCCGTGTCGAGCCAGCTGCGCAGCGCCGCTTTGGTCGCTTTGAAGGCCAACGGCGGCAGCGACTCGGGGCGGAAGAAGGCAGCCGACTCCGCGTCATCCTGGGCGCTCAGGCGACCCCCGCGTATCTCGGCGCGGTAGACGATGACGATGCCCGCACCCTCGTCGTGCTCGTCGTCGTAGATCACATCCACCAGCCCGACCACCCGAACTTCCAGGCCTGTCTCTTCGAGGCATTCGCGTTCGGCCGCCGCAGCGGGATCTTCACCGGCATCAATGAAACCACCCGGAAGAGTCCAGCGCCCGCGCGCTGGATTCTGAGCACGACGGACCAACAGCACCCGGTCGTCCTTGAGCACAAGCGTCGTTGCGGCGACTTTGGGATCCTGGAAGTGCACCCGGCCGCAGGCGGTGCAGACAGGACGTGTTCGCCCGAAGGCTTCCTGCCTCCTGACCTTGCTGCCGCATGCTGAGCAATAGCGAATGGGGATCGGCGCGCCCATCGGGTCAGGCGCGGCGACGAAGCCAGAGAGTCAGACCACCGAGCAGGAGGGTCAGGCCGCCGAGCACAACTTCAAGCACCCGAAGAGGAGCGACAGGCGGTGCTGCCAGCAGTTCCGGCGCAGCCGTCGGGGTCGGCTCAAGTGTTGGAGACGGCGTGGGCGTCGGGATAGGCGTTGCTGCGAAGGCCTGGCCGGCACGGTCTTCGGCGGCCGGCTCGGTGGCCGCGGCGGCGAACTCGGTCGGTTCAGCGGGTGCGGCTTCATCCAGCGCCGACGTCCCCTCCGGCGCGGCCGGGACGGCCATTTCCTGTTCGACGGCGAGCTCGGCGGGCATCGCCTCCTCGGCCAGCAGAGCCTCCGGTTCCATTGCCGGCGCGGCCGCCGGCGCCGCCAGGCGCATCCCGCCCATAGCGTCCAGGCCGACAACAACTGCGAAGGCGAGCGTGGCCAGACCGGTCGCCCACTGCAGCCAGGGCAGCGCCGCCGACCGTGGCTCGGCGGCACGTACACCGGCAACCTCCGGCGAAAGCGTGAAATTGCGCGGCACGCGCAGCTGGGGCAGCGTGCCGTAGATGTCGGAGGTTAGGCGAAGCTGGTCAAACGTGCGCCGGAGCCCAGAGTCTTCCTTCAGCCGGCTCTCGAGACGCGCCGCCTCCCTGGCCGACAATTCGCCGTCCAGGTAAGCCGAGAGTTGTTCGAGATCGCGCTGGGAAAGGTTTGTTCGTCCGGCCATCAGGTCGCCTCATCTAGCAGACGGAATTCGGCCGGCAAAAGTTCCCGGTAGCCCTGGAGGCAGTCGCGCAGCTCCGCGCGGGCACGCGCCAGACGGCTCTTGATCGTGCCCAACGGCGTCCCAACCACCTCCGCCGCCTCCTTGTAGTTGTACTCCTCCACATCGACCAGCACGGCAACCACTCGGAACTCCGGCGCCAGGGCGTCCAGGCAATCCTGGAGCGCGCGGGCCAGATCGGCGCGCTGGGCTGCGGACTCAGGGGTCTCGTCCCCGGAGGGGATCCACTCCAGGCTGTCCGACTCGGAGTCATCCCCCTCCGCAACCAGATCGTCGAATGAGGTGGCCGGTCGCCGTTTGCGGCGGCGGAGCTCGTCGTAGCAGGCGTTGGTGACGATCCGCAGCAGCCAGCTGCGGAAGGATCCGCCGCGGAATCTGCGCAGGCTCCTGAAGGCTGAGATGAAGGCCTCTTGAGTGGCATCGGCTGCGGAAGCCGGATCCCCCATGATGCGGTAGGCCACGTTGTAGGCATGGCCCTGGTAGTGCAGCACCAGACGATTGAAGGCGTCGAGATCCCCCTTGCGGGCGTCCTGGATCAGCGCGGCTTCATCCATGGGTGACCCATCTTAGTCCAGCCGATCGCGGAGAACAAGCAGCGCGGGCATACCCGGGAGCGCAGCCGCCGCGCCGAATCGCATCAGCGCTGGTCTACGGCGTGAGGTCGACGCCGAACGGCACACTGACCGGCTCCCCATTCGCCACCATCGGCGGATCACCATCCGGACCTTCGTAGAGACCTTCGATGCCGGAATCCTCGTGCAGCACGGCAAAGAGGAGTGCCGTCGCCTGTCCGGGGTCGATCACGACCTCCACCGCCTCTGAAACCCCCGCCTTCACCTGGGAGAATCCCAGCACCTGGCCTGGGACGCCCCCTTCATTTACATGAATCGCGATCCAACCGTCTGCGGGCGACTCGATCCGCTCAACGACAATGACCCCGTCATAGCCCTCTTGATTCGAGATGCTCACGGATCCCTGTTCAACGGCGCCTCCGGAGCCGCAGGCCGTGAGCAGCAACGCCAGCATGAACCCAGCCGCGAACCATCGATGCATAATGAATGTCCCTCCAGGCTCTGAGATCGGCCATGCCGCTAGCCATGCTTCCGGCATCCGAACCAATCTCCAACCCGATGATACTACCATCAGAGCACCATCTATGTTTCGATCGGCGGCTCACGGAGAGCCAACGCTGGCAGCGGACCGGCTGATCAAGTACGATCCTGCCCAAGCTTGGTCCGCTGCATGACCCGTTCGGTGCAATGCGACCTGCGGGAGGTAGCCTTTGTCGCCGGACTCGTCTCTATCAACTGAAGAACGCGCATCGAAGAGTCGGCTGCGCGAAGTTGGCCTGCTGTTCCTGAAGCTTGGCGTCATCGGCTTTGGCGGGCCCGCAGCGCACATCGCCATGATGGAGGACGAAGTGGTCCGCCGCCGCGGTTGGCTGCCGCGCGGCCAATTCCTCGACCTCGTGGGCGCCACCAACCTGATCCCGGGACCCAACTCTACGGAAATGGCCATCCACCTCGGCTACCTGCGGGCGGGATGGCGAGGCCTGCTGCTTGCAGGGGCAGCTTTCATTCTTCCCGCCACCTCGATCAGCCTGCTGCTGGCCTGGTTATATGTGCGCCTTGGCCAGCTGCCGGAAGCTGCCCCGCTGCTCGCGGGCATCAAGCCGGCCGTGCTGGCGATCATTGCCGGCGCCATCTGGCGCCTCGGCCGTCACGCGGTTCACGGCGTGCGCCTTCTCGTGCTTGCCCTGGCCGTGCTCATCGGTGGATTGCTGGCCGTGAATCCGCTCTTGCTCCTGCTGGGTGGGGGCGCCATTGGTGCACTGTTGTTGCTCTCCGCCCCCGGCACCGATGACTCGTCCGACAGCAGAGGAATCGGCGGAGGGGCGGCGGCCTTGGGTTGGCTTGCGGGCTCCTTTGCGGCAAGTCTGCGCGCCCTGCAGGAAGCGCCCGGGATCTCCCTGCTGAGTCTGGCCGGCTTCTTCCTGAAGGTGGGGTCGGTGCTCTACGGAAGCGGCTACCTCCTTGTGGCGTTCCTGGAGCAGGATCTGGTGCGCGGGTTCGGCTGGCTGACCGAACCCCAGCTCCTGGATGCCATCGCCGTCGGCCAGTTCACGCCGGGTCCGGTGCTTTCCACAGCGGCGTTCGTCGGCTACTTGCTCGCCGGGCTCCCCGGCGGCGTGGTGGCTACGGCGGCGATTTTCGCACCCTCGTTCTTTTTCGTGGCGCTGCTGAGCCGTGTGCTGCCGCAGCTGCGCAAATCGGTCCTTGCCGGCGCGTTTCTCGACGCGGTGAATGCCTGCGCGGTTGCGCTTATGCTGGCGGTGCTCATCCGCCTGGGGCAGGCCGCACTGCAGGATCTGGACACCGTCGGCATTGCGCTCGCTGCCGCGCTGGCCCATTTGCGCTGGCAGGTCAGCGCATTGTGGCTGGTGCTGGCAGGTGGCGCGCTCGGGTTTCTGCTTCTCTAGCCTGGCCATCGTCGCCCTCTCCAACAATGGCGTCCATTCCATGCAAACTGCTCCGCCTTCTAACGTGAGACAGCGCGTAGAGCCATGGCGCGCCCTCAGGCTGCCGACGAAAACTGGCAGCCGTTCGTAAGGTTGAACAGATACCGAGCGATTCTATAGTGAGGTGAAGCTGGTCGGGCGGCGTACGCCTGACAGCATGGGATGGTAGACAGCATGGAGCAGGAAGTGATCCGCATTCTGGTTGCGGATGATGAAGTGCTGATCGCGCAAGGAATTCGCCAGTACCTGGAACACGCCGGTCTCCAAGTGATCGCAGTGGCCAGCGACGGTGAGGAGGCTGTCGCCAAGACGCTCGAGCTCAAGCCGGATGTCGTTCTGCTGGATATCACCATGCCCGGCAAGGAAGGCCTCGAGGCGCTGGCCGAAATCAAAGCCGCCCGCCCGGAGACCACGGTCATCATGCTGACCGGCCACCGGAAGCCAGCGCTCCTGGTTCAAGCCTTGATCGGCGGGGCGGCCGGATACCTCACCAAGACCGAGTCCGGCATGCAGAATCTCCCCAACCTGATCCGCTCCTCGGTTGAAGGTTCGGAGACGATCGTGGACCGAGACCTGCTGCAACGAACGATCGAGCAGCTCACCCGGGACCCCTCGCCAGAAGCAGCACAGAAGCGAGCGAGAGTCCGAAGACTCACCGATCAGGAGACTCGCGTGCTGCGCCTGATTGCGCTGGGCTATAACAATCTGGAGATCGCCAGGGAACTGGTGATCTCACGGAACACCGTCAAGTCCCACGTACACAACATTCTGGGGAAGCTCCGCGTTTCCGACCGAACCCAGGCGGCCATCCTCGCCCATGAATCCGGCATCATGGACCTCGGCCCGCCCGGGCAGGAAAGCGGTTGATCCGTTCTTGCTGACAGTTCAAGAAGGCGAAATTCGCGCCTGCAGCATGGTCCACGGCAGGGGGTGCCGCACGCGCTTCACGTCGAAGTAGCCGCCCACAAGTCCGGTGAACGCCTGGCTGCTCCAATGCTGAAGATGGCCGGGCGTATCTCCCAGGCGCCGGACGTAGGCCCCGCGCATGAGGTTCAGCAGGCGCCAGATCGGTTCACGCGGCACACTCAGCACGACAACATCGCGTGCCACTCGCGCGATGTGCTGCAGCGCGCGTTCTGGACGGGGAAGATGTTCCAGGACTTCCACGCAAACCGCGAGATCAAAGGCCCGGGAGGTAAGCGGGAGCTCCTCCGCCGACGCGCAGAAGGTATCGACCCGCTCGACTCGGGCGGACGTCTGAACCGCCATTGCATGGGACAGATCCAGAGCGGCGAGGCGCGATTCCGGGTAACGCTCGCGCAGCTGGGCGGTGATCCGGCCTTCCCCACTCCCCACCTCAAGGACCGAGCGCGGTGCCTGCCGGGGCAGCAGTTCTTCGAGCGCGCGCTGATAGCCGCTCAGCAGGCGGCGAGCGATCGGATTGCGGGTGTTCTCTTTGTCGTATACGTTCCCGGCGACAAAATCAGTGTCGCGATAGGGCATTGCACGACTCCGAATCTGCGATCCCCCCGAGAAGGGTGATGCAGCTTAATGAATATCGCTGCCGGGCGGAGTCCCCGCCCTGCGATCGC
>JBFJVD010000172.1:0-6604 GCA_041624375.1 Anaerolineales bacterium
CCGAGGAGCCTCATCGAAAGCCTGCAGCCCGGCGGATCTCCGGCCGGGCTTTCGCTACCCCCTGCTGACGATACGGGAATACGGGTAAAAGGTCGCGGGTCTCTGGACGCTCAGGGACGTCCCGGGCCTTCGTCCAGCCAGCCGATCAGGCGTGCCTCCGGCGGCGCCTCCAGGCGGCTCAGCGTCCAGCTCCGGGCATCTGCCAGCCAGACCCCGGCTTCGAGCCCCGCATCGTCCTTGGTCCCAGCGCGGGTGAATGCCAGCCAGCGCCCGTCCGGGCTCCATGTCGGGCGGCTTTGCCATGGCTCTCCGAGCCGTCCCAGCCAGATCGGTTCACCTCCGCCCGCCGGGAAGACGTAAAGCCCCGTCAGGCGCGGCGTCCGCTCCCAGACTGCGGCCGCCAGCCACTGGCCGTCCGGGCTCCAGGCCAGATAGGGCGGCAGCCGCTCAACATCGAGCGGAACGGGAAAATCGAGCCGGCTTGCGCTCCTGCCGGCGAGATCGAAGACAAGGATGGCCGCGGTATCCTGGCCATCGAAGAAGCCGTGCGCCGTCCATGCAATGCGGCCACCCCCAGGCGCCCAGGCCGGCGTGCCCATTCGAGCCAGGGCATCAGCATCAGCCATTCCACCGAGCGCGTAGCTGAGTCCGTAGGACTCGATCGGGAAGGGTTGGTTTCCGCGGCCATCTTCGTGGATCCATGCCCGGCCGTCATTGTCGTAGGCAATCATCCCACCGAGCGGCGAGGCGGCAGCCAGCGTGTGCGCTGGTTGACCCGGCGCGAGAAGGCGATAGCCCCCTCCATCGATTCGGACGACGCCAACCTCGCCCGGCGATTCCGGCAAGCGATTCTCGATCGACTGTGAATAGAAGATCACGAGTTCGTTCGAGGCCGGCCAGAAATGCGGCAGGCGTTCGAGTCGATCCTCAGTTTGGACCAGCGGCGACACCTCGCCGGTCATCAGATCGACCCGCCAAAGCTCCCCCTCGGGTCGCTCACCGGCCAGATCGGTGGGGAGCTGGCTGGTGATCCCCCAGCGTCCATCCGGAGAGACCGTCTCGAGTGGGAGACTTGCCAGCTGCTCGGCTTCACCCGCTGCATTCACAGCAAAGGTTGCCTGTTCTGTATGATAGATAAGGCCAGAAAAGCGCCGGGCGTCATTGAGACGCCCGGCTCCTCCTTGTGGCGGTTCAGGCACAGAGCCCGGCCCGCCGTACCAGTCGCAGATGTCGATCGCCTCCGTGACCTGACCTACACCCACGTCGAAGGGCGCCAGGTTGTGATCGGTGCAATCCTGGTTCAGGCCGCACACAACCGCGTTTGAATACGACCCGCCAAGCGCGTGATCTTTCAGCCAGGCATAGGCCACATATTGGCCGGCCGGCAGCTCCAGCGTGTAGGCGGTCTGATTCTGGGCGATGTCCAGCGAGACCCATGATTCACCATCCGCTTCCTGGAAGTAGAGCGTCATTTCAGGGACCACCTCACTCGGATAGCAGAGCGTTCCCGCCACCGTACCCGACCCCGATTGAAGCGGGGGATCGGTCGGAACCGCTGCCGGCGGCGGATTTGTGGGCGCCTGCGTCGGCGCGCTCGTGGGCGTGGGATTCTCGACTCCAAATACCAGTGTCCCGCAGGCGGCCAGCGCCAGGGCAAGCGGAGTGAATAACAGCCAACGAGCCTTCAGAACCGTCCCAATCATGCATTCCTCTTGCATTACAGGCTTCAAACTGGGATTATTCTCATTCGGCCGCGTTGCATCCGTGTGGCAATGAAGTAACCATTTCGAAACGGCAGATGGCCCTTGCTATGACTCCACAGCTCTCAGCGCTCGCAGCGTGCAAGCCACCTGATCCACCTGAGCGAGGTCGCCGAGTCCGGTCAACAGAATCGTTTTTCCCTCGATGAACGTCAACACCATCAGCACCTCCTTACCACGTGATTCAACCTGCCAGCGGATGGCCTGCAGGTCCCCGGCGAGCAGCCAGTGCTCCTCGCGCAATATCTGCTCGGCAGGCTCCTGCGATTGCATCTGCGCTGACCGTTCAAGCGCGGCCTCTTCGAGGTTCGAGGCATCCGTTCGGATGACCGTGATGTCCAGCTTGGCTCCGCCGGGTGGGATTCCCTCGCTGCCGGCTCCCGACGGCGTCCATGACGATGCGGTGACCGCATACGCCATGCCCTGCCGGCGGATCGCCTCGCTCACTTCGACCAGATGCCAGCTGGCCGGAAGATCGATCGCGAAACCGGCTTCTGGATCTCGATAGGTTTGGATGGCGTCCGAGAACTGGCACGCGACCGGCGTGAACGCTGGCTCTAGGTCGGCGTCCGTCGGGGTGGCAACCTCTGGCGCGGAGGGGGTCGCAGAAGCTGCTGGCGGTGGAGGCGTAGCTGCGGGTGGGCCACCGCTGCAGGCTGCCAGCGCCAGGAGCAGCAGGCCTGCGAACTGCAACCCTACGAGTTTCATCGATGTCATCGCCATTCCTCCTTTCCAGTGGGCCGATGAGCGTCCCGACTTCTCCTGATAGGAATCCTCCCGAGGGCGAGCTGCACTGGCCTTCCATGCACCGCAGGGGGCAACCAGGTCTGGCCCGCATGAATGTGCTCAGTTGGGGGGATGGCACCTTACCCTCAATGCATCGGAGCGGCAGTGCTTCGACGGTTATCGGAAGCGCGTTCGCCGAATCATGTGGCTGCCGGCAGGCGCATGCTGACCACCGTCCCTCGCCCTTCCCTACTGCGCAGTTCTATTCGCCCGCCGTGGCGCTCGACGATCGCGCGGACCAACGACAATCCGAGCCCGCTGCCGCTCACGGCGCGCGCCTGCTCGCCGCGGAAGAGTTCCTCCCAGACCAGGCCCGTTTCGTCCTCCGGGATGCCGATGCCGGTATCGGCCACCTCAACCACCACAGTGTCGCTGTCCTCAAATGCTCGCAGCTCCACGGTGTCTCCAATCCGGCTGAACTTCAACGCGTTGTCCAGCAGGTTGTAGATCGCCAGAAAAAGCAGGTCGCGGTCTCCGAACACGCTCGGGAGCGGCCACGGCGCCTGGGGGATGGTCAACGTCAGGTTGCGGCCATCCGCGACCGCCAGTTCCTGACCTGCGTCGTAAACCTCCTGGAGTAACCCGCCGACATCCAGTGGGCTTTGCTCTTCGAGTGGACGCGCTTCAAGTTCAGCCAGCTTGCGCAGGTCGGCCGTGAGCCGGCTCAACCGCAGGATCTGTGCCTGGATGCTGTCGAGCGCGTCGCGTTCAGCTGCCTGTGCCCCGGGAAGGTTAGCCAATCCGGCACGGATGGCGGTCAGTGGGTTCTTAAGCTCGTGATCCAGCCGGCGCAGAAAGCGCCGGCGTTCTTCGACCGCTGCCGATTGGGCGCTGACGCGCGCCGCCCGTTCCCTGCGCCTGGCCCACGTCGACCCCAGCAGGAGCAGCACAGAACCGGCCACCAGCGCAACGCCAGCAATGGCAACCGCCGACGCCAGATCCATCCTCAAATACAGGATCATGGCGCCCCGCTCGGTGCCCCGCAGCCAGGTGGCGAGCGCGGCATCCCCCAGCAGAACGGCCAACGGGATGAGCCAAAGGACGCGATTCACCCTGGCGCCTCGACCTCACCCACGAATCGGTAGCCCTGCCCCGGCACCGTCTCAATGTAGATCGGTTCTGCCGGATCGTCTCCGAGCACGCGCCGCAGCTCGGCGATGCGCGTGTCGACGGTGCGCGTGCCGGCTGGGTAATCCCATCCCCAGACCGCATCCAGCAGGCGATCACGGGTGAGCAGTTCGTCCGAGTGAGTCATGAGGTACTCGAGCAAGTTGACGGCTTTCGGGGTCAGCAGGACCTCATCACCGTCCAGCCGCACCCGGCGCGAAGCACGATCCAGGGAGAGGGCTCCACTGGTCAGCTGGGAGGCGCTCGAGAGCGGCGGCTGGCCGCTGCGCGCACGGCGCAGGACGGCCCGAATGCGCGCAGCCAACTCCTGCGGATCGAAGGGCTTGTTCAGGTAATCATCGGCCCCTTCTTCAAGCGCCATCGCTCGCTCCGACGATTCGCCCACTTGCGTGAGCAGAATGATCGGTGTCCAGTTTCCTGCCGCGCGCAACTGGCGCAGAACCTCGCGCCCGTCGAGCTCGGGCATCAAGACATCGAGCACCAGGACGTCCGGCCCATGCGCCTCGACCTGGTCGAGGGCCGCCGCCCCATCATGCGCCACCTGGATCTCGAAACCGGCTCGTTGAAGAAACGGCGCCAAATTGCGTGTGATGGCCTGCTCGTCATCTACCAGCAAGACCAGTGGCCTACCTTCCATCTCCACACTCCTACCCGTGCGCGCTGCGCACGGGGTTCGAATTGCCGCGCGGCCGGTCTGCCAAACTTGACGTTCGATCCAAGCTCCGCCCAACGGCAATGATCGTCAGGCTCCGGCTGCTATCCACCCCGATCGCGGTCCCTGACTGGAATCACCAGCTTCAACCCCGACCAGGTGGCATCCACGGCCGCGACCTTGACGTCGACAAGCCCCAGGGCCAGGGCGGCTTCCCGAACCTCGTTTTCGGAGAGATCGGATTGCACGCCGGAGGCTTTCTTCGGCCATGAAACCCAGATCATGCCGTCCGGCGCGATGGCGCGCGCATACCGTGCCAACCCGGCCCGCATGTCGGCTTGATTGGTGAAAAACAGGTGCAGGAGATCCAGCGGACCCGTAGCCTCTTCTACGACCTGAACGCCCTCCGGGAGCGGACCGAGCAGATCCCAATAGTCGGGTGGGCCGCCAATGATTGCGATCCGCTGTCCGGGCTTGATGCCCAGCTTCTTGATGAGCGGCGTCCCGGAATAACCTGCTGTCATGCGCCGCTCCGCTGGGAACCCGCCGGATCGTGCTCGGGATCTAGCGCACCAGTCTCGTGAGGCTGGAAGGCCGGATCTTCACCAAGCACCAGCGCTTCCGCTTCCAGATACTGTTCGTTCATCGCCGCCGTCTCCAGGTAGGTCATAAGCAGCCGCTCGATCGGTACCGTCTGCTTAACGAGAAAGGCATGCTGCTGGGCGCTTTTGCGATCGAAGTCGGCCAGGGCCCGTGCAACGCGCAGACTAAACGTCATGGAAACCAGGCCACGAACCTGACGCCGGCGCCAGCCTTGCTCGGCGCCCGCCCCGCGATACAACACGACCTGTGTCAGGCCAAGGCGGGCGAAAGCGGCTCGCACGAAGGCCAGCCGATGGAGCAGGTAGCGCCGGCGCAGCTCTCGCGTGCCCTCTCCTTCGAAGATGTCTGGCGTACGAGGGATTCGGTCACGGAAGCGCAAGAGACCCATCTCGGCCAGCACGATCTCCATACCCTTCATCCACTCCCCCGAACGCCGGTTGAGGACCGTAAGCTCGGCTGTACGCCGCTCGAGATCGCCCAGGCCATGCTGGCCCAGGTAGGCGAGCAGATCGTCACAAAGCGCAGACGGGCCTCTGCGACTTGCCCAATTGATGGAGGCTTCTGATCCGGAAAAGCTGGCGTGCGCGGCGAGCCAGCGGTCAGCCTCCCCCGCCAGGGCAGCTATCCGCCGCTCGGTCTGGCGCTGCGCCTCGAGCGAGGGCTCGATCGCCTTCCAGGCCTGAAAATGGGCGGCCTGCTCACGTAACTCATCCACTTGCTCATCACCCAGGCGGGCCGCATTCGGCTCAAACTGGTAGCGGACCACATCTTCAATCGGAACGTCCCAAGCCTTGCCCGTATCCTCAAAGGCGGTGATCCGCCAGCGGAACATCCCGTGTTCGACCTGAACCTGCTCAACGGTGCCCGGTGTGCGCCGTGGATCGAGCAGTCGACAGTTGTTGCCGGGCACCAGCAACGCCAGCTCGCCAGGCACGAAGGCCTCATCGGGCGCCATCTCAGGATCACGTTGATATACGCTCAATTCGACCGCTCCCGCGTTTGTCGGATAGAGCCAAGCGGCGGCACCCTCGCCCGGCAATCCAGGCGGTGCCCAATTCTGTGCCGTTGATGACCCCTCGCCGCCGATCAATCTGCCGAGGCAGGGGTTCCTGAACACCGGACTTGCTTCTATGGTAGAGCATCCATCCGGCAGGGAAAGAAGATGATTCGCTTCATTCGGCAGGAGAGAGCCGGACTCCAGATAACGGAGAGAGCTAAGCGGCGGTTCTCACACTCAGACGCCCAGACGGCGCCCAGTGTCACTTTAATACCGACTTGAAGGCACCCCCCTCCCCGCCGCTTCAGCGGCTGGTTTTCCGATCTTCCCCTTCTACTCAAACGGCGCCCAGCTCCGCCCTGCTGATGACCCCTTGCCGCCGACCGACCCGCCGAGGCCGGCATTCCCTAGAGGCGGGAGGATTTCGGCTTTGCAGCACCAGTCCTTCTGTAACAAAGATGATGCCCTTCATTCGGTTGGAAGGAGCCGGCCTCCGGATAACGGCTAAGAGCTGAGCCGCCAGGGTTGGCTTCCCTCACGAAAAATGCGCCCGCATCCCTGGTCGGCTCCAGCGACAGGTTATCCGATCTTCACCTTCTACTCGGGCGGCGCCCATTCCCGCGCCGCTGATGACCCCGCGCCGCCGACCGACTTGCCGAGGCCGGCGTTCCTCAAAGG
>JBFJVD010000173.1:0-6521 GCA_041624375.1 Anaerolineales bacterium
AAGAGAGCTGAAAGCCCACGGAGAATCGCCCAACCCTGTATGATGGCTACCGCAATCAGCATCCCGAGCAGCATGACGCGCAAGGGATCGATGGGCGCAACTTCGGCGGATGCTCCGGAGGGATCGGCAGGCCACATCGAGCGCGCCACAAGCAGAAGGATGGACATAGATCCGAGTCGGAGGAGTGTACGCATCAAGGCTCTACCGCTTTCCAGAACGGTGGTTGCGGCGGCTCGCCTGCCAACCCGACGCAGCGAGACGGATCGAAGTGTCGAGGTCTCGCGCGCTCAGCCAGGCAAGTTCTGCATCGAAACGCTCATTCCGGCACTCAAAGATGTAGGATGCCGCTTGGCCGCGTCCGCCGTGTGCCGACCGATGGGCTCGGACGATCCCCTCCCGACCGGAGCCGTTCGCCCTGGACGCCCGGAATTCACCCGGCAAGAAGCCGATTAAGTGGATTCCCGTCTGATGTCCATAGCGGAGGGCAGCGGCGAGCGCGCTGTGCGCGGCCGGCCGCATGAACCCCTCTTTCCAGGCGTCTTCGCCAAGGAAAACAACCAGGTCTGGACGGGTAATGCTTGCCGAAGTTCTGCGCTCAAGCTCTTCAGCCAGCCACTGACAGAGCTCTGCAGCTTCATTCGATGAAATCGCGACATGCGCCAGAGCGTGCGGCAAGGCTTCAAGCATGATCAGCTCTCTGCCGCTGGGATCAATTCCGAGCATCTGGAGCTGGGCCTGCCGCGTCGTGAGCGCTAGCGATATGAGAATGGTTCGCTCAAGTTCATGCCCGTCGTAGTCGAAATCCGCCTCATGGAGCAGGTGCCAGGTCTGCTTGTTGCGCAGATTCAAAATGAGAGGGTGTCCATCTGAAGTCATGCCGAGAACCGCGCTCATCGGCATCAGATCACCCAGCGCATGGAGCATCGGGAGCAGACGAAGATCGGCTTCTCCATCGCGGGGAATTTCGATTTCGAGGCCTTCTTCATCCGACGCAAGGCGGATATGAGGAATGCCCATTGCTCGACTCAAGTTCTCTTCCATTGCCCGGATGTCGGTAAGCTCGCCGGCAAGCATCGGCGCGGCATGGTAGCGAATGCGATCCTGGGCAACTTCACCTCCCTGGATTCGTGTGGGAAACGAGAGGTCTGCGAGAATCTGCTCAATCTCATCGGCTTGCTGGTCTAGCCAGGCTCGTTCGAAATGGGATGCAGCCATTGTCGGCCTCACTCCGGAAACATAACTAGAACATCTGTGCTGATAGTTTATCAGAACATGTGTTCTAGTGTCAAGAGGCAATCTCTGCAAGGCCTGGATACCGGGGGTAAGAACAGCCCATGCTAGAATTCTTCGGATGACCTCCCCACTCGCGGCCGCTCTGTGCAGGCAGGATTCATGAGACGTTCCGACCCATGACGGCAAGCACTCGGTTCGTCCGTGTGGCAGTCAATGCGCCACCTGTCCGAGGCGCTTTCGACTATCACCTCCCCAGCGAATTGCTTGATCAGGTGCGGCCCGGGCATCTGGTCACGGTCCCTTTCGGCCGACGCACGGTGCAGGGCGTCGTCCTCCACCTGCCTTCAATGCCGGCTGTCGAGGAGACGCGCTCGGTTAATAGCTTGGTTGACCGTAACCCCGTTCTCACCACCGGTCAGCTCAAGCTCGCCGAATGGCTCTCACATCACACGCTAACTTCACTCATCGACTGCCTCACGCTGATGATCCCGCCAGGATTGAGCAAGCAGGCCGACAGTCTCTACCAGATCGTTGACTCACAAGCCGAACCCGAGAGCGACACGCAAAAGCGCCTGGTCCAGCTGCTCAGGCGTCGCGGTCCGCTCCGCGGTCGCCAGATTGCGCGCGCCTTGCCGCGCCGGCGCTGGCAGGGCGCCGCCGACTCGCTGATCCGTCGCGGCGCCCTGAGCCGCACGCCGGTCCTCGATCCGCCCAGTGTTGGTCCAAAGACCCTGCGCACAGCGCGCCTGATCGTCTCGCCGGACAGGGCGCGCGCCTCTTTCGGCGATCTGGGGCGGCCCGGCCATGCGGCCGCTGCCCGTCGCCGGGCGGCACTTGAACTCCTCATTCAGGAACGCGAGCCGCTCGAGCTCACATGGCTGTTCGCCGAAGCCGGCGCCAACCGCGCTGACCTGCGTTATCTTGCCCACCGGGAGCTGATCTCTCTGAGCGATGCCGAGGTCTGGCGCGATCCGCTCGAGGAGGTCGAGTATGTGCCCGCCGCTGCCCCAACTTTGACGTCAGACCAGGCAGCAATCTGGGCTGAACTCGAGCCTACACTCGCCGCTCCATCGCCAGAATCGCCCACCTTTCTGCTGCACGGCGTCACTGGCTCCGGTAAGACGGAGCTCTACCTGCGAGCCGTTGCGGAAGCGCTCAAACGCGGGAATTCTGCGATCGTTCTTGTGCCCGAGATCTCGCTTACCCCGCAGACGGTCCGCCGCTTTCTGGCCCGCTTCCCCGGACAGGTGGGGCTCATCCACTCACAGCTTTCCGAAGGCGAGCGCTACGACACCTGGCGGCGGGCCCGCGCCGGACTGCTGCCGGTGATCATTGGCCCGCGCAGCGCGCTGTTCACCCCGCTGCCGGACATCGGCGTCATCGTGGTGGACGAATCCCATGATGACTCCTACAAAGAACAGGCGCGGGCGCCTCGCTATCACGCCCGCGAAGCCGCCATCGCCTACGCCGAGATCCTCGGCGCCGTTTGCATCCTCGGCAGCGCCACACCCGACCTTGGCACGTTCTACCGCAGCGAGCGGGGCCAGCTTCATCGGCTGGAGCTGCCGAAGCGCATCCTCGGGCACCGCGAGCGAATCCAGCGTCAGGCCGAACGCCTGGAAGTTCTGCCGCGCTACCGTGCCGGGGATTCTGAAACGCAGACGATCGAGCTGCCCTCCATTCAGGTGGTCGACATGCGCCAGGAGCTGCGCGCCGGCAACCGGTCACTGTTCAGCCGTGCGCTGCAGCGTTCCCTGGCAAAGGCGCTCGAAGCCGGTCAGCAGGCGATCCTTTTCCTCAACCGCCGGGGGAGCGCCACCCACGTCTTCTGCCGCGACTGCGGGTGGGTGGCGCGCTGCCCGCGCTGCGAAACCCCGCTGACGCATCACACCGACGGCGGGCGCCTGCGCTGCCACCACTGCGGCTACGAACGTCAGGCCGTCGACACTTGCCCGGATTGCCGCGGGGATCGGGTTCGTCACTTCGGGGCCGGCACGCAGCGGATCGAGGCCGAGGTCGGGGAAGCTTTCCCGCAAGCCCAAACCATCCGCTGGGACGCGGACACGGCCCGCACCAAGGGCTCGCATGAAGTAATCCTGGCCCACTTCGCCAACCGCCGCGCCGACGTCCTGATCGGCACCCAGATGGTGGCCAAGGGGCTCGACCTGCCGCTGGTGACGCTGGTGGGGGTGATCTCGGCCGACACCGGGCTGCACCTGCCGGACTACCGGGCGGCAGAGCGCACCTTCCAGCTGCTGACACAGGTAGCCGGCCGCGCCGGGCGTGGCCTGCTCGGCGGGCGCGTGATCCTGCAGACCTACCATCCGGAGCACGAAGCCATCCAGGCCGCGGCCGCCCACGATTATCACGCCTTCTACCGGAAGGAGCTTGAGCACCGCCGGCAGCTCGGCTATCCGCCGTTCCGTCGTTTGACGCGGCTGCTCTGCCGCCACACCCGCGACGAGAAGGCCGAAGCGGAGGCCCAGCGGGTGGCGAAGATCCTGCGCGCCAGGCTGGCGCCCGGGTCGGCGTCCGACCAACTCCTCGGACCGGCGCCGGCCTTCTACCGGCGGGTGCGCCGCCTGTACCGCTGGCAGATCCTGCTGCGCCACGACGACCCAACGGCCGTCATCCCCGAGACGCTGCCGGAGATGTGGTCCGTCGATGTGGACCCGGTGTCGCTGCTTTAGCTTGAACCACGGGATAGCCTGGAAATCCGATTAAGGCTCGGCGCAAGCAGGTGTCCTGTCCCCCACGACATTTCCACGCTGAAGCCTACGAACAGCTAGCTCGAGAATCGAAGATCCGCTCTCCGGAGTCAAAGGCTCTCGATCCCAGCGGGGGAGCGGCATTCATCCAACAGCCTGAACCCAGCCTGACCAGACCCACATCCTGCTAACATACGACAATATTGACATATAAGAGGAATCTCGAGTATGCTCTTGGCATCTTTGGGAAGAGGGAAGAATCAGGTGCCAACACCCGCCGCGGAGGAAACTCCGGCCCCGAAGAGCTCCACGCGTTGCGCGAGCTGATCCTGTTGTCCACCTCTTCTCCGATGAGGAGACGCGGCTTTAGACAGCTTCAGGCTGCGAACGCAAACCGATCAATCCAACAGGCTCGCCCCGGAACTAAGTCCACCCCGGCGAAGCAGTCCATGCTGCTTGCAGCCGAAGTCCAAGACCTCCATGGAGGTGGTCCAATGAGCTGATCTCGCTTCCCCGACGGGTGCGCGGGAAGTCCAGCGAACGATTCCGCGGACGGGCTTCCCATTTTTGAGGAGAATGAAATCCAACATCCCAGCCGCCATTTCTTCAGTCGTGAGGACCCTTTCAATGCCTAAGCGATTGCTTGCTTCACTTGTTGTCCTTGGTCTCACCCTGGTCGGACTCGCTCTGATGGGCGTCCCCGCCGGGCTGGCTGACCCGCCAGGTGGCGTGGCCGACCCGTACTTCACGACCGACGACCCGGCCGGCGAAGACAGCCTGCTTGGCTTCGACGGTGCCGGCATCTCTTACGTCGAGGCGTTCCTCGGTGGTCAGGCTCCCGCCACCCGGGCCGAGCGGCGCGCGCGCAATATTTCGCTCGTCGGATCGCTTCAGCTCTCGCCGTTCAACCAGGGCGTCCATGCCGACGTGGCCGGCTACAACCAGCTGGCCTTCATCGGCAAATGGCGCGGAGCGTGTCCGGGGACGGGCGTCGACATCATCGATATCTCCAACCCAGCCGCTCCTGTCAAGATCGCTGACACGAATGACTACGTCGACACCTCGATGGAAGACATGCAGGCCATGCGCATCGGAACCCGCGATGTCCTGGCGATCGGCCTGCAGGACTGCGCCAACATCGCCACCCCAGGCGTCGGCGAGAGTGGACTTGAGCTCTACGACATCAGTGTGCCCTCCAACCCACAGCTTCTGAGCTTCTTCGACGTAGATGTGTTCGGAGCCGATGTGACTGGCGTGCATGAGCTGGACCTGACCATGAACCCAGGGGGCCGCAGCCTGGCCCTCCTGGCGGTGCCGGACCTGGAAGCAGCCACAGCCACCGGGCCGGACTTCGTCAATGGCAAGGGGGATCTCTTGATCGTCGACATCACTGATCCCACCAGTCCGACTCTCTTGAGCGACTGGGGCGTGCTGGGCGAGCCTTCCCTTGGCGTAAGCTTCTACCTGAGCGCCCGCCAGGGAGGCGACGCCCGGACCCAGCTCCACAGTGTACGCGCCAATCAGAACGGCACGCTGGCGTACCTCTCCTATTGGGACGGCGGCTTCATCACCCTGGACATCTCGGATCCAGCCAACCCGGTCTTCCTGGGGCGCACCACCTACCCGGCTTCGCATGAGGGCAATGCACACTCTGTCGATGAAGCCCGCGGGGGGAACATCCTCGTCGCCGCCGACGAAGATTTCTCGCCGTTCCAATTCGTCTTCACCAGCAGCACCTTTGCGGGCTCAAGGACGGCAATCGAAGCCGCATTCACCTCGACCCGCATCGTCACGCTGCCCGGGCGGGAGATGACGGGCGAGGTCGTCCACGTGGGGCGCGGCTGTCCCGCCGGCTCGATCACTGGGAGCAACCCGGCGGATCCCTATCTTGCCGATCCGACCGGGAAGATCGCGCTGATCGAGCGCGGCGCCTGCCGCTTCGACCACAAGATCGCCCAGGCTCAACTGGCGGGCGCCACCGGCGCAATTGTCTACAACAGCGCCGCCGGCGGGGAAGGCCTGGTCCTAATGGGCGGCATCGATCCGACTCTCATGCCGGATGGGTCGACCGTAGATGTAACCATCCCGGCCATCTTCGTCCAGCGGTCGACCGGCCTACTCCTGGCCGGCGGCGCGCCGCCGGTGACAGCGCGAGCCGCGGCGGAGTTCAACGGCTGGGGCTTCCTGCGTATCTTCGACATGAAGAACCCGGCCAATCCAGTGCAGATCGGGACCTTCGCAACCGCCAACACGAACAACGACGCGGTTGCGCTGCTGGGCACATGGAGCGTGCACAACCCGGAGATGCGCGGCAACACCGTATTCACCTCCTGGTACAGCGACGGTGTGCAGATCATCGATATCTCGCAGCCCTCGCGCCCGCGCTCCATCGGCTTCTGGGCCGGCGATGGCGCACCATCCCACGCTCCCGCCGTCAACATCTGGAGCGTCGTCCCGCACGGCGACCTTCTCCTTGCCAGCGACCGCAACTTCGGGCTCTACATCCTGAAGCTGAAGCCGTAGCGTTAGCTTCCCTGATCCTGGCGGGTTGAAATAGGGAGGCCGGCTGCATGAAGCAGC
>JBFJVD010000174.1:0-6514 GCA_041624375.1 Anaerolineales bacterium
CCATCAGGGCCTTCCAGATGTGCGCGTCGGCGTCTGCGGTGGGGCGTCGAGCTTCCGTCGGAGCGAGGAGGCGTTACGGCTGCTTAGCATCCTGCACCGAATCGACGATTTAATCAAGCGAAAGAAACGGCCCGATCTTCACCTGCACCACTCCGCCGGAAGGATCGAGAATAAAGGTCTCGGGCACCCCACGGATCCGGTAGGCCTGTGAAATCCGGGTCCCCAGATCGGGGCCGTTTGGATAGGTGATGTCGAACCGCTGCAAGTAGGCGAGGGCTTCCGGCTCGGTGTCGACATAGTTGACACCCAGGAATACAACCGACTGGTCGGCGAACTGGCGGCTGGCGAGCTCCAGTTCAGCCGCTTCCTGCTCGCACGGCTTGCACCATGAAGCCCAGAAGTTGATCACCACGACCTGGCCCCGCAAATCTTCGCTGCGAATGTTCTGGCCATCGAAGGTGGTCAGCGTAAACTCGGGACCTTGAGAGCCGATGCCAACGCGGCCCTGTTGAGTCCGGACCAACCCCATGCCGACGAGAACGAGCAGGGCCACGACAAAGATCGCAGCCAGGATTGCGCCGGGTCCGATCCGCCGGCGGACCGTCTGCTGGGCTTCCTCAAGCGGCTTGATCGGGATCGAAGATGCGTCTTGAGTCATCGGTCCTCTCGCAGGTCGTTCATGTCCGTCTTTTCAGTTCTTCTTCAAGCCGCGCGATATATGGATCCTGATCGTCGTCGAGTGTGGGCGAGGCTTCCGGGGTGATCGGGGCGGCGGATCGCCAGGAGCGGAAGGCGCGGAGGAGAACGAACGCCCCCACCAGGATCGCGACCGGGGGCAGGATATAAACCAGCAAGTTCAATCCCCTTGCAGGCGGTGTGGCCAGCACACGGTCGCCGTACTGCTCGACAAAGTAATTCTTGATCTGCTCTTCGGTCCAGCCGGCGGCCAGCTTCTCACGGATGGTGTCCCGCCACTGGATGCACGCTTGGGTGCCGCAGACATCGAGAGGAATATTCTCACAGACCGGGCAGTAAAGACCTTCGGCGATGGCGTTGACTTCATCGTCGCTTGGGCCTTCGCCCCCCTCCTGGGCCCATGCCGGCGCGGCCGGCGCAGCCAGGACGAGGAGCAAGACCAGCCCCAGCAGCGTGATGCGCGCCTGTGCCGCCCCAGCCATCGCCGTTAAGCCTGTGCCGCCGCCGCGCGTTGGGTCCGCACGGCCCGGCGGGCTGCCGCCGGTTCGGTCTCGGGCCAGGCGGCAACGCCGGTCCCGAAGATGAAGATCAGTCCGCCCAGCCACACGAAGTTCACCAACGGGTTGTGGTACACCCGGAACGTCGCGCCCGCCTGGGCGATCGGCTCCCAGCCCACCAGCAGCACATAGAAATCATCTTCGAGTGAGGAGCGGACCCCCGGTATCGTCATGGGCTGCTGGCTCAGGTAGTAGAAGTCGCGACGCGGATACAGGTCGCCCAGGTACGTGCCGCCGCGATAAATGGAAACGACGGCGCGCGCCACATTCCGATCGTCAGGGGTGTCGAACTGGGTGAGCGATTCGTAGACCATCGTGTAGGGCCCGAGCGTGAGCTGTTCCCCGCGTGCCAGTGTGCCCTGAGTTTGGGCCTGAAAAAGCTCGATCCCCAGGATGCCCAGCGCCATCAAGACGATCCCAAGATGAATGACATAGCCGCCATAGCGCCGCCGGTTGCGGCCGATAAGCCGCCAGAGCGCCACCGGCAGATTCTCGCTGTGCCGGCGCCGGCGCGCGACCGCCGCCCGCCAGAACTCATACAGGGTCACCAGTCCCACCAGGGCAGCCAACCAGTAGCCGAGCACGGCGGCCGGCTGCCGGACGCCCTGGAGCAGCAGCCCAAGCGGTACGAGGAGCGAGGCGGCGGCCGGTCTCCACAAAAGCCGGCCAAGCGTCTGCCACGACGAACGGCCGTACGCGGAGAGCGGCGCGACGCCCATCAAGACCAGCAGCCCGGCCCACAGCGGTCCGGTGGCCCGTTCATAGAATTCCGGCCCCACCGTCACCTTCTGGCCGGTGAAGAGTTCCGAGATCAGCGGGAAGATCACGCCCCAGAAGCAGACCACGAGGATGCCGATGAACAGCAGGTTGTTGAGCAGGAATAACGCCTCGCGCGAGAGGAGCGAATCGAGCTGGTTCTCGCGCCGCAGCTCGCCCCAGCGGTAGATCAGCAGGGCCAGCGAGGTGAGGAAGGTGATCCCGATAAAGATAAAGAACATCGGCCCGATCGCCGATTGGGCGAATGCGTGCACGGAAGACAGGACACCAGAGCGGGTGAGGAAAGTGCCGAAGATCACCAGGTCGTAGGTCAGGATGATCAGCAGCATGTTCCAGTGCTTCATGATGCCGCGCTTTTCCTGGATCATCACCGAGTGCAAGAAGGCCGTCCCGGTCAGCCAGGGCATGAATGCGGCGATCTCGACCGGATCCCAGCCCCAGTAGCCGCCCCACCCGAGGACGTCGTACGCCCAGCGCCCACCCAGGATCAGACCGAGCGAGAGGAAGAGCCAGGCGACCAGCGACCAGCGGCGGGTGATGCGGATCCAGCGGTCGTCCGACCGACCGCTCACCAAGGCGGCCAGGGCGAACGCGTACGGGATCACGAACGACACAAACCCCAGGTACAGCAGCGGGGGATGGATCACCATGCCGATATGGCGCAGCAGCGGATTGAGCCCTTGCCCATCCACCGGCACCAGCGGCAGCGTGCCGGCGGGCTGGAACATGGCGGTCAGTTGGCGGCCGTCGGCCGTCTGCCAGAGACGAGTGAACGGGTTCTCGAAGAAGATCACCAGCGAGAGGAAGAAGGCCAGCGTGATCATCGAGGCGACGACCACCCAAGGGAGCAGGTCGCGGTCGCGATCCCAGCGGCGCAGTCCGACCGCGCTGGTGAACGCGGCCATCAGCCACGACCAGAACACCAGCGAGCCGGCCTGGCCGCCCCAGAGCGCGGTGACCTTCAGATAAGTGGGCATCGCCTCGCTGGTCACCGAAGCGACGTATTCGATCTGGTAGGCGCCGGTGACGAGCAGATAGATGATCGCCGCGCAGGAGAGCGTGAGCAGCGGGAAGGTGAGCAGCATCGCCCGGCGGGCGCTCTCCACCCAAATCGGGGCTGAGCGACGCGCGCCATAGGCGGCGGCGCCGGCGGCATAGAGGGCGACCCCAAACGTGAGGACCAGGCTGAAATATCCGAGATTGGCAATCATGGTTCCTTCAACTTCGTGGCTGGCAAGCTGGGAACTCAGGAAGACTGGACCGGGACCTCCTCCTCATAACGAGTCGGGCACTTGAGCAGCAGTTCGTCGGCGTAGAAGACCCCATCTTCGCCCATCCGACCGGTCATGATGGCCTGGGCTTCATGCCGAAGCAGATCCGGCATCGGCCCCTCATAGACCACGTTCAGGCGGGTGGCGTCCGGGTTGCTCACGGCGCGATGCAGCGCTTCGGCCAGGCCGCCCTGCGCCTCGATCTCATCCAGGTCGCCGGGGACATTGACGACGGTGAAGCTGAGCGTCAGCGTTCGCGAGTCGTAAACGATCGACTCGCCCACCACGGCTCCCGAGATGCGCAGATCGCGATCGTCGACGGCCGGACCCTGGGCGACGAGTTCATCGATGGTCATGTAGTACTGCGCCGCCGCCTGGGTGGAGGAGGCGATCAGGTAGACAACGGCGGCAACGATCAGCAGTCCGCCGATCAAGAACTTAATCCGGCTCGCGCCGGCTGCGGTCGGTGCGGCTTGAGTCATGCTCTCCTCCTTCGCGCTTCGGGCCGAATTCTAACATTGATCGCCGATCCGCTCGCCAGACGAATGTCACCGCTGGCACCATCGAACGGCCCCTGGCGCGCTGCGTTGTACTCCTGAATATTGTGGACCGCTTGGATTAAGAGCCGATGAGATCGAGGGCGAAGAAGGTCACCTCTGCCAGGGTCATTCGTCGCGTTGCGGCACTCTTCATCCCGCAAATCATACGATCAGGCGAATTTAACCTCAGTACCGCGTTTAATGTGACATTAATCTTCCTCAGCCGTGACAGCGTCCACATGGTCTCACTTGTGCAAAATCGCACAATCTAATTATGGGATTCGCCTTTCAATGAAGGGCCGGCTTGGCGGTTCTATCCCGAACTGTCAGTCCGATCCCAGGGATCCAGGAAAGCATGCAGCGAAAGGAGAGAACCTCATGCACCACGCTCGAACCCTCGCCCTCGTGGTGTTGGGTGTCATCGCGCTCCTGGCGCTCGCGGCCTGTGCCGGGCCGCAGGGCCCGCCAGGTGAGCCCGGGCCGCCGGGGCCAGCCGGACCAGCCGGCCCGGCCGGACCGCCAGGAGAAGCCGTCGCCGGCGCCATGACCGGCGCAAGCTACGCCGGCAGCGAGACCTGCGCAGGCTGCCACACCGAGGTCTACGACGTCTTCGTCCTGTCCGGCCACAACTGGAAGCTCAATCCGGTCGTCGACGGCCAGCCGCCAGATTACCCCTTCACCGTGGTCGCCAACCCGCCCGAGGGCTACACCTGGGATGACATCAGCTACGTGATCGGGGGCTACAACTGGAAGGCCCGCTTCATCGATCAGGATGGCTTCATCATCACCGGCGGAGACGACGCCACCACCCAGTACAACTTCCCCAACCCGATCGTCGGGACGGACGAGCAGTGGGTGGCCTACCATCCCGGTGAGGAGCGACCCTACAACTGCGGCCGCTGCCACACCACCGGCTACAGCTCAATGGGCAATCAGGATGGGCTGCCTGGCCTGGTGGGCACCTGGTCGGAGCCCGGCATCACCTGCGAAGCCTGTCACGGGCCGGGAGGCCTGCACGCGACCGATCCACCGGGCTTCCAGATGGTCGTGGACCGCGATTCTGAACTCTGCGGCCAGTGCCACCTGCGCGGCGCCTCGGAGTTTGTGGACGCCAGCGGCGGTTTTATCCGCCACCATGAGCAGTATGAGGAACTCTTCCAGAGCAAGCACATCACCCTGGACTGCGTCGTCTGCCACGATCCACACACCGGCGTGATCCAGCTCCGCCAGGCGGAGGTGCAGACCACGCGTACCACCTGCGAGAACTGCCACTTCCAGCAAGCGAAGTATCAGGACTCTCAGGTCCACCCCCAGGTGGCGGAGTGCATCGACTGCCACATGCCTCGGCTGGTGAAGAGCGCGGTGGGCAACCCGGACACCTTTACCGGGGATATCCGCACCCACCTGATGGCGATCGACCCCTTCCAGGTGGGCCAGTTCGAGACCTTGGATGACGGCAGCACGGTGGCGCTCTCGCAGATCTCGCTGGACTATGCATGCCGCAGCTGCCACAGCGAGGGCGGGACCGCTACCGTTAAGACCGATGAAGAATTGATCGAGAAGGCTGACGGCTACCACGCACGACCGTAGCCGCTTCTCTTCCGACAAGCTGTTCCCCTCACCCTGCGGACCGCGCATGCGGTCCGCAGGTGCTTACAAGGCGCTGTCCGTAAAGGAAAACACGGGTTTTGGCTTGAGAGCCGCCAATTTTCGACGCCAGGTGACGATCTTCGCCAGGCCGGAGGACAGGTCACACTAACCATCGCAGGCGAGGTTGCGCAAAATGACAGCCAGAGGATTTGGCGGCCATTGCCAAGGCCTATGGCTGGGCATGGTCGACTGCGGTTCCGGTGCTTCACACTATTCTCCCAGACCAGCAGGGATCGCGCCGATGGAGAGTCGATCCTGTCCCCGGCACGCCAAAGAGCTGCAGGACCTGTGGCTCGTATCTAACAGCCTACTCGTGTGAGGTAGATCGAGGCAGGCTTTCTTGCCAAGACTTGCCGCGCACAGGATATTCGTGCAATTGCCGGCACTCAGGCAGGGAAGTGAACGGCTTCGACCGGGGCTTGCCTTCAGGCGCAGCTGGCACGGGCTAATTCTGTCCGGTTGAAGCTTCCGTCTTACATGGGTGGAGGCCGAAATAGGCAACTTCCAGCTTCCTCGACTTAGCTTGCGGGCGAAAGTCTCCCTATTAATCGTCATCCCGATCTTGATTGTCCTTGCGGTATCCACCTACGTTGCCTATCACAATCAGCGCGCTCGTACCCTGGCCAGCATGTCCCTGCTGGCCTCTCAGACGGGGGAGGTCATCGAGGCCGCGCTCCAGCGGGACATGTTGGCATCAGATTTTGATGGCATCCAGCATACGCTAGACTCGATCGCTTCAAACGGAAGTATCCAGACACTTGTCTTGCTGGATACTTCGGGCAAGATCGTCTTTGCCCCCCAGGAACTTGGCGTGGGCGAACGGCTCGACAACCGATCGGAGAGCTGTCAACCATGCCATGCATATGAACCAAGCTCACGTCCTTCCGGCATTGTCGTTTCCCTTGAAGACGGGAGCTCTGTGTTCCGCAGCATGCACCCCATTGAGAATCAACCATCATGCACGGGTTGCCACCCTGCCGAACAGCGGCTGATCGGGTTGCTGCTCACAGACTTCTCTATTGCC
>JBFJVD010000175.1:0-6490 GCA_041624375.1 Anaerolineales bacterium
CGCCTGGCCCACCTGCCCGAGCAGCTGGTGGCGGAGTTCATCGAGATCGACTTCGTCCCGCGCCGCCGAGGCAAACGCGCGCAGGATCAGCTCGGCGTCGTATTTCTGGCGATAGAAGCACCGGTCGATCGCCTGCTGGATGCGCTGGCGCAGCGGAGTGAACAGCGCGGCGATCAGCAGGGTGGAGCCGACGATCGCCACCTGGGATTCGGCCGGGAACACCTGCTGCAGCACAACCACACTCGCGAAGTAGGCGCCCACCAGCGCGCCGCTCAGCAAGGTGTAGACAATCGTTCGGTTGATCAGGACGTCGATATCGAACAGACGGTAGCGCAGGATGGAGATCCCCAGCGACAAGGGCAGCATCGCCGAAAAGAGGTGGATCAGCGGAGTCCCAATCAAGAGGGCGATGACCCGGCTTGGACTGGGTTCGGCGGGAGGAAAGCTCGTCCCGATGTAGCTCCAGAGCGGCACGACGGCAAACGCCCCCGCAAAGCCGAAGACCACCCACTTGGTTTGCTGGCGCTCCTGGGGCGTGGAGACAAACCGGTAGCGGTAGATCTGGGTGTAGAGTGCCACCCCGAACATAATCACCACGCCCATCAGCCAGGCGATCGTCGGAGGACCGGGCGCCTCCATAGTCTCCACCCGGGAGGACGCGGTCAGCACCAGCGGCACCGCCTCCAGCACAAGAAACAACAGCCCGACCACCTTCCAGGTCCAGCTGCGCACAAACCGGCCACTGGGGAAGGTCAGCAAGAGCAGCATGATCGCGCCGATGCCCAGGATGTCGACCAGTGACAGGAGCGGGCTCAAGGCAGGGAAGGCTCGCTCAAGCGAGTCGTCGCTTGAGGTGAAGAGCACGGAAGAGGTGTAGACCAGCGAGAAGCCAACCAGCAGGCCCATCCAATCCGAGGACCTGCGGCGGTAGATCCATGCGGCCAGCACAAAGAAGATCAGCGAGTACAGCACACCGAAGCCGGTCCAGCCAAGATAGGTGGCATGTGCTGGCAGGCCGAGCATGGCCAGCTGCTCGACATCGGCAGCGGAGAACTCGACGAAGTCGCACAACACTTGCCCACACTGCGGCGGCGGCGTGAAGAGCAGCTGATAGCTGCCGATCGCCCACAGGCTGATGAGCAGAACGACCGCGACCAGCCAGCCGGCGCGCGCCAGGCCGGCCCATCCGGACGGAAGGTGCGTGGCGCCTGAGGTTTCGCCTTCCGGTTGACGGATCATGCGGTCGCGCTCATCTCGTTGGGCTCCGCGGCGGTCAGCTGGCTGCCAGAAACGGTTGAGGAAACATCAGGTCTTCCTCTGCCGGAGGACCATCGGCAGGCCGTTGCGCGGCCGCAACGTGATCAGGGCGTCCGGTTCCACGGGCCAGCCGGCCATCAGGTCGAGTTCGTAGCGCTGGCAAATCATCGCCAGGAGCAGTTGGGCTTCGACAAGCGCGAATCCTTTTCCAATACACTGGCGCGGCCCTCCGCCGAACGGGAAATAGGCATAGCGCGGGCGGCTCTCGGATCGCTCCGGCAGGAATCGATCTGGATCGAAGCCTTCCGGGTTCTCCCAGAACTCCGGGTGGCGGTGGGTCACGTACGGGCTGATGGCGACAAATGAGTCGCCGGGGATGTGGTAGCCCAGAATCTCGTCATCTTCGATGGACTGCCGGTTGGTGATCCAGGCCGGCGGGTATAGGCGCATGGCTTCATCGAGCACCCGTCGTGTCATGTCCAGCCGGCCGAGGTCGTCCAGGCCGGGCGGTCGCCCGCCGAGCTTGCTGTCCAGCTCGTCCCTCAGCTGGCGGGCGGCAAGCGGGTGCTTGGAGAGCAGGTAGAGCGTCCAGGTGAGCGCGTTGGAGGTGGTCTCATGCCCGGCAAGGAATAGGGTGAGCACCTCGTCGCGCAGCTGCTGGTCGTCCATACGCTCGCCGGTTTCCTCGTCGCGCGCTTCGATTAGCAAGGTCAGCAGGTCATCTTCAGCCGGATCACGCCCGTTGCCGTCGGACCCGGCGGCGAGTGTCCGGCGTCGCTCGCCGATGATGTTCTGGATCACCGCCTCCACCCGCCGCAGCGCGGCGCGGAAGCGCAGGTTGCGCGGGGTGGGCAGGGCGAGCGGCGGGTAGAACGGCACGCGGAAGCGAAAGGTGACGTACTCCCCCAGGGTGGCCAGGGTCGGCTGCAGGGCCTGCGCCTGGCCTCGCATGCTGGTGCTGAACAGCGAGCGGCTGACGATCTCGAGCGTCAGCCGCATCATCTCGGCAGCGATGTCGACCGGCTGCCCTGCTTTCGCCGGCCGCTCCCAGGCGCGAAGCAGCTTCTGGGTCTCCTGCACCATCAGGTCGCCGAAGGCGGCGATGCGGCGCCGATGGAAGCTCGGCTGCATCAAGCGGCGCTGGCGCAGCCAGAACTCGCCGTCGCTGGTGACCAGGCCGTTGCCGACCAGCAGGCGGACGAAACCGAAGCCGAATGTCTGCTTGGTGTAGTTGTGGTTGTTGTCCTGCAGGATTCGCTGAACACCATCCGGATGGGTCACCTGATAGATGGGCATGGGTCCCAGGCGGTAGCGGACCACGTCTCCGTAGGTCCGGGCGGCATCCATCACGAACTGCAGATTGTTCTGGAAAAGTCCCTGCGCATCGCCGAGCAGTGGCAGGCCGCGCGGGCCTGGAGGCAGCCTGCCACCGTTCATGTTTTTCCTGGGGGTGCGCATCTCTGCAGCGTTCATCGGTCGTCTCCAGGTTCGCTTTTCGCGGCACGCTCCGGGTCGTCCGCGGGTGCCTGACGGTCTCTGCTCGTTGATCGGCGCTGGACGTCCTTCAGCCACAGGGTCACGATCGACGGCTGCATTGTTTCTCCGACCACAGCCACCAGGGTTTGCGAGAGCTCGTCGAGATTCAGCTGGTCGCGCAAGCGGAAGCTGAACGCCGCCAGGATTTGCTCGATATCGTATTTGCGCCGGTAGAAGCGCCGGTCGATGGCCCGCTGCAGCCGCACCCGCAGCGGGCTGAAGACGGCCGCGATCGCCAGGGTCGAGGCCACAACCGCCACCTCCGATTCGAGCGGGAACAGCCGCTGCAGAATGACCACGCTGGCCAGATAGACCAGCGCCAGGCTTCCAGTGAGCGAAAGGTAGACCAGGGTCCGGTTGATGAGGACATCGATGTCCCACAGCCGGTAGCGGAGGATGGCGACGACAAAGGAAAGCGGGAAAATCAGCAGGACGACCGTGTAGAGGCTCCAACCGCCGAGCTGGAACACCACCGAGTAGGTAAAAAGCTCCGGGCCGATGCGTTGATAGAGGATGTTCGGGATTTCCGGCAGGTCGATGAAGGGCAGCACCAGGTACGGCATGAAGTAGCCGAAGGGCCCGAGCGCCGCCAGACAGATCCCCAGGATGGCCCATTTGGTTTGCTGCCGCTGGGTCGGGCTGGAGATGTATGCGTAGCGGTAGATCTGGG
This sequence comes from Anaerolineales bacterium, assembly GCA_041624375.1. Lineage (GTDB taxonomy): Bacteria > Chloroflexota > Anaerolineae > Anaerolineales > E44-bin32 > JBFJVD01. Next base: position 3,464 of record JBFJVD010000175.1, read on the forward strand.
CGAAGACTCCCGAGCCGGACCAGATCAGCAGCACAGCAAACTGCAGCGCGAACGGCCAGTTCGTGACGCTGAGCTGCGACTGCGGTGCGAAGATAGATCCCAGAATCAGGATCGCCCAACCCAGCGCCATGCCGCGCGTCCAGCTCGGAACGAAGCGCCCGTCCGGGAAGATGTAGAGCAACACCACCCCGAACACCAGCCCGATGGCGGTGATCATCGTGTCCAGGCGCACATCGAGCAGCGCAGTCCCCTCGGGGTACATCAGGGTGAGCGGGATCAGCGCGCCATTTGTCACCAGGGTGAAAGCGGCGAAGAGCGCCAGCCAGTCGTCGGAACGGCGCCAGTAGACGATCGCCGCAATCACAAAATGGGCCAGGACCACGATGAGATTCAGCGTTGTCAGGTACGTGGCGTAGCGTGGCAGGGTGAGGTTGAGGTCCTCGATCGCCCGCGGGTCGGCGGTGGTCAGCAGCCGTTCAAACAGCGCCGGAACGCCGAGCAGCACCAGCGCCAGGGTCACGGCAGCGATCGTCGCCCACAGCATACGGGCCACCAGCAGCAAAGTTCTGGGCCCGGTCTGCGGGCGGGCGGCGGCGGTCATCGGTGAACTAACCCCCGTCTGTTTGAACCGCTGTCAGCGTCAGGAGGTAGAGCCAGATCGCGCGCAGCTCGTCGTCGGTCATCTGGCTGATGCGTTCCCAAGGCATCAGTTCCGGGTTGAGCCTGTCGCCAAGCGGCGTGACGCCGGTGCGCAGGGTGGTCAAGAAATCGTCCTCCGTCCAGTTGGCCAGATCCCCCCCGCCGGTGAGGTTGAGGCCGGCGCCCGCCCCAGAACCGCCGGCGAAATCTTCGCCGTGACAGACGGTGCAGGAGGCCGAGAGGTAGCGGCCGTACTCCACCGTGACGCCCGGCTCGGGGCTGGATGGCCGAGACGCGTCGTGGTCGATAACCTCGGCTGCCAGCAGCGATGGGTCGCTCAAGAGCGCCAGCCGGTTGAGCGGCCCGATCGTCCGCTCCGGCAGCTCGTTGTCCAGCGGCGGCAAGCTTCTCAGGTAGGCGATAATGGCCGCCAGGTCTTCATCGGCGATGCGGTTGTAGACATGTGACGGCATTTGAAAGAGCGGCCGCCCATCTGTTCCCAGGCCGTGCCGGATGGCGCGGTCCCAATCCTCCACCCGGAAGATGTCGCCGATACCGCCGCGGCCGGCGGTCAGGTTGGCAGCGGCGATGCGGCCGGTCAGCGCGTGATCGAAGTACAGCGAACCATCCAGCTGCTCACCGTGGCACTCCTGGCAGAAGAAGATCGTCGCCACCAGGTGTTGGCCGCGGTCGATCGCAGCCTGATCCGTCGGCACCGGGATCGGCGCGACCTCAACCTGGTAGACGCGCGCCAGGCGCGTCTCCACACGCTGGCTCACCAGGTAGCTGCCGCCGATGGCCAGCGCGGCGACCCCAACCACCACGATCAGCAGCCAGCGAAGCGTCCTGCTCACCCGGTCCTGTCCTTCATGCTGTCGTCCGCCGGCTCCATGGCCGGATCAGGCGGCTTCTGCTGCGACCGGCAGATGCGCCTGCTGTGTTTGCCAGGCACGCCTGGCAATTGCGAATGCGGTGGCAAACAGAACCAGTGCCAGCACCGGATGAAGGGCGGCCACCAGCGGTGGTTCGCGGATGAAGATGACAAAATCCGCCAGCAGGAGGTAGTTCACGAAGAGCAACGCGGTGAGCCCCTTGCTGGATCGCGAGTAGCCGCCGAAGAAGACCAGCACCAGCATGAGCAGGGGCAGCAGACCCAGGGTGTGGTCCAGCCCGATGTGCGTTTCCCAGTTTCCACGACTGCCGAAGAGGCCTAATCCGGCGATGAACACCTGGATCAGGATGCCGGCGACGAAGAGCCAGGCGAAGAGCAGGTAAAGAATGCGGACGATCCGGCGGATCATGTTTGTTGTTCTCCTCATAGGAAGCTGCTAGACGGCGCCGGGCGTTCGGCGCCAGGTGAACGGCCCAGCATGGCGAAAACCTGCCATAAATGAAATCGAACGCGCGTTGCTGCGTGGATTGGTTTCAAATGCACCGACGGTTTGGTCTCTTCAGTGTACGGCCAGCCGCCGAGTTTTTCCAGCCGCGTCTCCTTCATGTCAGAAGGGTTTGAAGATCATGAGCCACAGGATCAGCGCCCAGCCGCCGCCGCCAATCAGCGCCATGAGCCAGGGTCGCCCGAGCTCGATCACGGCCTGGATCTCCTGCCGGCTTCCCACCTCGCCCGCCGGCTGTTCTTTGTTCCCTTCCATGTAGGGCAAGCCGACCACTTTGCGCAATGAGTGGTAGTGCCGCTGGGTCATCACCCCCATGATGATCCCCATTGCAATCAAGAGTGCCAGTGAAATCCAGATCCAGGCTTCCCCCCACCAGCGTCCCATGAAGCCAAGTGCGATACCGGCGATCAGCAAGCCCAGAAAACTGATCATGAAGACCAGCCAGGAGGTGCTCGAAACATTCAACAAGGCCTGGATCCGATTCGGATCGTCTTCGCCTTTCAGCCGAAAGGCGATGATCGCTGCAGCGCCATGGGACATCATGAAGATGAAGCCGCTCAGCACGTGGAGGAAGAGGATCCAGGGATACATGCAGCTTGCTCTCCAGACGCTAACCTGTGCTCGCGCCCCAGAGCTGGTCGCGCCGCATCGCCCGGCTGATCGCCAGCGGGATCAACAGCCAGGGCAGCAGATAGGGGCCAAAAGCGAACAGGCCCTCGAAGCCTGCGGCGGTCCAGGCGCGCGCCTCGCCGCCGGCCAGCGCCCAGGTCCAGAGGAGCGCCAAACCGCCGACAGCAACTGCGGCGGCGGTGAGCAGCGCCCGGACCGAACGGCGGGCCGCTGGCTCGGCCGCGCTCCGGTAGCGTTGAAGCAGGGCCACGATGCCAGTCGCCAGGCCTCCCAGGGTCACCAGCGCCAGCAAGGGTTCCGGCCAGGCACGAACGGCGGCGAACGCGCCGCCCGGGACGGGAATAAACCACAGGAACAGCCA
>JBFJVD010000176.1:0-6483 GCA_041624375.1 Anaerolineales bacterium
GTGGCGGCCTTCGAACAGGAACACAACGCCCGCATCCAGTTTTTCAAGGCCGGCGACGCCGGCACCGCCCTGAACCAGGCAATTCTTTCGAGGGAAAGCCCCCTCGCCGACGTCCTCTATGGTGTGGACAACACCTTCCTCAGCCGCGCGCTCGAGGAAGGCATCTTCGAGGCCTACAATTCACCCCTGCTCAGCCAGATTCCCGACGAATTCAAGCTCGATCCGGGGAACCGGGCCCTTCCCGTGGATTACGGCGACGTCTGCCTCAACTACGATCGCGGCTATTTCGATCAGCGTGACCTGGCTCCCCCGACCCGTTTGGAAGATCTCACCCAGCCCGAGTATGCGGACCTGACGGTCGTGCAGAATCCGGCGACCTCATCACCAGGCCTTGCGTTCCTGTTGGCGACCATTGGGCACTTCGGCGTCGATAGCTACCGTGATTACTGGGCCGACCTGCAGCAGAATGGGGTGCTGGTGGTCAGCGATTGGGAGACGGCCTACTACGGGGAATTCACACTTCACGGCGGCGAACGGCCCATCGTTGTCTCCTACGGTTCGAGCCCACCTGCAGAGGTCTATTTCGCCGACCCTCCGATCGACGAGCCGCCCACCGGCGTCGTGACCGCTGAGGGGAGCTGCTTCCGGCAGATCGAGTTCGTCGGCATTCTCCAGGGCACACAGGTTCGCGACCTCGCCAGGGCGTGGGTCGACTTTATGCTTTCGCCAACGTTTCAGGAGGACATGCCGCTCAACATGTTTGTCTTTCCCGTCAATCCCAATGCTGCGCTGCCGGACGTCTTTGCAGCGCATCTGGTGATCCCGGACCAGACCGCCCAGGTCGCACCGGATTCAATTGCGGCCAACCGGGAAGCGTGGATCGAGCAGTGGCGAAACGTGACGCTGCGCTAGCCGCACGGGGCGGGAAACGAAACGCGCAAGGGGTGCGCCTGTCCACGGCGCTGCTCTGGATCGCGCCGCTTCTCTTCCTTGCCCTGTTCTACTTCTACCCGTTGGGCACCATCCTGCAGACAAGCTTCGCTCGGGGTGAAGCGGGGGTCGGCGGGGCTCTGCTTCGCGTCTTCGCCGATCCGTCTGCCCGCGGAGCCCTCTGGTTCACCTTCTGGCAAGCGGCCCTTTCGACTGCGCTCACGCTTGTGATCGGGCTGCCGGGGGCCTATCTGCTGGCTCGCTACCGCTTCCCAGGCAAGCGGCTGCTGCGTGCCCTCACCGGGATCCCGTTCGTATTGCCCACCCTGGTGGCCGCAGCCGCCTTTAATGCCCTGCTTGGGCCTAGCGGCTGGGTGAACGTTGCGCTGATGCGCCTGTTCGGACTGGGCGCACCGCCCGTTGCGTTTACCCAATCGCTAGCGGCCATCCTCGTCGCCCACGTCTTCTACAACACCACGATCGTGCTGCGGTTGGTCGGCGATTTCTGGTCGCGCCTGGATCCCCGCCATGGCGCGGCCGCGCAGGTGTTGGGCGCCAGCGCGTTCCACCGCTTCCGGACGGTGACCCTGCCGCTGCTCGCCCCGGCCGTCACGGCGGCGGCGTTGCTCGTGTTCATCTTCGACTTCACCTCATTCGGCGTCATCCTGGTCCTCGGCGGGCCGAGATTTGCCACGCTGGAGGTTGAAATCTATATCCAGACGATCAGCCTGTTTAATCTGCCGCTGGCCGCCGCGCTATCCGTCCTTCAGCTGGCGGCGACCCTCGCCCTCACCGTCATCTACACCCGGCTGATGGCGCGCCTGAGCCGGCCGCTTTCCTTGCAGACTCGAGAAATCGCCCAGCAGCCGCTGCGCGGCCGCCGGAACAAGCTGCTGGCCGCCGCGATCCTCACCCTGCTGCTCGCGCTGCTGGTCGCGCCGCTGGCTGCGCTGGCGAGCCGCTCGTTTGTCCGCCTCTCGCCGCGCGACGCACCACGACAAACCGCCCCGACGGGATTCACCCTCGATTTCTACCGTCAGCTCGGCCGCGACCCGCAGGAGGGAGTCTTCTTTGTGCCGCCGACCGTCGCCATTCGTAACTCGCTGGCGTTCGCCGGCGCGACGGTGGTGCTCGGCCTTGCCCTTGGGCTTCCTGCCTCATGGGCGCTGGCCCGTGACTCCAGATCGCTGCTGAGCCGACTTCTCGATCCGCTCCTCATGCTCCCGCTGGGAACCTCGGCCGTGACCCTCGGTCTCGGGTTCATCCTTGCGCTGGATCAGCCACCGCTCAATTTGCGCGCCTCGCCGCTGCTCTTGCCGCTGGCGCACACGTTGGTCGCATTTCCCTTCATCGTCCGCAGCCTGACGCCGGCGCTGCGCTCTATCCAGCCGCGGCTGCGTGAGGCAGCCGCCGTGCTGGGCGCCTCCCCAACCCGCGTGCTCCGGACGGTCGATCTCCCCCTGATCGGCAGGGCCCTCCTGGTGGCCGCTTCCTTCGCCTTCATGATTTCGCTGGGGGAGTTTGGCGCCACCTCGCTGCTGGCCCGACCCGAATATCCCACCGTTCCGGTCGCCATTTTCCGATTCCTATCCCGCCCCGGAGCCGTCAACTTCGGTCAGGCGATGGCTCTGAGCACGATCCTGATGGCGCTCACCGGCGGCGGTATGCTGGCGATCGAACGTTTCCGCCTCGCCGAGATCGGTGAGTTCTGAGATGGTTAAATGAACGCCACATCTGAACGCGCCCTGGAGGTCGAGGGGCTCACGAAGACCTATGGAGATTCCCTGGTGCTGCACGACATCGATTTCCACGTCGGGCGCACAGAGACCGTCGCGCTGCTCGGCCCGAGCGGAAGTGGCAAATCCACACTGCTCCATTTGATCGCCGGCCTGGAACAACCAGACCAGGGCTCAATCCGCTGGGAGGGCCGCGATCTGGCCAACGTGCCCACCCACCGCCGCGGGTTCGGGCTGATGTTCCAAGAATTCGCGCTCTTTCCACATCTCAATGTCTTCGAGAACGTGGCCTATGGCCTTCGTGCAACCGGCATGCAGGCGGAGCCCCTCGCCGCTCGGGTGGCGCAGATCCTGTCACTGGTCGGGCTCGAAGGTTTTGGTGGGCGAAACGTCGAGACGCTTTCGGGCGGAGAGCGGCAGCGAGTGGCGCTCGCCAGGTCGCTGGCGCCCGGTCCGCGACTGCTCATGCTTGATGAGCCGCTTGGCGCCCTCGACCGCACCCTCAGGGAAAGGCTGATGCTCGAGCTGCCGCGACTGCTCCGCAGGTTAGAGCAGACTGCCCTCTATGTCACCCACGACCAGGAGGAGGCCTTCGCTGTCGCCCAGCGAGTGGTTATTCTGGAGCAGGGACGCATCGCGCAAATCGGAACACCCGACGAGGTGTACCGCCAGCCCGCCTCACCTTTCGTGGCCAGCTTCCTCGGCCTCTCCAATCTGCTGCCCGTCCGGGTGATTTCCGAAGACGGCAGGATCGCACTGGAAACCCCGGTGGGGACCTTCGCACATCCCGGCCCGGCGCGCGACGTCCAGACCGTGCTGCTGCGCCCGGATCGGGTCGAAATCGGGGCCGGTGCTGAACACAGCATTGAGGGCACCGTCGAGGAGCGGTCCTTCCGGGGCTCCACATTGCGAGCGGTGGTTCGAGTCGGCGACAGCCGGCTGACCTTCGATTTCCCCTCTCGCACAGAGGTACCCGAGGTCGGCGCTCCGGTCAGCCTGAGCTTCGACCCAGCGCAGGCCTTGCAGGTGTATCCGTGAGCCGGCTTGTCAGTGTGCATAAGTTGGACGAACAGGGGCGGCTGATGATCACCTATCAGGGTACGCTGCTCGAAGCCCGGGAGAATGGGTGGACCGTAGAAGCGACCTTTCAACGTGCGGATCAGAAGCTCGATCGCCTGCAGCTTCGTGCCGGCGACCGATTCGTCGAGCATTTCTTCTCCGATCGCTGGTACAACGTGTTCGAGATCTACGACCGAGAAAGCGGCCTGCTGAAGGCGTGGTATTGCAACATCGCTCGTCCGGCCCGCTTCACAGGTTCTGCCCTCTACCAGGAGGACCTGGCGCTCGACCTGCTCGTCTATCCGGATGGAGGGATGACGGTGCTCGATCGGGAGGAATTCGAGGCCCTCGACCTGCCGCTCGTCCAGCGTGCGCGTGCGCTCGACGCGCTGGACCGCCTGCAAGGCGAGGCGCGCAGTGGCGGCTGGCCTTTTCAGCGAAGTGAGGGATCCCCTTAATGGAGTTGCCGGGAGCGAGTCGTGCGACTCCCGGCGAGGTATCCTTCGTGGTCGGTCAGGTCAGCGGCGTCGGCATTGAGCCCAGTTGGTTCAGCGCCTCGAGGATCGCATCCCCTTGTGTCCAGGCCACGTAGCCAGCCAAGCAGCAGCAGCACAGCAAGACCACCACGGCGACTGCCCCACTGATGATCCACGTCCTGCGGCGTCGTTCGTCTTGTTCGGGGCTTCCAGCTTCACTGTCCATTCGATCTTCTCCTCACAGAGCATGAAGATTCCAGATTCACCGGCCGGTCGAATCATCTCCGGCCGGACCTGTCAACGATTGGCAAGGGTGTGCGGTGATCCCTGGCTGGATGGCGAATCACATCGCCAGAAGCAGCAATTGGCTGAACTCTTGGGAGGCGATCCCGAAGAACGCCAGGCAAAACGGGAGCGCGAAGAGCACGCCGAACACGCAAATCCCCAATACCGTCAGCCCGACGCCTACCCAGCCTAAGATCAGGCCGGCCACGGCCAGGCCATCGCCGCTCAGGCCGCCGTCGCTCTCCCGGATCTCGCGCCGGGCCATCATCCCGGTCACCACGGCAACGATGCTTCCCAGGATCGGAAACAAAGAGAGCCCGAGGACGCCGGAAACGAGGCTCACGATCGCCATATTGCTGGTCGGGCCTGATTGTGAGATGCCGCCCGAGGCGTTCATGTCGCTCATGGGTGGAAGCTCCTTCGAAGCTGAGATGTCATCCACTGACGGCGCGCGGCGCGTTCGACCTGCGCCACATCCACCAGATCATGGTCGCCGTCACCAGGATGATGGCCGCCCCAATCAGAATCGGGAGTACGACCGAAAGAATGGAGAGAGCTGTGGCCACCAGGTCTTCCGCCAGGCTCACGGGGACGTTGCCGGTGCCTCCCGTGGTGGCGGTGACAACCGGGCGCACGGTGGTGGCCTTGACCGTGTGAACCGTTCCCGCGACCAGCAAGCCGGCAATCAAGCCGATCACGGGGTGGATATCCGTGACAACCTGCGTACTGCTGGCGAACAACACCGCCCCTGCCGCCGGGCGAACGATCGTTTGCAGCAGATCGTTGGCGTGATTGATCGCCGGGACCTTGTCGGCAAAGAACTCGATCAGCGTCAGCACCACCAGCGCGCCGATCACCCAGCCGTTGCCAAGCGCGTTCCAGGGTTCGGCCAATTCAAGCCAGTCGGTATAGCGGACGGTGAGCGAGACAACCATGAGTGGAATGTAGGCGTTCAGACCTGCAGAGGCCGAGAGGCCAAACGCTGTGAGCACACCAGCAAAGGCTTCCATGCGATACCGTCCTTTTCCTTAGAGGCTGAAGCCGCCCCAGGTCCCCGTCAGCAGGTAACGAACAAGATCAACGGCGGCGATCTGGCTGATGGCCAGCGCCAGGCCGCCCAGGAAAGGAAGCACCAGCTGCCGCCAGCGCTGCGCGTGATTTTCACGACGCGTGATCAGGAGCAGCAGGGTCGTGTAGATGACACCCAGCAGCACAAGCAATCCAGCGCTGCTCACGAGCGCCAGCGGGTAGAGGATCAGCGGGTTTTCACTCAACACGGCGAAGATCAGCAGCGCCGCCAGCGCCAGCAAGCCACTCAGCTCGACGCCGGAACCCAGCACCGGAGCGCCTTTCCAATCCCGCCAGGCATTCTGATTGAAGCTCGGCAGAACCACGCCGGCGATGCCCAGCCCCAGCAGCGTCCCTGTGGTCATCCGAAGAGCATTGCTCGGTTCATAGGCATGGGGGGCATTGGGAAAGAAGTGCAGGTAGGAATTCACGCCGTCCACGGCGAAGAGCAGCCCGAATGCGGCAAACACGAGGAGAAGCCAGCGGCGCGGAAAGGCGCCCGAACGGCCACGTCCCAGCACAAAGATATAGGCCGCTCCCAGGGTTGCGCCAAGGTACATCCCGCTGCAGCGAGCGCATAGCGGAAGCGCCCGCTCACCCAGATGGAAGGAGCGCAGATCAATCCGATGACAGACGGCGTAACCGATGGCGTCCGCCTTGCCCATCAATCCGTCGGGGGTCTGGAGCCACCAGAGAGCGACCACAGCCGCCGCAACGGCGCCATACGCAACCCAGCGGATACGCGGGAACCGGTGGGCCTCCTGAGGGGCAACCGAAGCGGCGGATGTCATCGTGGCGACATTATAGCCTAGCGGAAAGGGCAAGCAACCAAGCCTTCTTGACGCCCCCTTAGACCCACCGTTATAATCCGAACGCCTTCCTCGGTAGCTCAATCGGCAGAGCAACCGGCTGTTAACCGGTGGGTTGCA
>JBFJVD010000177.1:0-6418 GCA_041624375.1 Anaerolineales bacterium
CACCGTCCGGATGCCTTCCTGCTCTCCCATGCCGTCGATGGCTTTTCGCTGGCGCTCGACTTCCGTGTGACTCGCTACCGGCGAGAAAGGCTTCGGAAGCTCAGCCCGCAGCTGGACGAAATCGTCCTCCAATCCGGAGGCCGCTTCTACTTCGCCAAGGACAGCACCCTGCGTCCGGAAGCGGCACGTGCCTTTCTGGGCCGCTCTACTCTGGAGCGACTCCGTACGCTCAAGGATCGCTGTGACCCCGAGGGATTGCTGGAGACCAACCTGATCCGCCGGGTGCTTCCCGAGCTGGCCCGCGGCGAGGGCCGTGGGGCGCGCTTCGACTCAAGCATCGCGGCGGAGGCCAGCCGTGCCGCCAACTGAGCTGCGCCAGGCTGCGCAGCTCCTGCAAAAGGGCCGCAAGGACGAAGCCCGCGCCCTGCTGATTCCATTTGTCAGGCAGCATCCCAATTCTGAGTATGGTTGGCTCCTGCTCAGCCTGGCCGTCACCGATCGCCAGCAGCAAATCGAGTGCCTGCGGCGGACGCTTACGATCAACCCGGAGAACGCTCGGGCCCGCGACCGCTTGACGGCGCTCACTGCCCCCGAAGCAGCCGCAGAGCCCGAGACCTCGCCCGAGCCGATGCAGGCAGCGCCTGTTCGACTTGAACAGCCCATTGCCGAGTCGGAGCCGGAACCGCCGCCGGCACAGGCTGGCCCTGCAGCGGAGGTCACGATCGAGCCGCAGATTGACGAACCAGCCCAGGTCGAACTGGAGCCTGAGGCGGCCCATCTCGAGCCCCTGCGGGATGAGGCGCTCCGCGAACAGGTCCAGCCGAGGCCGCAGCGCCGCGTCGGCCGCTGGATCCTGGGCGGTCTTGCCGCCGCGCTGCTCAGCGTGCTGCTCCTTGGCGGAGGTCTCTTCATCTTTAATACGCTTTTGGGGCCGCCCCTCACGCAAGCGGATATTCAGGCCACGGCGCGTGCCGAAGTCGCCGCCGCAGCCACATCCCAGGCGGTCAGCCAGGGATTGCCCCCGACGTGGACGCCGACGCTCACGCCCACGAGCAGCCACACACCGACGCCCACCACGCCCCCCACCGCCACCTCGACGCCGACGCTGCCGGCCCCCAACCCCACGGTTGGCGCGGAGATGGAGGTGATTCAGCAGCAGGTCGCCGACTTGCGTGGGCTGAACATTCAAGAAGGGGTGGTCAATTATCTGCTATCGAAGGTCCAGGTGCGCCGGCTGCTTGAGGAGAGCTTCCTGAACAACGGGGGTTCGCGCGCCGAGGTCGAAGACCAGGCGCGAGCACTGAGCGCGTTGGGCCTGATCAAGCCCAGCTACGACCTGTTCACCAACACACTGAACGGCCTGGCCGACAGCGTGGGCGGCTTCTACTTCCCATGGAGCGACGAGACCTTCGTGATTGGCACCCGCTTCTCAGGGATCGAACGCTGGGTCTACTCGCATGAATACGCGCACGCGCTGGTGGATCAGCATTTCGACATCAACTCCTACGGTGTCTACCCCGTCTGCACCCGTACCGATGACGAATGCACCGCGATCCAGGCGCTGGTGGAAGGCGACGCGACGCTGCTCATGACCCAGTGGTACTTGCAGTATGCCGAGCCCAGCGACCGGCGCCAGATCCTGAACTACAACCCGCCGCCGTCAACCCTGCCCGAGCAGGACCCGCCCCCGTATTCCGGCCCTGACGCGCTGTTTCCCTACGACCAGGGGCTGGAATTCGTTCTGTTTCTCTATGAGCGCGGCAATTGGGCTGAGGTCAACCGCATCTATGCGCGCCTGCCGCAGAGCACCGAGCAAATCCTGCACCCGCAGAAATACCTGGCCGGTGAGGCGCCCCGCCCAATCACGCTGCCGGATCTGGCGCCGTTGCTCGGCGACGGCTGGCGGCTGCTCGTCGAAGACCGGCTCGGGGAGTGGAAGACGTTTCTGTTATTGGGTTACGGGGCCGATTTTGCCGCCCAGCTGGACGACCCGACGGCTGAAACAGCGGCGGCCGGCTGGGGCGGGGATGCGTTCCGCGTCTACTTCAATGACGGGAACGGACAGGTGGTGCTGGCGTCCGAATGGCGCTGGGATACGGTTGCGGATGCCGGTCAGTTCCGGCAGGCACTGCGGGAACATCTCGATGCACGCTTCCGCGGCGGTGAGCTCGAGTCGGCCAACGGCGAGTGCTGGCAGGCGAACGACCAGATCACCTGCATGTACGCCCGCGGCGACGGGGTCCTCTGGCTGCTGGCGCCCGATCTGACCACGCTGCAGGGCGTGCTGGACCTCTTCCCGAGCTTCCCCTGAGCCCTCTCCTCGACGCTTGAAAGCCCGAAATTCCATGGAATCGCCTTCTCCGGGGTGGGCAGGTCGTCCTGTTTCCAAACCTGGATGAAGCCATTATGATTGGGTCACTATGGACCGCAGAGGAACGTGGCCCCCACTCTTCCCGCTCGATTGGATCGAGCTAATCCTGCGTTGGGTATTCCTGGTGGCGCTGCCGCTGGTCGCCGGGATGCAGCGAATCGTCTTCCTCGAGCTAGGGATTGTCCTCATTGCCTGGGCAGCCTTCTCGTTCTTCTTGCGGTTGGCGACGACGCGCGGCTGGCGCCCGCCGTGGCCTGGCTGGGTTGCAGGGGTGATCGATATAGCCTTCGCCCTGGCCGCCATCGAATGGTCTGGCGGACTCTCCAGCCCACTTTGGTGGGGGCTCCTGCTCGGGCCGCTGACGGTGGCCCTGCGGGAGAATACCCGCCTGGCGCTGATCCACCGCGCCGCCGCCGGCGTCGCCGCTGCCCTTGTGCGTACGCTGATCGCCGGTGAGCCCGCCTGGACGCTGTTGCCGGTGGCGGGGCTCACGCTGCTGCTGGTGCTGGCGATGTACGGGCTTTCGCCGCTCGTCCGCCGGTTGCGGGCGGCCGCGAAGGAGATGGCGCGCTGGCAGCGGCTAACGCTCGAAGGGGTGCGGGATCAGGAACGCGAACGCTCGCGGACGGTCTTCCGTCTGGCGGCGGAGTTGAACGCCACACTTAACTACGAGCGCGTGCTCGACCTTGCTCTGGACCTCAGTGCACGCGCCCTTTCGAACCACAAACCGGAAGATACACAACTTGTCAGCGCGTTGCTCCTCTTTGAAGATGACGCGCTCTGTGTCGCTTCGGCGCGCGGCCTGCCCACCACCGATCGGCGCGCCCAGCTCCCCGGCCAGAGCGGCGTCGTCGGCCGGGCGATCACGACCGGCGAGCCGCGCATTTCGCACGACCCGGCCCGCGATCCGGAGCTTCAGCGTTTGGTGGCGCTGCACAACTGTCAGGTCGCCGTCTGCATTCCGCTGCTCGCCGGCCTGGAGGCCTACGGTGTGCTGCTCTTCGCCCATCCGTCGGGCGACTACTTCACCGCCGAACGGGTGGAGCTGATGCAGGCCGTCGGCAACCAGGTGATTACGGCGATTCAAAACGCGCGCCTCTACCGCGATCTGGAAGTCGAAAAGGAACGCATGTCGGAAATCCAGGAGGAGGCGCGCAAGAAGCTGGCGCGCGACCTGCACGATGGTCCGACTCAATCGATCGCTGCCATCGCCATGCGGACCAACTTCGCCCGCCGGTTGATGGAGCGGGATCCCAAGTCGGCGGCGGACGAGCTGTTCAAGGTGGAGGACCTTGCCCGTCGGACGACGAAGGAAATCCGCCACATGCTTTTCACGCTGCGCCCGCTGATCCTCGAATCGCAGGGGCTGGTCGCCGCGCTGCATCAGCTGGCGGAGAAAATGTGGGATACGCACGGCCAGACGGTGACCGTCGAAGCTGAGACCGATGTGGCCACCGACCTCGAGATGGGGCGCCAGGGCGTGATCTTCTACATTGCCGAAGAGGCGGTGAACAACGCCCGCAAGCACGCCGAGGCCGAGCGCACCTGGGTCCGGCTTTGGCGCAACGCCGACCTGTTCTTCCTCGAGATCGAGGACGACGGCGTCGGCTTTAACGTCGGCGCCGTGGACGCCAATTACGAGCAGCGCGGCAGCCTGGGTATGGTCAACATGCGCGAACGGGCCGAGCTGGTGAACGGCGTCCTGCGCGTCACCTCCACGGAAGGGCGGGGGACTCGCATCCGGGTGGTCGTTCCGCTCTCCGAAGAATCTGCCGATCGCTTGCACCGCGCGGGCTACGTCGCCTGAGGCCGCACGCCGCGCGCCGCTCTGATGCCACTTGAAGCCGGGTTCTGGGTGCTGCTGGCGCTGACCGCGCCGCTCGCCGCGCCGCGTATCGGCCGTTGGCTGGAAACGCGTATTTCCCGAGCGGCGGAGCCGCTGCGGGAGCTTGCGCCCTGGCTTTATGGCCTGCTGCCCGGTTATCTGGCCTGGTTTACGGGGGCGGTCGCTGGACGCGATGCGGGGCTCTACGGTCATTCGCTGGGCAACTGGCTCTACGGAAGCGTGCTCGTCGCTGCGCTGCTGACTCTGGCCGGCCTGGCCCGCCTTCGCTGGGCAGTGGCAGTCCCCGCGCCGCAGCCCGTCGAGGGCGCCCTCGACGAGTTTCGTTGGGCGCTCTATCGTGCTGCCGGCCGCCTCTGGCTGGGGCCGGTCTGGGCGGCTGCGCTGCTCGGCGCCGCCCTGGCGTTGGTGGAGACGGCGCTGCGGCGCAGGGCCTGGCAGCAGCTCCCGCCCTTCTGGCCGGAAGCCGCTGTGGTTCTCATCCGGGTGGCTGTTTCGAGCCTGGTGTTCGCCTTCACCTCCAACCTGTGGCTCTCGATTGCTGCCCACGTTGGGCTGCTAGGATTGGCGCGCTGGCGGCCATCGCCGGCAGCGGGCGATCCGGCATGAGGTGGGCAGTCAGGCTGGCGTGGATCCTGGCAGGTGGGGGCTGGTTCCTGTGGCTTCCGTTCGAGGATCAGAGTCTGCGGCCGGTCATGCTGGTTGGGGCGGGGCTTGCCTTCGCACTTGGGATCACCTTGCTGGCCCGCTGGGCCGCACGCCGGTCGCTCTCGCCGCTTCGCTGGGCGGCCGGCGCGCTCCTGGCCGGGGGGCTCGCCGGCGGGGCGGCAGCCCCACTGGCGGTTGTTTCGATCTTCGCCAAGGTGTCGCTTCACGACCATCCGGTGCCCGATTACAGCGCCGCCGATCTAGCGGCGGTGCTCGGCCGGGCTCCGATCTGGATCCTGATCGGCTTGCTCGCCGGCGCCGCACTGGCCCTCGCCTGGCGCCCCGGCAATTTGGGTTTCGAGGAAACGTAAGTCCTCGTACTTGGCAACTGCTGATTCTCTGGACTACAATGACAGCGTCCCCACGAGGAAAGGGAGTATGGCTGAGCAAGAGTCACCTCGCTTCTACATCTGCCGGCGTCACCTGGTGCCGCGCGCAGAGCCGGGCCACTGCCCGGATTGTGAACTCGAGCTGATCGAATGCCGTCCCGGCGATCCCGACGATCCGTGCCGCCGCCCGCGCATGGACTCGAAGGGCCGGGTGCTGACGCGCGCCCCGCTCTGGTGGCTGCGGCTCACCTTGGGGGAACTCTCGGATCGGTGGGAAGAAGAGTAGTCGGCGCCTCCACACAGAGATGGAGGCGATAGCGTTTCGTATGAGAAAGGTCGTATGAAGAAAGAGAAGGTTGTTGTACTTGGGTCTGGGCCCGCAGGGCTCACCGCTGCCCTATACGCTGCCCGGGCCAACTTGGATCCGCTGGTCGTCTCCGGCAACCAGCTGGGCGGTCAGATCTCGATCACCTGGGAAGTTGAGAACTACCCTGGCTTTCCGGAGGGCACCACGGGGCCTGAGCTGGTCGAGCGCATGCAGAAGCACGCCGAGCACTTCGGGGCGCGCATTGTCGTCGACGAGGTGACCGAGGTCAATTTCACTCGTGGCGCGCCGTTCTATCTCAAGACCCACGGTGAAGAGTACGAAGCCGACGCTGTGGTGGTGGCCACCGGCGCCTCTCCCAAGCGCCTGGGTGTGCCTGGCGAAGAGGAATTCATCGGCAGGGGGGTGTCCTTCTGCGCCACGTGCGATGGTTTCTTCTTCCGGGACAAGGAAGTGGTGGTCGTCGGCGGTGGGGACAGCGCGCTTGAAGAGGGGATCTTCCTCACCAAGTTCGCCAACCAGGTCAGTGTGATCCACCGCCGCGACAAGCTGCGGGCCAGTGACCGGCTTCAGGAGCGGGCGTTCAAGAACGAGAAGATCGACTTTATCTGGGACACCGTCGTTGAAGAGATCGTCGGCAATGGCAAGGTGGAGCGGGTGCAGCTGCGCAACGTGAAGAACGAAGAGGTCCAGGATGTGCCGATCGATGGCGTCTTCATCTTCATCGGCCACTATCCGAATTCGGAGCTTTTCAAGGGCCAGCTGGACATGGACGAAGTCGGCTACCTGAAAGTCAACGAGAAGATGATGACCAGCGTTCCGGGCGTGTTCGCCGCCGGCGA
>JBFJVD010000178.1:0-6385 GCA_041624375.1 Anaerolineales bacterium
ATTCGGTGAGGTGGTGCAGGATTGTGTGTATGAGGTGTACGACGATCGCTGCACCTACACCGTGATGGATTGGGAAGTCTTTGATGTTGTCACCCTATCCGGGACGGACCTGAACCCGAGATGGCCGGAGGTCAGCCTGACGGGCGACCAGCGCCAGGGCGATCCGACGGAAGAATATGTGGTGACGTTCACTGCGCAGGATGGGACCTACACGTACACTCCCCAGGATGCGGACGAGTTCAGCCAGTTCGGCATTGGCACGACCTGGATCTTGAACGTGAACGCGCTCGGCGGCGTTTCTTCGGTTGAGCCAGCTCGGTAGCCGCAGTCCAAGGAGTTCCTTGAGAGATGTGAGAGCTCCTCAATTCGAGGAGCTCTTTTCGTGTCTTGCTGCTGGGTGCAAATTGCTCAGCGATTTGGTTTCTAGCGCCCTCGGAGGGATTCGAACCCCCAACCTACTGATTCGAAGTCAGTTGCTCTATCCATTGAGCTACGAGGGCGGGTTGCGAAGGGATTATACAACATGTGGGTGGGGGAGCGGCTCGCTTACAGCCAGCTTGCACTTCCATCACTTCGTCCGGAAAGCAGGCTAAGATGCCGGCAAGTCAACTTGGGGCGTTCTCCGCCTGAGGTTGCATCCACTCTCGCATCGGCCACCCGCTACTCGCTGCCCGGGTGGCCGATCGCATTTGCCAACCGGATCAAAATCCAGCTGTAGGGGGATCGAAAGGCCGGCAGCAGCCTGGCGCCGCTATGCTTGAAGTGCCTGGCCAGTTCATCGCTTCACCGACTGAGACACAACCATGGCCTACCTTCAAGTGCTGTATGACAGCCTGATCCTGACAGTTCAGTCCCCGACGTTCTACCTGCTGGGTATCTTTATCCTCACACTGGCCGCTGGAGATCGGGTCGAAGAAGAGTCGCCGCAGGATCGCTGATCCTCTGCATTTCTCCTCCGGACGAGATACCTCCGCCGCGACTGTGCGCTGGCTTTTCAATGTTCAGCAAGCTGACTTTGAGTCTTCAGGGACGTTTCCTGCAACCAAAACCCTTTAGCGGCTCCGCACCCCGGACAGGGCTTGCTCGATCCAGCCATGCTCGAC
The DNA here is from genome assembly GCA_041624375.1 of Anaerolineales bacterium. Taxonomy (GTDB): domain Bacteria; phylum Chloroflexota; class Anaerolineae; order Anaerolineales; family E44-bin32; genus JBFJVD01. The sequence goes on from JBFJVD010000178.1 coordinate 1,104, forward strand.
CCCTTCCGGCGGATGCTTCAGCAACCCTTTTAGGTAGGGCACCAGCGCCTCCATCCCCGGCATTTGCGTCCCGGCGCCCCAGCGCGTCGTGGCCAGCGATCCGAGGGCGGCAGCGATGACCGCTGTCGGGCCTGTGGCGAGCCCCCGCAGGACGCTGAGGATCATGCCAGCGACAAAGGCGTCCCCGGCGCCGGTCGCATCAACCGAGATTGCAGGCAGCGCCGGGACTTCGACCCGGTCTTGCTCGTCTGCAACGATCGCGCCGGCCGCTCCGCGGGTCAGGCCCACCCGTTTCGCGCCGGCTGCCAGGAGCGCCGCTGCGGCTGCATTCGGCTCGCCCGGACCGATCAGTGCTCTGGACGCTTCACCGTCCAGGACCAGGATCTTGAGCCCGGGCAGCAGGCTTCGAATAAGCTCGGCCGTACTTGCGGCAGGGATATGACCGACATCGAGCGAGACCCAGGCGCCGGCGTCCTGCGCCAATTCCATCGCCCGCAAAGCGGCATCGCGCTGCGGCGAATCGATCAGTGCATAGCCGGACAGGTGTAGGGCAGCGACTGAGGTGAACATCTCTGGCAGTATCCCGCCAGGATCCAGCTGCACGTTCGCCCCGCGAGAACCCATCAGTGTTCGCTCGCCATCCGGCGTCACCGCCACAACCATCAAGCCGGTGGCGTCTTCCTTCATCTGCATGTCGCGCGTTTCGAGCCCGGCCTTGCGAAGCCCTTTGTGTACGGTGTCTCCCCAGTGATCCTTGCCAAGGCAGCCGAGGAAGAGGGTCTCGATACCCAGGCGGGCGAGGCTGAAGGCGGTGTTTGCGGCAGAGCCGCCCACTTCGAGCGTCATTCTCTTGGCGCGGGCTTCACCCCCAGGCGGTGGATAGGCCTTCAGCTCCAGCAGGACGTCGATATTGGCATCGCCGAGGACAGCGACACGACCGGGGTCTTTCATGAGGGGTGCGAGGGTCGCCGGGCGGCTTCGGCAAACCTCCGGACTCGCGCCATATCTTTGCGGACCGGATCCCCCGGCAGGTTGGTGCCGGTGTTCGAATCGACTCCCCAGGGGTTAACCTCGTGGATCGCCTGGCCGACGTTCTCCGGCGTGAGACCGCCGGCAAGGATCACAGGAACTGGGCTCGCCTCGACAATCTGCCGGCTGACGCGCCAGTCGTGCGTCTCACCCGTTGCGCCCACGCCAGGGAATCCGGCCACTTTGGTGTCAAGCAGGAGCAGATCGCAGACCTCCGCATAGCGGAGCGCGATAGCTATCGACTCTTCGGACTCGACCGGCACGGCCTTCATCAGGCGCACATGGGATCTGAACTGTCTCTGGAGCGCCCGCATCGCATTGAAATCGACGTCTTCCGGTTCAGTCGAGATGTGCACGATATCCGGCCGCACGGCCGCCGCCATTCGCAAGATTTCCTCAACCTCGGTGGCCATCGTGAGCGCCACCGAGATGATTCCTTCGGGGAGCTCGCTTGCCAGCCCGCGAGCCTGCTCGAAGGTCAACTCCCCATGCACCAGGTCGTAATCCCCGGCGACGAAGCCGATGTGATCCACGCCTGACGCGGCGGCATCAAGCGCTTGGTCAAGACGGGTGAATGCGTAGATCTGCACGATCATGTCGTTTGCTCTGCCATGGTGATACTGGATACGCGACGGTGATTAGGAGCCGGATAACTCTTACGGCGCTGCTTCGCAGGTGTCCAGCTCGCCGGCCGCATCGATATAGGGCCGCACGTCACCAAACACGCCGACCGTCCCTTCCACCTGGATGCAGTCGCCGGGCGACACCTCTGGGTGCGGCTCGAAGCGATCGATGATCAGGAAGGCGTCGGCCGCCTCGCTGAATACGGCGACAAACGGTAGCTCGCCGGTGGCGTACCAGCGTTTCACGATCCCGTAGGCGCACAGGTCTTCGCCTTCACGGGAGGGGTCAATGGCATCCCAGGACACGCAGCCTGCGGGGGCGGCGATCGTCGTCGCCGTGGGCGTACCCGTTGTCTCGGTTGTGGAGACGGCGCCCGGGGCGGTCGTTTGCGTTGGCGCGCGGGTCGGTGCGCTGGTCGGGCTGCTAGTCTCGGTCGGCGTGGCCTCGGCGGCAGCGAAGATCCCCGCGATTCTATCACGTTGCGCATAGCCAACACCAACCAGGACGATCAGCGCGGTCGCAGCGAGCAGCCCGATCAGGATTCGGAGCCCAGGCCGCCGCTGCGTCGAGTCGGCGCCATCGTTGCTGGGTCGCCCTGCCGGGGACTCCGTGCGCAGTCCAGAGAACAGGCCTTCATCCTCTTCCGTTCGTGGTGGGGTGGTGGGTTTTGGGACCGGCTCGTCGTAGAGGTCGGAAGGCGGGGGTGCGGTTGGCATTCGACTCTCGATGGCTCTGGCGCTAAAGGGCTCAGAGTCATCTTTTTCCTCGTCGGCTTCTGTTTCGACGAAGGGTGGTGTGTACAGCAGGGGCGGCGCTTCGGCGCGGCTGCTTTTCTCCTCCGCTTCAAGCTCGCTCTTGCAGTAGGGACAGCGGTCCAGGCCTTCGTCGATCCATTCTGCGCAATAGGGGCAGCGCCGTTTGCCAACCAGCCAGTCCGGGTAATCCAGGTCGAGACCGCAGTGGCGGCAGACAACGGCTTCATCTTGGATTGATTGGGCGCAGAACGGACAATCGCGCACATCCAACTCCTTGTGCCGGACGCACATTCTAGGATAGCTAGGGAGTGCCGCGCAACACGGCCTTCGGCCTGGTGGTGGGGTGCGTTAAGATGGAGAGTGCGCTGGTCAAGAATCGGGCTTGAACTTGGAGGTTGCATGATCACCCTTGAGGTTCAAACGCAGCAGCGGGCCGAGATGGTGGATATCACCCGCCAGGTGCAGAAGGCCATCTCCGAGTCCCGAACCAACAGCGGGCTGGCCTGGCTCTACGTGCCCCACACCACCGCAGGAATCACCATCAACGAGAATGCAGATCCCACCGTCCGAATGGATCTGCTCTCCGACCTTGATCGTCTGGTGTCGCAGGATCAACCCTACTACCGCCACGCGGAGGGGAACAGCGACAGCCATATGAAGGCCAGCCTCGTGGGAAGCAGCGTTGCGGTGATGGCCCGCGCTGGGGAGCTCGTTCTAGGGACCTGGCAGGGGATCTTCTTCTGTGAGTTCGACGGACCCCGTCGACGCCGGGTTCTGCTCGAGGTCATGCCTGCAGGCGGCGGGCAGGAGGTTAAGGATGGCGAGTGAGCCCAAGGCCTTCAGGCCGACTCTTGCAAAGAACATGAGCCGGGCGTTCGTGACGACCTTGATTGAGGTCGCCTCCAGCCGACCGCGGTTGCTGATGGCGATTGGCGGTGCGATTCTGGGCGCCGTGATTTTCGCTGCTCTGTTGCTTTACTGGTTCCGTCGGGAACAATGACGGACAGCGGGGGTGGGGAAGTCTCTCCTGGCTCCGCCCTTTATCGGCTGTCGTAACCGACGCGGCGAAGCGCCGCGTCAAGCACATCTACCGTGGGCCGGCTCAGCCGGAACAGCCCATCACCGATCAGAACCAGCGGTGTAATGAGTTGATCTCCGCTGACGGTCCTAACATAGCGAGCGGCTTCCTCATCCCGATCGATGTTGATCTCTTGGAGGAGCACAAATCGCTCCTGAAGCAGGGGGCGGATCGCCTCGGTGTCGGGGCATTCTGTTTTTGTATACAGCGTAATGAGTGGCTTCTTCGAAGCCATGTCGATAAGCACCTTCGAACGCGCTCAGCTAGCAACGACTCAGACCCAGGATGATGGTCTCGCAGGTCATCATATCATGCGGCTATGCGCTGAATCTCTTGCTCTTCGCGATGAGGCTATAATTCGGGCATATGGCTGATCAGACCGCAGCCGATCGAGCCGCAGACCTCCGGCGCGAACTGCAGAAACACAACTATCATTATTACGTCCTCGACGCTCCGATCGTCAGTGACGCCGAGTACGATTTGCTCTTTCGTGAGCTTGTCGAGCTGGAAGCCGCGCATCCCGAGCTTCGGTCCCCGGATTCGCCCACTCACAGGGTCGGCGGCGAGCCAGCCGAGGGATTCCAGCGCGTGAGCCATCCGGCCCCCGTCTTGAGCCTGGCGAACGCCTTCGGCCGCGAGGGCGCTGAATCGTGGTTTGACCGCATCCGCAAGCTCGACGAACGGGTCGAAAGCTCTGCATGGGTGGTCGAACCCAAGCTGGATGGCCTGACCGTTGTGCTCCATTATGAAGCCGGGCTCTTCACCCTGGGCGCAACGCGAGGTGACGGGTCGATCGGTGAAGATATCACCGCCAACCTCAGAACAGTTGGCAGCCTGCCGCTTCGGATTCCGGTTGCCGGCAACAAGATCGAAGCGCCGCCTCGTCTGGTCGTTCGGGGCGAGGCCTTCATCCCGGTTGCCGAGTTCGCCGAGATGAACCGCAAGCTGGCGGAAGCGGGCGAACGGACCTATGTGAATCCGCGCAATACCGCCTCTGGGGCGCTGCGCCAGCTCGACCCTTCCCTCACGGCAGCACGACCGATCCGCCTGCTCTGCTATGGGATCTTGGATGGCGACGGGGATCTCCCGCGTACCCAATGGGAGACATTGGCCTATCTGCGAAAGCTCGGATTCCCAGTCCCGGCTGAGGCCCAGCACTGTGCGGACCTGGAAGAGGCGCTCTCCGTCGCGGAATCGCTAGAAGCGCGACGGGACGCGCTCCCCTTTGAAGTGGACGGCGCTGTCATCAAGCTCGACGACCTGGCGCTGGCGGACTCTCTGGGGGTTGTGGGCAAGGATCCACGCGGCGCGCTGGCCTACAAGTTTCCAGCACAGGAAGTTGCGACTCGCCTGGAAGACATTGCGACCAATGTTGGCCGGACGGGTGTGATCACGCCGTACGCGGTGCTCGAGCCTGTGCAGGTGGGCGGCGTCACGGTCCGCCAGGCCACCCTTCACAATTTCGACTTCGTCGCCGAGAAGGATATTCGGATTGGCGATCGGGTACTGGTCAAGCGCGCCGGCGATGTCATTCCTTATGTCATCGGGCCCGTGAAGGAAGTTCGGACAGGGGCCGAACGCGAATACCATCCGCCCGATAGATGCCCCTCTTGCGACGAACCGCTCGAACGACAGGGTGAAGAGGTCGCGCTATATTGCGTAAATCTATCCTGTCCCGCGCAGCTCATCCGAGTGCTCGAGCATTTCGCCGGCCGCGGCGCGATGGACATCGAAGGCCTGGGGATTAAGATCGCAGAGCAGCTCGTTGAGTCGGGCCTGGTGAGAGATGTCGCCGA
>JBFJVD010000179.1:0-6263 GCA_041624375.1 Anaerolineales bacterium
GCTTGCACCCACAGCCAGCGTCCAGCTGGCAATCCGAATCGCGCGCCTTCAGCGCGGCCTGGTCTTGAGCCGGCTGCGTCGGGCAGGCATTCGCGTGCTCGACTGGGACGTGGAGGCGCCGTTCGATCAGGCCATCCATGCCACCCTGGGTCGGAGGCCGCCAATGGGCCAGCTGGCAGGCCGTATCCAATGAAGCGCGCGGCTGCCGTCCATCATCTGGCATGGGCCCTCGCGGGTTTGGGCACCGCATTTGGATTCCTCGACGGCCCCTACCCGTGGCTGGCCCTCCTCAGCCCCTTTGTGGCCCTTGCGGCGGTCGTCGTGCAGCGCCGGAGGTGGAACTGGGCCATCGGGGCCGCCTGGTTGATCCTGCTGGGGCTCAGCGCAGCCAGCCTTTTGCTCGGGGCGCGTCCGCTCGTCCCGCTCACCGCCGGCGCGTCCGCCCTGATCGCATGGGACTTGGCCGGCTTTCAGCAGCGGGCCGCAGCCGCGCCAGTACACCGCCCCAACGGGCAGCTAAACCGTCTAGAGCGAGCGCATCTCCGGCGACTGCTTCCGGTGGTTCTGCTTGCCTGGCTGCTGGGGTTGGCGGCCTCCGGGATTCGCATTCAGATCGGCTTCTATGCGGTCCTGCTGCTCGGCGCCATCGCCGCCTTCGGATTAAATCAGCTGCTGCGCTACCTCCGCCGGGAGACCTCCTGAGCCGGCCTGACCTGTTCACCGGCTTTCACAGGCGCTTTATCCTATAATCCTCGAAGCCAGAGACATCGCTCACAACCCATTCGAACGCGGAGAACCCAGCCCATGGAATGGATCACGAACCCTGAAGCCTGGATCGCCCTGCTGACGCTTACCGTCCTCGAGATCGTTCTCGGAATCGACAACATCGTCTTTATCAGCATCCTTTCGGAGAAGCTACCCGAGGCCGAAGAAAGCCGGGCGCGGCGCCTCGGGCTCGGCCTCGCCATGATCTCCCGAATCCTGCTGCTGCTCTCGCTTGCCTGGATCATCGGCCTGACGCAGCCACTCTTCGCCATCTTCGGTCTCGAAATCTCCGGCAGGGACATCATCCTTCTCGGCGGCGGGTTGTTCCTGCTGGCCAAGAGCACGAGCGAAATCCATGACAAGCTGGAAGGCGTTGAGGGCCACGCCAGCGCGGCGGTCGCGCCTTCGTTCACCAGTGTGCTCATCCAGATCATGCTGCTGGACGTCGTCTTCTCGCTGGATTCGGTGATCACGGCGGTGGGAATGGCCAATGACATCCCGGTCATGATCATTGCAGTGATTATCGCGGTGGTGATCATGCTGATTGCCGCCGAACCGGTGAGCGATTTTGTGAGCCGTCACCCCACCGTAAAGATGCTGGCGCTGAGCTTCCTGCTGCTCATTGGCGTCTCGCTGATCGCCGAGAGTTTCGGTCTGCATATCCCCAAGGGTTATATCTACTTCGGGATGGGATTCTCCGTGTTTGTTGAGATGCTGAACCTGCGGCTTCGGCGCCCGCGCGAGCCGGTTCATCTCCGCCAACGCTATGCCAAGGAAAGCCAGTAGCATGGGTGGCGCACAGGATGATGGGAGGGCTCTCGGATGCCGTAAGGCCTGCTCATTTCTTCTCTTCTTGTCGGACGAGCACCCTCCCTACCCGCCTCCCTTCCATCTCCAGCACTTCGAACCGATGACCGCCCCATGAGAATCCCTCGCCCACCTCGGGCACCCGTTCCAATAGCATCATGATGAAGCCACCCACGGTTTCATACAAGGCGCGCTCTCTACCCGGAAGCGGCTCTGCCAGGAGCGCGGCCGGCAGTTCCTCGACTGGCAGCAAGCCATCCAAGATCCAGACACCTTCCTCTCGTTCTACAGCCTTCGGCTCGGGTAGCTCACCGAGTTCCTGAATCTCACCAACGACGGCCTCGAGAATATCGTCGACTGTCACCAAACCTTGCAGCCCGCCATACTCATCCATCACCAGTGCGAACGGGAGCCTGGACTCGCGGAAGACGTTCAGCGCGTCGACCCCACGCTGGCTGCCGGGTATGAACTGCACCGGGCGAAGTGCTGAGCGAAGGTCGACCGAATCGGCCCGGATCGCGCCGGGCACAAGATCGCGCGAACGGACCAGCCCCAGCACTTCATCAAGCGCTCCGCGGCAGACCGGGAAGCAGGCGTGAATGCTCGCCTCCAGCTTTTCGGCCAGCTCGTCCTGAGGGAGATCGATGTCCAGCCACTCGATCTCCGTGCGCGGCGTCATGACAGAGCTGACCCGCCGGTCAGCCAGGCGGAACACCCGCTCAACCAGCTCGCGCTCGACCGACTCAACCGTACCGGCCTCCTCACCCTGGCGGAGCAGCAGGCGGATCTCCTCTTCCGTGATGGAGCGATTCAAGCGACCGCTGAAACCAAGCAGACGGAGAAGCAGATCAGTGGAGCTTGTCAGCAAGCGGACGATCGGGCTTGCCAGACTGGAGAGGAGCATCATAGGGCGGGCGACGGCAGCGGCAATGCCCTCCGGATTTCGCAGGGCAATGCGCTTCGGCAGAAGCTCACCGACGACCAGCGATAGGTAGGTGATGGCGAGGACCACCACAGCGAGCGATAGCGAGCGAGCATAGGGGGCGAACAGGTTATTGCCTTCCATCCAGCCGCCGAGCCGTGAGGAGATCGTTGCTGCAGAGAAGGCACCGGAGAACACACCGACCAGCGTGATGCCGATCTGGATCGTAGACAGCGAACGGCCGGGGTCTTTCGCCAGGTCCAGCGCGGCGCCTGAGCGGTCGTCGCCCTCCTCGTTCCGCTTGCGCAGCAGATGGCGGCGGGCCGAGACAAGCGCGATCTCAGACATGGCCAGAAAGCCGTTCGTCAGAGATAAGAACAACACCAGCAAGATCTCAAGCCCCACAGTGTTCATCTTCACTGCCCTTTCTATGAAGCCGAGCAATCCTCGCTATAATCGTAGCCGGGGACTTGGGCGGGGTCGCCTGTTTTGCCCAGCCTTCCTGGCCGGGGTACAATCGTCACCGTTTGTGTGCACACGGCTCGCCAGCCGTTTCGGAGGAGACCATGAGAACTGTCTACGCGCTATCCGGCGGCGTTTCGAAGTTCGCCAAAGCGCGCCCCGATAAGACGTTTCAGGCAGTCGTCAAGGAAGCCTACGACTATGCCATCGAGGATATCGGCCTCGACTTTGTGTCGTTCACCCCTCTGGTCGATGGCTCGGTTGCCTCCTACTTCTCAGACCACTTCAACCGCCAATTGAAGGCGGGGACGATGGTGCAGGACTACCTCGGATTGTGTCCGAAACCGAGCCATCGCGTGGAGGGTGGCGGCGCCACTGGAGGACTCTCCTTCCAGGAGGGCTGGAAATCTGTCGCCTCCGGGCTCATGGACGTTTGCGTCGTCTATGGGTGGGAGACCATGAGCCACGTCGAGACATGGAAGGGGAACGAGTTCATCGCCCTTGCCTCTGATGTCTCGTGGGATTATCCGGTAGGCGGCTTCTACTCGGGCTATTACGCCATGATGGTCACCCGACACATGAAGGAATATGGGACGACGGTCGAGCAGATGGCGCATGTGTCGGTGAAGAATCACATCAATGCCTATCACAACCCCTATGCGCAGAAGCGCAACCGGTATTCGATTGAGGATGTGCGCAACTCGCCGATGGTCGCCTGGCCGCTCACCCGGCTCGACATCTGCGTCATGTCCGATGGCGCGGCGGCAGTGATCCTGGCGTCTGAAGAAGGTGTTCGCCGCCTGGAGTCGGGCGGCGCCGAAATTGCTCGGCCGCTGGTTCAGGTGACCGGCATCGGGCGCGGCACCGACGCCATGCGGATGGCCGACCGGCCCCACGTGGATTATGAGACCTTCGTCCACGACTACGCCACCGAGCGGGAGCGCAGTTCGGAGGAGACGCTGGCCTACTACAGGAAATTGTGGGACAAAGGCACACGCTACCCCGGCATTCACTCATTCCGGGCCGGGAGGATGGCGGGCAAGCTCGCCTACAAGCACGCCGGCATCACCGATCCACTGCATGAGTTGGACTTCGTGGAGCTCCACGACGCCTATACGTCCAGCGAGATTCAGACCTACGAGGACCTCGGCTTCTGCCTCTATGGCGAAGGAGGTCCCTTCGCCGAATCAGGCAAGGCCTTCATGCCGGAGATCGACTACGGCTTGAAGTTGAAAGACGCGCCGGTCTGTCCGGTGAACCCCTCCGGCGGTTTGATCGCCTGCGGCCACCCCGTTGGCGCCACCGGCCTGATGCAGGGCGTGTTCAGCATCTGGCAGCTTCAAGGAACGATCGGAAAGCACTTTGGCGATGCGACGCTCCAGGTGCAGGATGCGCGGCGCGGCGCCATCCACTCGCATGCCGGCACTGGAACCTATGTGACCGTCAGCATCCTCGAGCGGGAGGCATAACCCATGGCCCGGCTTCCAGATAAGCGCGAAGAAACCCTGGGAGGCTACATCGTTCACGGCATCCCCTTCCCCGTCGAGCGAGACCCCGACACGCTGGCGATGCTCAAGCGCATGGCGCCAATCCAGATCGAGCAAGAATACAAGATCACCTACCTTCACTCCTATGCGCAGGACAGCCCCTGGTTCGCCGCCGCCAGCAACAAGGTGCTGCTCGCCAATCAGGATGCAGAGAGCGGCTATTGCTACGCCACCCCGCGCGGCCACGATATGTACAGCGGTCGTGAGACCGAATGGGTCGACATCACCGAGCACAAAGCCAGCGTCCATGCATTTACGGTCTGCTACTTCGGCTCGGAGGAATTCCTGCCAGAGACACCCTTTGTCCTGGCGATGATCCAATACGAAGGCGTTGACACGCTCTTTCTCACCCGCCTTCTGGGGGTGGACCCCGCAGATGCTTCGCTGGATTGGATCGGGATGGAGGTCGAACCGCGCTTCCTGCGAAACAGCAAACTCAAGCCGACCGACGTCTACTTCGTCCCGGCCCGCTAGCGCCCAATCCGGCGGCCTCGAGCCGGCGGTTTGGAGGCCCGATGTCCGAAGCGCTTTCCCCCAATCATCCCAACCTGCGCCTGGCTGCCGGCCGTTTACGCCGGCTCCTCTGGGTTTGGGCCGTGATCTTTGCCGGGATGGCCGTGATCACCTTCTCCGTGCATGGTCCAGGCCGTGCGCTCACCGCGCTCCCTTGGGCCGCCGGCGCCGCCCTGCTCGCGCTGCTGCATCAACCGGCGCTGCTTGCTTTCACCGCCATCCAGCTGCTGGTCTCACTCTCCGCTTTCCTGCCCGGATTTGATCAGCTTATTGGACCCGAGCCGCTCACCGCGCTGCTCAATGCCGGTTCCTTCGAATTGATCGGGCTTGCGCTCGTCCGACTCGCGCTCGTCGTGACCGCCTGGAACCAATTCCTTTTCTACCGACTGCTGTATGGGACCGCCGGGGCATCCGGGCTCAGCCCCCAACTGCCACCCATCCCGGAGGTCATCCCCAACCAAACGGCGGCGTTGGCCTTCGCTTCCGTCGGCCTCGGCGTGGCCGGCATTCTCAGCGCCCTAGCCGTTCCGGGCAGCGGCGCTGTCTTCAGCCTCGCGTCAGGGACCCTCGCGTTGGGTCTCGGCCTGGGCGTGGCCTTCTCTCCGACGGGGCGGCGCGGGTTTGCGCTCGCGGGTATTCTCCTGGGCGTTGTCTCGCTGCTGCTCGCGATCACCGCCCGCCAGGTCTTTGGGGCCTAGGGAGAAGCCAGATTGACCGACGCGACCCAACCCCACGCCGTTCTGGGCACATTCCTGAAGGAGCACCGGCTTCGGCGGAATCGCCAATGGACGGCGGTCGTGGTTGCGGGCGTGCTGCTGCTGGTCGCCCTGGTGATGATCGGTATCGGCGTGTACCGCTGGTACTTCGCCTTCAGCCGCTATGGACCGGCCGTCGTCTGGCGCTGGTCGGCCCCCGCCCTGCTCATGGGGGGCGGGCTCGGCCTGCTGGCGTTGTTTAGCGGCGCGCTCGCCTGGCGCCGGCGGCCGCCAACGATCCGCGTCCATCGCCGCGGCCTCTCTCTGTTGCGCGGGTCTTCGATCGAGCGAGTAGAGTGGCGGGACGTGCGCCGCATTCACACCAACGCTGTACGCTACGGGCTGCCGCCACTGCCGCTCAGCCGAGAGGCTGAGATCACGCTGGAGCTGCTCGATGGCCGCCGGATCCGTCTGTCGCACATGCTCGAGGGCTTCCTGGAACTCGTCGAAACCGTGAAGCGACATGTCTACCCGGGCCTATTGGCGGAGTAC
>JBFJVD010000180.1:0-6221 GCA_041624375.1 Anaerolineales bacterium
GGCCGAGCAGGCGCATCCGTTTATGAATGAAACGCCTCTGGTGATGGTCCTGAGCGCAGGGGCCGAACCGCTGGTCCGCCCTTATTTCGAAGGCCTCAACCCTCAGGTGAACGGGATTCTCACTGGGCTGCCGGCGGCAGTCGCTTATGAGCAGGTGAACGGGCGTGCCGGGGACGCCCTCGCTCGCTGGAACGGCTTTGGCACGGGGATGCTGGTGGCTGAACTGCTGCTCATCATCGGCGTCGCCTACGGGATCAGCCGCTGGGTGCTCAGCGCCCGGGCTGGCTGAGGCGGATCACACGATGCCGGATGGACTCACCCTCGACCTGATTGGCGGCGCGCTTGCCTGGTTGCTCACCATCATGATCTTGAGCTACCTGGTCGGCGACAACCCGCTGTTCCGGCTGGCGACCTACATGTTCATCGGTGTGGCTTCGGGCTACGCCGGCGCGATCGCCTGGCACAACGTGCTCGAGCCCGGTCTGGTTGATCCGTTGCTCGACCTGGGGCTGGGCGCCCTGACGGATTTCACCCTGGTCATCCCGTGGATTCTGATTCTGCTGCTCCTGCTCAAGCTCTCGCCGAGCACCGCCCGTTACGGCTCACTGCCAGTGGCACTGCTGGTCGGCGTCGGTGCGGCGGTCGTCGTGGGCGGCGCGATCACCGGGACCTTGCTCCCCCAGACGGTGGCGGCGATGGATACGCTCAGCCCCGGAGCCGTCTCGCCGCAGACCGGCGAAACCGGGCTTGAGCGTATGGCAAATGTCTCCATTCTGCTGATCGGCACGGTCAGCACCCTGCTCTATTTCCGCTTTACTGCCCGCCGAACAGAGACTGGCGAAGCGCGCCGCAATCGGCTGCTTGCCCCGCTGGCCATGGTCGGCCGCTGGTTCATCGCCCTGACCTTTGGCGTCATGTACGCCGGCGCGCTCGCCGCAACCCTGGTCATTTTTAGCGAACGGGTTCAGTTCCTGGTCGACTTCGTCCTGGACCTGTTCTCGGGTTCATAGCATGAGCTCGATCGTCGACGCCGACACCCTGCTTGCGGTCGATGTGGGCAGCGTCCATACCCGGGCCAGCCTGTTCGATGTGGTCGAGGGCCGCTACCGGCTGGTGGCTGCCGGGCGAGCGCCGACCACGGCCGGCCCGCCGCTGTTTGATGTGCGGGAGGGGGTTCGATCCGCGCTCGACCAAATCCACGAAATCACCGGCCGTCTCCTGGTCGATGCTGAGGAGAACCTGATCACCCCCGTCAATTCAGATGGCGCAGGCGTGGATGTCTTTGTCGCCACCAGCTCGGCCGGCCCCCGTGTGCGCGCCGTGCTTGTCGGCCTGATGCCCGGCGTATCGCTCGAGAGCGGGCGCCGGCTGGCCGAGTCCACCTATCTGCAGATCGTCGAAGAAATCGGTTTGCTCGATCGTCGTCCAGAAGATGAGCAAATCGACCGAATGCTCGCCGCCAAACCGGATCTCTTCCTGCTGGTCGGCGGCACAGACGGCGGTGCGACCGAGTCGGTGATGCGCATGGTCGACCTGGTCAGCCTGACGACCAGCCTGATCCCCGACGGCCGCCGTCCTCTGGTGGTCTATGCTGGCAATCGCCATCTGGGGGCCGATGTCGTCGAGCGATTTGGTGACCCGGTGCCGGTGGCCCTGACCCCCAACATCCGCCCCAGCCTGACCCGGGAAGACCTGGCGCCGACTCGCCTGCGGCTCGCAGAAGCAATTGCCGAGGCACGCTCAGCTCAGGTGGCCGGGTTCGATGAGCTGACCGGTTGGTCGGGCGGCTTTCAGATGCTCTCGGCGGATGCATTTGGCCGCATCGTCCGCTACCTCAGTTTGATCTACGACCCTGAGAAAGGGGTGCTGGGCGTCGATGTCGGCGGCGTGCACACCATTGTGGCCGCCGCATTTGCCGGCGATCTGCGACTGAGCGTTCAGTCCGCTCTCGGGCTCGGCTCTTCCCTGCCCGGCATTCTGCGAACCAGCAGCCTGGATGAGATCGCCCGCTGGCTCCCGGTCGATCTCTCCCACGACACCATACGGGATTACATCTTTAACAAGGCGCTCCATCCGCGCTCGGTCCCGACCGAGCTGGACGAGTTCCATCTTGAGTACGCACTGCTGCGTGAGATCTTGCGCACGGCGGTAGGCATTGCGCGTAGCGGCTGGGCGGGGCGGGACTCGGGCCAATCGATCTTGCTGCCGTCCTTTGAGCCGATCGTCGCCGCCGGCGGGGCGCTCTCGCGCGCCCCACAACCCGGGCATGCCGCGCTGGCCTTGCTCGATGCGATTCAGCCGGTGGGAATCACTACGCTGGTGCTCGACCCCCACGGCATCGCGCCGGCGCTCGGGGCGGCCTCAGGGCCGCTGCCGATGAGCACGATCCAGGTGCTGAGTTCGGGCAGCTTCGTCAGCCTGGGCACCGTGGTGGCGCCGGTGGGCAGGGGGCGCGTAGGACGTCCAGCGCTGCGCCTGCGCCTTGAACGTGAAAGCGGCAGGCGTGGTGTGGAGGGTGAGGTGCGGTTCGGCCAGCTAGCGGTCGTGCCACTGCACCAGGGCGAGCATGCCAAGCTCACCCTGCAACCCGAACGCGGCTTCGATGTGGGATTCGGTGGCCCGGGCAAAGCCGGCGCCCTGCGGGTGGCTGGCGGCGCAGTTGGGCTTATCTTCGATGCTCGCGGCCGTCCGCTTCAGCTCTCCAGCGATCCTGAGCGCCGGCGGGAATTGAATCAGAAGTGGCTGTGGGACATCGGGGGGATGGAATGAGCATGGACTGGCACCTCTCTTGCAACCTCGGGCCGGGAAGAAGATGACAGCACTCTATTACTTGCCCCCCGTCACCCACCTGCTGCCGCTGACGATGATTCGTCGTGAGCGCAGGTTGCCGGTTCCTGGCGTGATCATCGCTCGTGTCAACGAGCGGGTTCAGGCCTCGGATGTGGTGGCCGAGGCCGAAGTCTCGCCCCGCCACTACTTCCTCGACATCGCTCGGGGGCTTGGCGTGGCCGAGAGCGATGTAACCCGCCACCTGACGCGCGAGCGCAACGAGCGGATCGAGGCCGGCGAAGTGATTGCAGGCCCGGTCGGCATCGCCCGCCGGACGGTGCGCGCGCCGGCAAACGGGCGGATCGTCGCGCTTTCGGGAGGGAAGATCTTGTTCGAAGTGCGCGGCGAGCCGCTGACGCTCGAAGCCGGCTTCCCTGGGAATGTCGTTTCCACCGACGGGTCCACTTCGGTGGTGATCGAGACCACGGGCGCGCTGCTCCAGGCAAAGTGGGGGAACGGGCGCCAGGATTACGGTGTGATGCGGCTGGTGGGCGAGGGGCGGAATGCCCGCCTCGAAGGCGCGTTGCTGGATATCGACGTCCGCGGAGCGATCGTCGTCGCCGGAATGTGCGATCATCCGGCGCCTTTGGCCCAGGCGCGCGACCTGGCCATCCGGGGCTTAATTCTCGGCGGATTGACCTCGGATCTCATTCCGGTCGCCCGCCGGTTGAACTACCCGGTCCTGGTTCTCGAGGGCTTCGGTAGGCTGCAGCTCAATCGCGCCACTTACGACCTGCTCAAATCCAACGAAGGTCGGGAGGTGGCGATTGACGGGCGAATGCTGGGTGAATTTGACGGCCAGCGGCCGGAACTGATCATCCCGCTTCCCTCCAATCGCGTGATCGACCTGCCTGATGAGGTGATTCCGTTGACCCAAGGCATTCGGGTGCGCGTTGTGCGCAAGCCGTACTTCGGGCAGGTAGGCACCATGCAAGAGATACTCGAGCATGCAGAAGCTTTCCCCAGCGGATTGCGGGCCCGTAGCGCCCGGGTCTCGCTGGAGGCCGGCGGGACGGTCGATGTGCCGCTGGCAAATCTGGAGATTTTGCAATAGCTAGCTAGCGTCGGGCACCCGACAGGCAAGCCGTTGGGCGATCGCCGGTTGGCGAAGACAACGAGGAGAGAGGACGATGGCAGAAGATTTCGAGCTGGGAGGTCCACTTCCCGAGGAATCAACCAATCGTACGTTCATCATCGCCGCTGCCGCGCTGGGCGGCCTGCTCGTCGTGAGCATGATCTGCCTGGGAGTCTACGCCCTGGTCATCGCCCCGCAACAGCGCGAGGCGCGCGTCGCCCAGGCGACGGAAATCATGCTCGAAAACACCCGGGTGGCGCAGACGCTGACCGCCGAGGCGGAGCTTGAGTTCCAATTGCCGACTTCGACGCCGAGCGAGACGCCTGAGCCGAGCGCAACGCCCAGCGCAACGCCGACGGCGGTCGTCGTGCTTCCGACCGCCACCGATACGCCGTTCACAACCCTGCAAACGGTTCAGCCCATCACCCAGACGGCGGCAGCGCAGCAGACGCTTGATGCGGCCCAGCAGGCCACGCCGACGCCCACCGCGCTGCCGGCGACGGGATTCGCCGACGATGTCGGCGTTCCCGGGTTGTTGATGATGGGTCTGGCGTTAATTGCGGTGGTCTTCATCGCCCGACAGCTGCGCACCCGAACCGCCAGCTAGTCGGCGCACAATTTATCCTCTCTTCTCGGATCCTCATGCGAAGGGCCGGCATGCCGGCCCTTCGCATCGCGTTCGATCTGGGTATACTTCTCACGCAGCCGTCCCCATCCCGACCTCTATCTCGGTGAATGCGAATTATGGCGGAAAACGACCTCCCCTTCTCTAAGCTTCGCGATCGGGTCCTCATCGATCTGGCCGCCGGCCGCTGCGTGTCGATCACCGGCCTCAGCAACAGCGGGAAATCGTTTCTCATGCGGCAGCTTGGCGATCCGGCGACGGAGAAGGCTTTCAAGAAGCACCAGCGCAAAGGCGCTGCCTTTCTGTATATTGACTGCAATCGTGCCGTCGAGAGCTCCGGACAGGCGTTCTACGAAATTGTCATCCGCTCGGCGCTCGAGCGGCTGGAGGACGCTGCTCCTGAAAATCTGGTGGCCGCACTGCGCGGGCACCACCAGGCGGTCACCGAAGCCGCTTCTCCCTTCACCGCCTCGCTCTCGTTCAACCTTGCGCTGACCGACCTCTGCGAGCAGCTCGATCGCGGGTTGATCCTCCTGATTGACGAGTTCGACGAGATTTACACCTCGCTCGAGGAGCGAGCACTGCTGAACCTTCGGGCGCTCCACGACCGATTCCGTGATCGGCTCGCCTTTGTCACCGCCACGCTGCGCGCCCTCCCCAAACTGCGGGGCCTGCCGGTCGAGGGTGAGTTCGCCGAGCTATTTGCCCGCTCGACCTACGCCATGCCGCTGCTTACCGAGCCAGAAGCTGCCGAGTTTCTCGAGCACATGACGGCGCTGGCGCTCGATGCGGAACAGCGGGTCCGCTGCTTCGAGCTTTCCGGCGGGCATCCGGGCCTGCTGGTGGCCATCGGCCAGGCACTCGCCAGCCATACCTTCAACCCCCATCAGCTTGCCGCCCAAGTCGGGCAGCAGCCGCAACCACGTGCGGAGTGCCTCAAGCTCTGGACTCAGGTCGATCAAGAGGAGCGCGACGCGTTGGCCTCGCTGGCGCTGGATCTGGAAGGCGGTCTCCCGCCACACCAGCGACTCAGATTGGAGGCGCTTGGCCTGCTCAGCGCCGGTCGCTTCTTCTCACCACTCTTTGCTGAATTTGTCAGCCGCAAGGCGCGAGCGCCGCAGATCGCAGTTGAAGGCGTACATCTCGATCACGATTCGGGGGACGTCTGGGTCGATGGCGTCCGCATCCCGGTGCTCACGGATCTCGAGTTTCGCCTGCTGCGCCTGCTGCACGAGCGCACCGACAAGCTCACCGACAAGTACACCATTGTCACATCCGTGTGGGGAGAATCCTATCTGGAGGATGTCGACGACGCCCGCGTCGAGAAGCTGATCAGCCGGCTGCGGAGCAAGATCGAGCCCGATCCGGGGACCCCGCGCTACCTGATCACCCGGCGCGGACGAGGCTACAAGCTGCTTTCCACCCCGCATGCTTCAGCAGACTGACGGCTGGCGAGGGCGCCTTGGGCGCCCTGAGTCAGGGTCGTTTAGATCTCGGCCACGGACCGGCCGTGCTCGAGCAGCGCTTCGACCAAAGTTGGATCAGATCCTTCCGCATACACTCGCAGGACGGGTTCTGTGCCGGAGGGGCGGATCAGCAGCCAGGACTCCTCGTCCAGCACGTACTTCACGCCGTCGAGGTCGTTCACAGATTGGACGCGAACGCCTCCGATGGAAGCCGGCGCCTCGTCAC
>JBFJVD010000181.1:0-6202 GCA_041624375.1 Anaerolineales bacterium
AACTGCTGGCTGACAGGCTGGCCGGCGGCGAGTGGCAGCCTGGGGATATGCTGCCAACCGAGGAACAGCTGGAGGCTCAATACAGCCTGAGCCGCATCACCGTGCGCCGGGCTCTGAAGGAATTGGAGCTCGACGGGCTGATTTCACGATTCCGGGGTAAAGGCACCTTTGTTTCCGAGCCGAAAGTCAGGCACAGTCCGGCACCGCATTTGAGTCTGACCAATTACCTGATCGAGATCGGGAAGCGACCGGGGTGGCGGGTGCTCTCCGCGAAATGGGTTCCTGCGCCGGAGGAGGTGGCTTCAAGGCTGCAGATTGCTCCCGGGAAGGAGGCCTATCACCTTCAGCGACTGAGGCTGGCAGATGATGAGCCGATCGGAGTTCACAGCGCGTTTGTCTCGCCGGCTTTCGCGGAGGCGATCGATGAAGGTGCCCTCACGGAGGGTGGATCACTGAGCTATCTCCGGCGCCGCGGCCATTTGGACGGAAGCACCGCGGAGCGAACCCTTGAGGCGGTACCCGCCACAGGCCGGGTGGCAGAGCTGTTGGGGGTAGATAAAGGCAGCCCGATGCTGATGATCCTCCGGCTTGTCGTCAGCCGGGACGGGGCGGCAGTGGAAGACTTCCGGGGCATCTACCGCGGCGATCGGTTTCAGTACCGGATCCGTCATCTGCCGGCGGTCAATCCGATTAACGCATGAAGGTGTTCTCGATCGTGTTCACGCTTCAAGAAAGTCGGATTGCTGGATCTCTGGATGAACGATGCGTCGGTGAGGTCGATGCAGGAAACGCGAATTCTTGTCCGAGCAGCCGCGAGGGGTCGGCGAAGGTGCAGCCAGGCGAATGACTGAGGGCATCGTTCGAGGCATCGACGACTGGTCTTTTGAGACGGATGTGGTCGTCATCGGGGGCGGCGGCTGCGGGCTCTCCGCCGGGATCGCCGCCGCTATGGGCGGCGTGGAGGCGATCGTGCTCGAGAAGCAGGCCAAGCCGTGGAGCAACACGGCCCGATCCGGGGGCATGATTCCCGCAGCCGGGACGCGCCTGCAGGTGCAGGCCGGTATCGAGGAAACCGCCGAGGATTTTGCAGGAGATATCTTTCGGAAGAACGACAACAGCTCCGATCCTGAGATGACCCTGCACATGGCGCGCACGGCGACTCGAATGGTTGAGTGGCTGGTGGACGAGGTGGGCGTTGACCTGGTGTTTATCGGCGATTTCAAGTATCCGGGGCATAGCCAGTTTCGGATGCACGCGCCACCCAGCCGGACGGGCGCGGCCCTGGTTGCCGACCTGCGTCGAGCCGTTGAGGCCCATCCAGATACAGAGCTGGTCTCGGATGCGCCGGCCGAGGCCCTGGTCGTCGACGACCGGGATGCCGTAGTGGGCGTGGTCGTTCAACGCGGCGATCTGCGCGAGCGAATCCGATGCAAGAAGGTGATCCTGGCCTGCAATGGATTCGCCGGGAACAGTGACATGGTGGCCGAGTACTGTCCGGCGATCGCCGATGCGCTGTACTTCGGTGGAGAGGGAAACACAGGTGAGGGCATCTTGTGGGGCATGGAGCTTGGCGGCCAGGTGGCCTTCATGGACGCTTACCAGGCGCATGCCTCTGTCGCCGTACCGCATGGGATCCTGATCACCTATGCGCTGATCATGGAGGGGGGCTTTCAGGTCAACCGCAAAGGGCAACGGTTCGGCGACGAGACCAGCGGGTATTCCGAACATGCCCTGGCTGTGCTGGATCAACCCGGCGGCGTGGCCTGGGATATCTATGATCGGCGGCTGCACAGGCTGGGCCTCCAGTTTGACGATTACCGGCAGGCTCTGGAAGTGAATGCAGTTGTTAAGGCGGATTCCATCGAAGCCCTGGCCGAAGCCCTACAGCTGCCGGCGAAATCGCTGGCGGAGACACTCAATGACTACAACGGATCTGCCAATGGCGATCGAGCTGACCCGTTCGACCGCTCGGACTGCCGGGCGCTGGAGCCGCCCTACTACGGGGTCAAAGTGACGGGCGCCCTGTTTCACACTCAGGGAGGGCTGAAGGTCGATTTCGACGCGCGCGTTCTCCGCAGCGACGGGTCTGTCGTGCCGAATCTGTACGCAGGCGGCGGGGTCGCAGCGGGCTTGAGTGGTCATGGGCCCGGGGGCTACCTCTCGGGTAACGGATTGCTGACCGCGCTCGGCTACGGCATGCTGGCCGGACAGCACGCTGCCCGCTCTCTCCGTGAAGTCAATTAACGCCGTGCATTCTGGAGGCGGCAGAAAGCTCACGTGACGACGAAGTCGGAACCGTCCGCGGTCACCCTTGGAAAAGGCTGGCTGATGGTCGCCCTGATGCTGGGCGTATTCCTATCGCCGCTGAATGTGAATTTCACGAGCGTGGCGCTGCCAAGCCTGCGCGACGACTTTGCTGTTGGGATTGAGCGTGCGACATGGGTGCCGACGGCCTATTTCATTCCAACGGTGGTCCTGATGCCATTGCAGGCAGCCCTGGGTGAACGCTGGGGGTTGCGGCGCAGCTATGTTCTGGGACTATCGCTGCTTGGAGCCGGCGCGTTCCTGTCTGTGCTGGCGCCGAGCTTCATGTGGCTTCTCGCCAGCCGGGTCGTCCAGGGGGTGGGCTGGTCGGGGCTGTATCCCATCGCCCTGATGCTGATCCGCACCCATTTTGAAACCTACCGTCAGGCCGAGATGATGGGGCTGTGGGAGTCCGCGGTGGGCGTGGCGACCATCGTCGCGCCGCTGATCGCGGGGACACTCGTGGAGTTCCTCGGCTGGCCGGCTGTCTACCTCGTCCTGGGCGTGGTCGCCTCGCTGGGGGCGGCACTGGCCGCCTTCGCCCTCCCGTCAGGCAAAGGTCTCCCGGATCTTCCCGCCTTCGACTGGATCGGCGCTGTCAGCTTCACCCTGGCGCTGGCCTTCACGTTGGTTGGCCTGATGCTCAAATCGGTCCCCCTCCTGCTGGTCGCAGGGGTGGGTTGGGCGGCGTGGTACCTGCTGCTAGGGAAAGGGGAGTTCCCATTTGTCAGCCCACGCCTGTTTGCCAACCGGCAGTTCATGGGGGCTTCGGGTGCGGCAACCCTGCGCATGGCGATGGCGATTTCAGCGCTGACCGCGCTTCCCTTCTTCTTTGAGGAGGTGCAGGGGCTGACCCCCTCCCTGGTGGGCGCGTTGATGCTGGTCTACTCCCTGTTCTTATTTGCCGGGACCTGGCCGGGCGGCCGCTGGGCCGGCCGGGCCGGGGCACGAGTTCCCGGCGTCGTCGGATATCTTGCGATGATCGCGGGAATCATCTTGCTATTGGGGTTCGATACGAGACTGAATCTTCTCCTGGTGGTGCTTGCGATGGGATTCCGGGGCATTGGCGCGGGCCTGACCCAGGCGCCCTTTGCGAGTGTGGCCACGGCGGCGGGCCGGGCAGAACAGGCGGGAGTGGTTGCGGGCCTCTATGGCACAATGCGTTACAGTGGTCTCGTTCTGGGCTCCGTGATAACTGGAATTTTGCTTGAAGCAAGGCTTGCATATCACGGTTGGCACATTGGGGATCCGTCCACAGCGCTGCCGGCTTATCGGGAGCTGTGGCTCCTTCTCGCCGTGCTGGGCATGCTCGGGCTTGGGCTCGTGTGGCTTGCGGGTGATGGCCCGGCTCGCATGCGCGCGGCTCCAACGGGTTAGATATCTTGATGGATGAGCTTGGACGTTTGGCTGAATTCGTCGTCGACCTCGATTTCGACGATCTGCCAGCAGCGGTGGTCGATCGCGCCAGGCTGGTGCTCGCGGATACCGTCGGCGTGATCATCGCCGGCATGCGGGAAGCCGAGGTCCGCGCACTGGCGGACCACGCGGCTGCGCTATTTCCCGGCCCGGCGCAGTTGTTTGGCCATCCGGGGCGCAGCACCCCGGCGTGGTCGGTGCTCGTGCACGGGACGGCAGGCACGACTCTGGAAATGGACGAGGGACATGCGCATGCTCGTGGCCACGCCGCCATCCATGCGGTGCCCGTGGCGGTCGCCCTGGCGCAAGCGAACAGACTCGACGGCAGAGGAACGCTAACCGCGCTGATCGCCGGATATGAAGTTGCCGCACGCGCAGGCGTCGGGACCAGGCTGCGCAAGCCGGTGCATCCGTTCGGCACCTGGGGGGTGTTGGGTTCAGCCGCAATTGGCGCCCGGGTCGGCGGATTAGATGCAGATGGCCTCGCGGGCGTTCTCGAAGTCGCCGCCTCCTATGCGATCGCGGCCTCCTTTGAGACGGCCTACCAGGGCGCGAACGTGCGCAACACCTATGCGGGCTTGGTGAACAAGCTGGGTCTCCTGGCGGCAGAGCTGTACCCGCTTGGCATCCGGGGCGAGCCGGGCGGCCTCGAGACCGCGTTTGGTCAGATCCTGGGCGACTCCTTCGACCCGGCAGCGCTGATCGATGGACTCGGCGAACGCTTTGAGATCATGCGCGGATATTTCAAGCCCTATTCGGGCTGCCGGTACACGCACGCGGCGATCGACGCAGTGCTGAACCTCAGGGAAGACGCTGAGATCCTGATTGAGGAGATCGAATCGGTGGAAGTCGCCACCTACGACATCGCCGCCCATCTCTCCAATCCTGCTCCACAGACGCCGCTGGCCGGCCGTTTCTCCACGCCGTTCGTCGTGGCGGCCACGCTCATCCACGGCAGTGCGGGGCCGGAGATCTTCGAGCCTGAGGTCTTGCGAAATCCGGGAGTTCTGGACCTGTCCGCCCGGGTCACGGTGCGAGAGGAGCCGAGCTTCACGGCGATGACGCCCGCCAGGCGACCGGCGAAGGTGACTCTCCGCTTCAACGACGGTTCTGAACGCGAGCGGACGGTGACGAGCAGCAAAGGGGACCCGGATCAGCCGATGTCGGTAGATGAAATTCGTGACAAGTTTCAGAGCCTGGTAGCACCCACGCTAGGCGCGGAGCGCGCCGGCGTGCTGTGGGAGCAGATCGGGCAGTTTGACACCTTATCCGATGTGTCCGGTCTCGCAGAGAGCCTCAAGCCTTGAATCTGATAGAAAAGGAGGTGTCGATAGTTGACCGGTGCAGCCGGGAGCATCCTGTACATTGGATCGAGAGCCAATCAATGAGGAGGGAAGAATCGATGTTTCGTTCACGCACATGGGTGGTCTTCACCCTGTTTTCCGTGGCTACGCTCGTCCTGGCCGCTTGTGGAGGTGCGGCGCCAACGGATGAGCCGGCAGTGCTCGACCCGATCTTCATCGGCGGCATCCACCCGATGACGGGCGGCCTGGCCGCGGACGGCATCAACATGGACAACGGGATTCGCATGGCCATCGCGGAGCTCAACGAAGCCGGGGGCGCGCTCGGTGGCCGCATGTTTGAGTACCTTTCCGCTGACTCAACGGGATCGGCAGAGGTGGGACAAACCGAGGCGGAGAGGCTCATCAGTGAAGGGGCGGTCGCGCTTATTTGTTGCTTCCAGTCTGCCGTGACGAGCAACGTTGCCGCCATCGCCGAGCGAGAGAACGTGCACCTGGTGATCGATGTGGCTGTTGCCGACGCGATCCTCGACCAGGGCTTCACCTACACCTTCCGGCTGCAGCCCAATGCGACCTCGATGGGCGTGAATGGCGCCGATTTCCTCGTGGCGATCGCCGAAGAGGCGGGTGAGGAAGTCAATTCCGTTGTCTACCTTTACGAGGGGACGACCGGTTTTGGTGACAGCGTCCGGGCAGCATTCGTCGAGCGCGCAGGCGAGCTCGGCATCGAGGTGCTGGATGAGATCGCCTATGCGCCCTTCGAAGTCGCCGACCTGACGACCGAGATGACCCGCATCAATTCGCTCGAGCCGGACGTCCTGGTGGTGACCGGATACTACAACGATGGGCTGCTGGCGGCTCGCAACGCAGAAGAAGTTGGCTTGAACGTGAAGGCCGTCTACGGCGTGGCCCAGGGCACCTATGATCAGCCCCAGTTCGTGGCCGACGCCGCCGATCTGTCACAGTGCTTCTTCGACAGCAACTACCACTGGGATGCTTCGGATTCAGCGGCGCTGGACGTGCGGTCGCGCTATGAGGCAGAATACGGCGAACCAATGCGAACCGGCGCCGTGTTGGCCTATCAGGCGGTGTATCTGATCGCCGATGCCATCGAGCGAGCGGGATCGGCGGATCCGGCCGACATCCGCAACGCGCTGGCTGAGACCAACCTGGCCGATCAC
>JBFJVD010000182.1:0-6193 GCA_041624375.1 Anaerolineales bacterium
GGCTACGGCCACGTAACCCTTGCGGTGAACTACGCCTACACCTACGTCCACCCGGGCGGGAAGGTCTTCCCAGGACACTCGAGCGAGAAGATGGCGGGGAAGGAGAAGTCGCTGACGTAGGGGGAAGCGGTGATTGGTTACTGGTTATTGGTGACTAGTTATTGGCTATTGGTTACCGGGCTGATGCTTTCCACCGATCGAACTCCCCAATAACCGATACCCATTAACCGGGACTTCAACCTCACCATAGATCCCTTCGATAGACGTTAACCCCTACCCCCCGAAAGCCGGACGACTGCCGGCGAGCGGCGCAGCGTGAGCATCGCCCACACCCCGACCAGGGGTCCGATCACCAAAAACGAGAAGGCCCACTCCCAGCCCACCCAGGCCTCAAGCGTGGGGATCAGCCGGATGGTCAGCAGAGTCAGCAGGAAGCCGAGGCTGGTCTGCAGCGTGAGGGCCGTGCCTACATACTCGCTGGCGCTGAGCTCACTGATGGCCGCCGAGAACTGCGCCGAGTCGGCGACCACCGCCAGGCCCCAGATCAAGGACACTACGGCCAGCGCCCACGGCGCCCCACCAAATAGCCGTCCGATGATCAGGGCACAGCCGCCGCTGATGACCAGGGAGGCCGAGGTGATCACCGTCCTCCCATAACGGTCGGCCAGCCGACCGGCGAGCAGACTGCCCACGCCGCCAATGGCGATGACGCCAAACGCCGTCACGCTCGCCCAATCAGAGGCGACGCCCCTCAGCTCGAAGCTCGCCAGCAGGAACACCGGGATCCACGCCCACATGGCGTACAGCTCCCACATGTGGCCGAGGTAGCCGAGGTTTGCCAAAAAGAGGTCCCGCTCGCGCAGGATGACTCCGGCGTAACGCCAGTTGAACCGCGGCGAGGGTCCCGCGTACGGGCCTTCACGCAAAAAGATGGCGCCCAGGATCCCCCCCAGCGCAGCGAACCCGGCCGACACGGCGACCACCGGCTGCCAGTCATTCAGGTCGCCGAAGGCGCGCAGGAGGTGCGGCCCGCCCGACCCTATCGTCAGCGCCCCGACCAGAAGCCCAATCCCCAACCCCCGGTCTTCCTTCGTCCAGGTAGACATGATCTTCATCCCCACCGGATAGACCCCGGCCAGGAACATCCCGCTGAGGAATCGCAGCACCAGCGCGACGCCCAATCCGTCGGCCACTGCCGGAATAAGCCCCGTGGCCAGGGCCGCCAAAAGCGAGCAGGCGGCGAACATCCAGCGGGAGGGAATCAAATCGGCCAGGTTGAGCAGCGCGGAGAGCAGCGCCCCCACCACGAAACCAATCTGCACCGACATCGTGAGCCAGGCCTGCCCTGAGTCGTCCAAACCCCACTGATCGGTGAGAACCGGCGCCACCGCCGATGCCGAGAACCAGACTCCCATTCCGAGCAGAGTCGCCAGCGAGAGAAGCAGCAGAGTGGGCCACTTGCGCCGAGCGTATTCCTTGTCCATATCCCCAGCATCCTAACATCGTCTGCGGCTTGCAGTAAGCCGGCTGACCCGTCCGGCCCGCCTGCGGGCACCGGGATGGGGTCGCCCGCGCAGGCTTGCCTCCCGACAAAAAGCCACCTATACTAATTAGGTAAACCTAACTCTT
This sequence comes from Anaerolineales bacterium, assembly GCA_041624375.1. GTDB lineage: Bacteria > Chloroflexota > Anaerolineae > Anaerolineales > E44-bin32 > JBFJVD01. Next base: position 1,630 of record JBFJVD010000182.1, read on the forward strand.
TCTTTAGGCAGTTCGTTTTTCAGGCTTTGGTATGACCTTCTTCACTACCCACCGAGTCGATCCCGGGCCATCCTCTGGAGAGAAGCCCAGATTCGCGGAGACGGGACGGCAGCCATGCCCGACCTGCTGACCACCCTCACCCTTGCGCTCGCAGCCCTGCTCTGCGCGCTCAGCCCGCGCTGGATCCGGCGCCGGCGCGCGGCAGCCCAAAGGCAGCATGAAGACATCCTCAAGTTGCTGCTGGTCGCTGCCAGCGAAGGTCGGCTCATCAGCCTCGAGACGCTCGCCGAGGCGCTGGGCGAAGGCCACTCGAAGACGCGGCAGCTGGTGCGACGCCTGGCCGGGCGTGGCCTGCTGGAGCCCAACGCCCTCGGCCTTCAGCTTACGGCCGAGGGCCGGCGCTCTGCCCGGACCGTGCTGCGCGCCCACCGGCTATGGGAGCAGTTCCTCGCCCAGCACTCCGGCTATCCGGAAGCAGAATGGCATCGTCAGGCTGAGCGGATCGAGCACGAGCTTTCCCCCGAGCAAATCGAAAGCCTGGCGACCCTGCTCAACCGGCCCACCCGCGACCCGCACGGCGACCCGATCCCGGGTCCCGCCGGCGACTGGCAAACGGTCCCCGGCGCCCCGCTCACCGAGGCGCCGGTTGACGCGCTGCTGCGCGTCGAGCATCTCGAAGACGAGCCCCGGCCACGCTTCGAACGCATGGTCGCCGCCGGTCTTCACGCCGGCGGCGTCGTCGAAGTGATCGACCGGAAAGCCGGGCGACTGGAGCTGCTGATCGACGGTCGTCCTGGGTCGCTCAGCCTCGAAGACGCCGAGGCCGTGACGGTCGCGGTCGGCCTCGAGCCGGCGCCGGCCGTCACCCCCCACCGTCTCGCCGATCTCAAGCCCGGCCAAGCCGGTCAGGTCGAAGCGGTCTCCCCCCGCTGCCGCGGCGCAGAGCGCCGGCGGCTGCTCGACCTCGGGTTCGTCCCCGGAACCTGGGTCACGATGGAGTACGCCGGACCCTTCGGCGACCCGCGAGCCTACCGCGTGCGCGGGGCGCTGATCGGGCTGCGCCGCGAGCAGTCTGAGTTGATCAGCATCACGCATCCGGAAGAGGTCGCCGCGTGAATCAGCCGCAGGGATGTGAGGGCTGCCCGGCCCACGTCCGCGCCGGTCAGGACATCGGCCAAACCGACTTCGTGGTCGCGCTGGCGGGCAACCCGAACGTGGGGAAGAGCACGGTGTTCAACGCGCTCACCGGCCTGCGCCAGCACACCGGCAACTGGCCCGGAAAAACGGTCACCCGCGCCGAGGGCGCCTTTACCTATCAGGGACGTCGCTACCGGCTGGTGGACCTGCCCGGCACCTACTCCCTGCTCTCGACCTCTCTCGACGAGGAGATCGCCCGCGATTTCCTGCTCTTCGGCCGGCCCGATGTGACCGTGGTGGTCACCGACGCCAACCGCCTCGAGCGCAACCTGAATCTGGTTCTGCAGATCCTGGAAATCACGGACCGGGTGGTGGTCTGTCTCAATTTGATGGACGAAGCCCGCCGTCACGGTCTCCAGGTGGATCCGCGCCGGCTGGCGCGTGATTTGGGCGTACCGGTCGTGCCGACCGCAGCCCGCTACGGCGAAGGTCTGGAGACTCTGATGGCGACGATCGACGAGGTCGCCACAGGGGTGATCCAGCCCCGCCTGCGGCGCGCACCCCGGTTCCCCGAGCCCATTCAGCAGGCCGTCGATGAGCTTACGGCGATGGTGAGCCAGCTTCACCCTGAGCTGCCGAACGCTCGATGGGTGGCGCTGCGGCTGCTGGATGGGGACGCGCGCATCGCGGCGGCGCTGGCACGCGGCGAACTCGCCGAGATCGAAGCCGCGCAGCCGACTGAGAAGCCGCCGTCAGCGGCGCTGGAGCCGGTCACATGACGCGGCTCGAAAGCCTGCCGGCCCGCCAGGTCCTGGCCCGCGCCGAGGCGCTGCGCTGGGAAGTCGGCGGGGACCTGCACGAGCAGCTGGTGGAGACCATTTACGCCGATGCGGCGCGCCTGGCCGATCGCGCCGTCCAGCGCGACGGCGACCGGCGTTTCGACCTGGATGCGGCCATCGACCGGATCGTCACCCACCGTCTGTGGGGCTTTCCAGTGATGCTGGCTCTCTTCACGCTGGTGTTCTGGATCACCGTTTCGGGAGCCAACATCCCTTCGGGGTGGATGGCCGGGGTACTGCTCGATAGGGTCTATCCGGCGCTCCACGAACTGGCCAGCGCGGCTCGGCTGCCCTGGTGGTTGGCCGGCCTCCTGATCGATGGGATGTATCTGGCCACCGCCTGGGTTGTCAGCGTCATGCTGCCCCCGATGGCCATCTTCTTCCCGCTGTTCACCCTGCTGGAGGATTTCGGCTACCTGCCGCGGGTGGCCTTCAACCTCGATTCGCTCTTCAAGCGGGCCGGCGCGCACGGCAAGCAGGCCCTTTCGATGATGATGGGATTCGGCTGCAACGCCGCCGGTGTGATCGCCACACGGGTGATCGACAGCCCCCGGGAGCGAATGATCGCCATCCTGACCAACAACTTCGCGCTGTGCAACGGGCGCTGGCCGACTCAGATTCTGATCGCTTCGCTGTTTCTGGGCGCGCTGGTCCCTGCCCACCTGGCGGGCCTGATCTCGGCGCTGGCGGTGGTCGGTGTTGCGGTCCTGGGTGTGCTGCTTACCTTTCTGGTGTCTGCGCTGCTCTCCCGCACCTGGCTGCGCGGCGAGGTCTCAACCTTCAGCCTTGAGCTCCCGCCCTACCGGCCGCCGCGCCTCTGGCAGACGCTCTACACGTCCATTCTCGACCGGACCATCTTCGTCCTCTGGCGGGCGGTCGTCTTCGCCCTCCCGGCCGGCGCCGCCATCTGGCTGGCCGCCAATGTGACCGTTGGCGGCACCAGCCTCGCCGAGCACATCGTGGCTTGGCTCGATCCGCTGGGACTGCTGATCGGCCTCAACGGCGTGATCCTGCTCGCCTATGTGGTCGCCATCCCGGCCAACGAGATCGTCATCCCCACGGTGCTGATGCTCACGGTGCTGCGGGCCGGCCTGGGAGGCATCGGTGCGGGCGCGGGTGTGATGTTCGAATTCGAGTCGCAGATGGAAACGCTGGCCGTGCTGCAGGCCGGCGGCTGGACCCTGCTCACCGCGGTCAATCTGATGATCTTCAGCCTGGTGCACAACCCGTGCAGCACCACGATTTACACGATCTACAAAGAAACAGGCAGCCGTCGCTGGACGGCGATCGCCGCCCTACTGCCGCTCGGCCTGGGCTTCGCCCTCACTTTCGTCATCGCCCAGGTCTGGCGCCTGGCGGGCATCCTCTTCTAAGGACACATCCCATCTCCGGTAGGCTATCCTGAGAACAGATCTCTTCCCATTGAGAGGAGCGGGCAATGGAGTTCGGCGTCTTCCTCCCGATCTCAGGCCGCGCCGCCGGGCGCGAAACACTGATCGAATCCGCACGCCAGGCCGAGCGGCTGGGATTTGCCGCCGTCTGGGCTGCGGATCGGATCATCATCCCATGGCAAATCGAGACTCCCTATCCGTACAGCGAGGGCGAGGCGTTCATTGTTCCCGCTGACCGTCCGTTTCTCGAGCCGCTCACCTGCCTGGCGTTCCTGGCGAGTGCCACCGAGCAAATCCGGCTCGGGATCAGCGTGCTGGTGATGCCCTACCGGCATCCGCTCTACTGGGCCAAGATCGCAACAACCCTCGATCGGCTCTCCGAAGGCCGCTTCATCCTGGGCGTTGGGGTCGGCTGGATGGCGGAGGAGTTTGAAGCGCTCCAGGCCCCGTTCGAGGAGCGCGGCCGGATTTCCGACGAGCAGCTCGACATCCTGGAGGTTCTATTTCGCGAGGAACGCGCGAGCTTCGCCGGGGATCACTACCGCTTCCAGCAAGTCGCCTTCTACCCGAAGCCCACGCAGCATCCCCGCATGCCGCTCTGGGTAGGCGGCGAAGCCGCCGTGGCCCAGCGGCGCGCCGGGCGCTATGGCGACGCCTGGTTCCCGTATTTCGTCCGGGTGACGACCGATCAACTGGCGCGAGGGTATGCCGAAGTCCAACGCAGCGCGGAGACCGCGGGCCGCGATCCGGGTGCTGTGCGCCTGACCTGCTGCCGCCCGATTGTGCTCAGCGACACCCCCGTCGAACAAAGACCGGACCGCCTGCATGGCACGTCGGAGCAGCTGCTCGAAGCGCTGAAAGCCTACGAAGACGTCGGCGTCGAGCACCTGGCGCTCCAGTTCATGGTGCCGCGCTACCCGGACCGGGTGGAGCAGGTCGAGCGGTTTGGGGAGGAAGTACTGGCTGAATTCACCTAGGCCGGCGTACGTGGAGATTGGAGACTCGTTACTGGTTACTGGTTATTGGTTATTAGGATCTCGATGGGGGAGTAAGATTCCGCCAAATAACCAGTAACGAATAACGAGTAACAGCTACCAGTCTCAAGTCTTTAGTCTCCAGTCTCTCGTTCCATCTACCCAATCGACCTTCAAGGAGTCGTTGCGACGAATTCGATCTCCAACCGCATGTCCTCTTCCA
>JBFJVD010000183.1:0-6179 GCA_041624375.1 Anaerolineales bacterium
ATGGATGCGGCGCGGCCCTTTAATCAGGGCAGCCGCAAGAAGAACGGTTGCGCATCGTGAGACGAAAGGAGTCCGTATGTACAAGTATTTGCTGTTCGCATTGCTGGCTGGCGTGCTGCTGAGCGCGTGCGGCGCACCGGCGGCAGACCTTCAGCCGTCTGACACCGTGCTGGTGTTCAGTTCGCCGACCTGAGGCTGCTGCGGCGATTGGGGTCAGTATATGGAAGAGAACGGGTTTACGGTGGTCTTCGAAGATATCCAGGACTTCGCCGCCGTCAAGGCCCGTTATCTCGTTCCCGCGGAACTCCAATCCTGCCACACAGCCGTCGTTGACGGCTACGTCATTGAAGGTCATGTGCCGGCCGCTGATATCGAGCGCCTGCTCATGGAGCGTCCCGAGATCCTTGGCCTGGCGGTCGCCGGGATGCCGGCCGGTTCGCCGGGAATGGACTTTCCCGGTGCAGTTGCAGAGCCGTTCGATGTCGTCATGTTTGACGAGAACGGGCCGGCGGGAATCTTCGCCAGCTATCCCTAGCCCATAGGTGCAGAGCTCTCTGGGCCGCGCATCCTGCCAACGGGCGGGAGCGGCTCCACGCGCTGCCGGTCCGGTGCTGCGCCAGCTCTTCCGTGTCCTTTGTGCCGCACCCGGGGTCACAAACGGTCGAGCGCGGCCGGACGATGCTGCCCGCCGGCGCGCTTCCACAGGAGGGGAATCATGACCCAGAATCAACCGGTCCTCGGTGTCGTCATGCGAGGGCTGGCCACCGCGATGGGGGTCGCCGTCATCGTGCTCAGCATCCTCAGGACGGCGGACAGCAGCGCGTTGATCATGATGCTTGGAATCGGGATGCTTGCGCTCGGCCTGGAATCGTTTGGCCGAGGACGATAGCAGAGCGAGTTGCTCCCTCCGCTCCGTCCCGCAGGGTGCGTCAGGTTACGTGCGATACAATCGACGAAAGCTTCGCACGCCAGGAGGTGGATTTTGGTTCAGAGCAAGGCGGCCACGGTTGAGCAGTACCTCGAGGAGCTTCCCCCCGATCGGAGAGAGGTGGTAACTGCGGTCCGGGAGACCATACTGGAGAATCTGCCCGAGGGCTATGCGGAGACCATGAATTGGGGGATGATCAGCTACGAGATCCCTCTCGAGGAGTACCCCGAAACCTACAACGGCCAGCCGTTGGGCTACCTGGCGCTGGCTTCCCAGAAGCGCCATATCTCGCTCTACATGATGGGTGTTTATCAAGATCCCGAGCAGGAGGCCGCGCTGACGGCGGCCTACGAGCGGGAAGGCAAGAAAATGGACATGGGCAAGTCCTGTGTCCGCTTCCGCAAGCTGGAGGACATCCCGATCGAGACCATCGGTGAGCTCATCCGCAGTACGCCCCCCGAAGCGATGATCGCCCGTTACGAGGCGAGTCGAAAGAAGTAATCCAGGCTGGTCCAGGTGATCGTCGGTCAGCCACCGGCGCACCCATTGCAGCCTCCGGTTTGCGGCACACATGAATCCTGACAGCCGGCAACGCCTGGCATGGGCGAGGTCGATCGCCCGGGTGTATGCCGGCCATCCGGATGTGGGCGCGATCCTGCTCGGCGGATCGACGGCGCGCGGGGAGGCCGCCAGGGACTCCGACATCGACCTGGGGGTCTTCTGGATGCGGCTCGCCCCCGAGGAAGAACGGCGTGAGCTGCTGCGCCGAGCGGGTGGAAGCCTGCGCCGCTCTGTTCCGAACCACCTTCGCTTTCAGGCGGGCGTCCCTCGCCAGCTCGGGTGTATTGAGATCGCGGAGTTCACGCCCAACCCAAACGAGGCGCACCGGATCGAGCTTGATCTGGAGCATGAAACGGTCGCCGGCACCGAACGAGCGCTCGCCCTGGTGATGCAGGAAGGGGAAGCCTCGCTTGAGCTGCAGGAGCTGGTCGCCGTCATCCAGGAGGGTGTTCCACTGCACGGCCACGACCTGCTGGACCGCTGGCAGGAGTCGTCGCGGGACTATCCCGAGGAGCTGGCCCTCCGCATGGTCACCGAGAACATATCAGGCATCGGCAGGCTGCTGACGACCCAACTCGGTTGGATCGAGACTCAGGATTGGCTCTGCCTGCAGGACGGGTTTCTCCAGATCGGGCGGCGGCTGCTGCTCTGCCTCATGGGGTTGAATCGAGCCTGGGCGTTCACCGACAACCCCAACTTCAAGGGCTTGAAACCCTTTACCGACAGGCTGCAGTTGAAGCCCGACCGCTTCGCAGAGCGGCTTGGCGAGTCCATGCAGGGCAGCGCGCACGATGGCATCCGGAGCTTTGCGGACTTGAGCGAGGAGGTGCTCGAGCTCGTTGAGCTGCACATGCCGTCCGTCGAAACCCCGCGCGAACGGGAGGCGCTTGCGGAGGCAAGGCGCAGCCGGACAGGCTCGGGCGGTTGATCAACGCAGAGCGTGCGACGCACGATCGGTTCGATCAAGCCAGGCCGATCGAGCAGGGAGGCAGTTGATGGAAAGCCCCATCCTACCCAGGCGCTTGATGGCCGAACCGCAGGTCGGTGCGCGGATCGCCTTCCGGCGCACGCTGTCCGAGGCCGATGTGGCCCTCTTCATCGGCGTCACCTGGGACGTCAATCCGCTTCACACGGACGATGCCTACGTCGCCGCCCTGCCGATCCAGCGCCGGATTGTGCCGGGGCTCCTGACCGCCAGCCTGCTGACTCACCTCGGGGGCCTGTGGGCTTTCATGGCGTCCGAAATGCACTTCGAATTCATAGCGCCGGTCTACATCGGCGAGACGATCACCGCCGAGGCCGAGGTCGTCTCGGTTCAGGCGTCCAACCGCAAGGTCACACTGCGCTGCAGCTGCGCGAACATGGACGGCAAGGAAGTGTTGCGCGCGGAGGTGGTGGGCTTTCCGGGCCGGTTCGAATGAAGACTGTCCGGATCTGCCCACAAGACGGCGACCGCTTTCGATGGGAGGCACCATGAAGCGCATCACGCTCACCTATCTGGCTATCTACCTGCTCATCGGCGGGCTGGGGCTCGCCTTTCTACCTGCGCTGGCGCTCAGGCTGTTCTTCTCGAACGGGGACTACGGCGACGTCATGCCGCGGGTGGCGGGCATGCTTATGATCGGGCTGAGCGGGCTGATCGGGCAGTTCGTCCTGAACCAGGACTACCGCTACTACCCGTATTCGGTGTATATCCGCAGCTTCTTTGTCCTCTTCCTGTTCGTCCTTTACGCTCGATCGAGCGATCCGCTCTTCCTGGTACTGAACGGCATCATCCTGATCGGGCTGCTCCCCTCGATCTACACCCTGATCCGGGAGCGGGCCGGCGGGTTGGCGGAATAGCCGGCGTCACTGGGCGCGAAGGCATACGATGGAGACACCATGCGCAACCGACTGCTGATCGGGGCTGCGATCCTGCTCGTTCTGCTGGCGGCCGCCTACTTCGGGGTCAGCTACGTACTCTACGAACAGCTGGCGAACATCGCCGGCGCCTGCGCGGACTACCAGACCTATCGCCCGGACCAGTTTGCGGACCCAGGCGGCTCCTGGGGAGACTTCGACTTCAGCCCCTATTTTGTCTCCCAGTTCGAGTCGGTCCGCTTCCCAAGCCGCGAAGCCGGGATCGAGATCTCCGGCTGGTACATGGAGGCCGATCCCGCTGCGCCGGCGGTCATCGTGGTCCACGGCCTGGGGGGCTGCAAAGCCACGCCGAGCGTGCTGGTGCCAGCCGGCATGCTGTGGAACGGGGGCTTCAACGTGCTGGCGATCGACGTGCGCGACGCCGGCCAGTCGACGTTCGAGGACGGCCGAACTGCCATCGGCAACGAGGAATACCTCGATGCGCTGGGCGCCTGGGATTGGCTGGTGGCGGAGAAGCGTATCCCGCCGGCCCGCATCGGGCTGCTGGGCAACTCACTGGGCGGGGCAACGGTCTTCATCGCGTTCGCGCAGGAACCGCGCGTCGCGGCCGTCTTCGTCGACTCGCCCTTCGACAACCTGCCGCAGATCATCCGCGAGGAGCTGGAGCGCAACAACTACCCTCTGTTCCTCACCCCCGGCGGGCTGTGGATGGCGCGCCTGCTTTCCGGCGACAACCTGACCGAGCACAACCCATACGAGGCGATCGAATCGGCCGGCTCGCGGCCGATCTTCGTGGTGCATGGGACAGCTGACACGCGCATCTCGGTCCAGCACAGCCTGCAGCTCCAGGATCGGGCCCAGGCGCAGGGCGCCAACGCTGAGTTCTGGATCCCCGAAGGGGTCGAGCATATCCAGGCGTCGCAGGTGAGGACTACGGAGTATGAACAGCGCCTGCTGGGCTTCTTCCGGATGGCCCTCGGCGATTAGCTCAGAAGTATGGCCCGGCTCCCCGATGGGCGGCAGAGTCTGAGAAGGGACAGGAAGTGGTCGACGAATATGCCGTAACGTATGAAATCCGCTGGTCCGACCTGGACGCCAACGGCCATGTCAACTACAGCACATACATCGACGCGACGGCCGACCTGCGCTACCGCTTCTTCGCCGAGCACGGCTTCCCGGCCGAGAAATTCCTCGAGATGGGGATCGGCGCCGTCTACGTCGCCATCGAAGCCCGCTTCTACCGGGAAGTGACGGTCGGTGAAACGATCACCATCGACTATGTCCTCACAGGACTGTCACCGAAGGCCACCCGGTGGAAAGTGCGGCACGACGTCCTGAAGGCCAACGGAAAGCGCGCCGTGTCGCTGGCCATCGAGGGGACGGTGCTCGACCTCAACTCCCGTCGAGTCGTCCCCCTTTCGCCGGAATTGATGGCGATCATCGAGCGGATCCCGCGCGCCAAGCAGGTTGAGGTGATGCGGGACGTCCGGCAGCTGGGCTGACGGCGCCTGGTTTCATCTTTCGCCTCGCTGCAGCTAACCCAGGTCATGACGTGCGGCCGGAGAAGTGGAACCGACCCATGCGTACTTCAACCCTCCTGAACCTCGATGCGGCCATCAACCTGGCGCTCGGCATTTTGCTCATCGCGTTTCCCGCGCCGCTCATCACATGGCTCGGCATCCCCGGCGCCGCGCCGCCGTTCTATCCGAGCATCCTGGGCGCTGTGCTCTTTGGCATCGGTTTGGCGCTGCTCCTTGAGCGCTACCGGCCGCGCCCGGGGATGGTAGGGCTCGGGCTGGCTGGCGCGGTGGCGATCAACCTGTGCGGCGGCCTGGTCCTCGCCGGCTGGCTCCTGCTGGGCCGGCTCTCCCTGCCGGTCCGTGGCAACCTGCTCCTCGGCACCCTCGCCGTCGTGCTGATCGGGCTCAGCGCGCTGGAACTGCGTGCGCAGCTGCGCCCGACCTATACCCGTGACGCGACCTGATCTGGATCCACGGCCGGCTGCTGGCAGCACATCGGAGGCATAGCGCTGATGAGTGCCCCTCCTTCCGACCCACCTCCAGGCCTAGTCCGCCTGCGCGACGTGGACCGGGCCGACCTGTCCCACTTCTTCGATCACCAGAACGACCCGGAAGCAGCCCGGATGGCGGCTTTCCCGGCCCGCGAGCGTGAGCCCTTCATGGCGCACTGGTCGAAGATCCTGGCCGATGACTCGGTGATCAAGCAGACGATCCTGTCCGGCGGGCAGGTGGCCGGGAACATCGTCGCGTTTGAGCAGGGCGGCAGGCGCCTCGTCGGCTACTGGCTCGGCCGGGCATTCTGGGGGCAGGGGGTCGCGACACGGGCGCTGCTGGCATTTCTGGGTCTCGTGAAGAAGCGCCCGCTCTACGCCCACGTCGCCCGGCACAATCTCGGCTCGATCCGGGTTCTGGAGAAGTGCGGCTTCGTGCTGCTGTCTGAAGAGCCCGTGGATGCCGAGGGCGTCGAGGAGCTGGTGTATGTCCTTGAGGGCTAGGTGGGATGCTGGCGGGCCAGGCTTTCGTGACCCTCCCGGAAGCTTGGAGCTACCGGGAAGGTGAGGCGGACCACCCCTCAGCCTAGCCTCTCCCCTCAAGGGGAGAGGATTCAGAGCGCCTCAGCCATGGTCTTTGCGGGTTGGACTCAATCTATCCATCACGTCGGGGTTCGGGGAATTTGCCGCAGCAGTCTGCGACAAGCGCCCTGTATTCTCGATGGCAAGTGCTTGGTCCCCATTCTGCGGCGCTTCCCAACGTCGGGTGAAAGACTCTCGCTGTCGCCGCTTGCCGGGGGTGTGGGGGGATGCCATCCC
>JBFJVD010000184.1:0-6003 GCA_041624375.1 Anaerolineales bacterium
CGGCGTGCACAGCAAGACCTGAGCCGCCTGGAAGGGATCCTTGCCAGCCCGGAGGGGGCAGCCACCCTCGCGGGGCTGCGCAAGCTCACCGCATCGGGGTGGGTCCAGTCTGAGGAACGGGTGGTTCTCTTCAACACCGGTCATGGTTTGAAGTACCTTATATAGCGGAGAGAAGGCGCCGTATGCCATCGTGTCAAGCGCTGGGGACGAGACAAGGGCGGAGGTCACCGTGACCGATCTGGGCGAGGATACCCTCATCGTTGTCGAACACGAACCGTACAATGCCGAGGTCCCCCTCCCGATCCTGGCCGCTGACGGACCTGAATCGCCGGCCTTTTTCATTCGCAATCACTTCAACCGGCCGGTGATCGATGCAGAATCCTGGCGGATCGAGATCGGCGGGGAGGTCGAGCGCCCCTTCTCCCTGGGCTATCAGGATCTCGTCGAGTTACCTTATACGGCTGTCCCTACTGTGCTCGAGTGCGCCGGCAACGGCCGCCAGCTAATGCATCCGTCCCCGCCCGGAACGCCATGGGGCCTGGGCGCATACGGTGCCGCAAAGTTCGGCGGAACCCCGCTTGCTCCGCTCCTAGGGCGTGCCGGGCTCAGCCCCAGCGCGGTGGAGGTGAAGTTCAGCGGCGCGGACCAGGGTGTGGTCGAAGATGGTCGGGAGATGCACTATGAGCGCAGCCTGCCCATGGAGCGAGCGCTCCATCCCGACACGCTGATCGTCTGGGAAATGAACGGCGCGCCGCTAAGCGCAGAACACGGCTACCCCGCGCGCCTCCTGGTTCCGGGCTGGTACGGGATGGCCTCGGTGAAATGGCTGACACGCATCGAGGTGATCGCAGAGCCTTTTAGGGGCTACTTCCAATCTGAGCGCTACATCTTCGAAAGCGATTCACTGGCTGAGGATGGCGCACCCGTCGGCCCGATGCTCGTTCGAGCGCTGATCGGCGCGCCGCTCGATGGCGCAGAACTGCCCTTCGGCAAGGTGCAGGTCGCCGGCCGGGCCTGGTCCGGGCGTGGTGGAATCCGACGAGTAGAGCTGAGCGTGGACGGTGGAGAGAGCTGGCAGGAAGCGGACGTCCACATCCCTCCTTCCCCATACGCCCCCGCCCGCTGGTCGTTCGGCTGGAGGCCCGACCAACCGGGTGCATACGTGCTTGCGGTCCGCGCCACGGACATGAACGGCGAGGCCCAACCGCTCGACTCCCGCTGGAACGCCTACGGTTATGGGAACAACGTCGTCCAGCGCATCCGCGTTCGGGTCCTTTCAGCCTGATTTGTCGCTACAAAGGGCCGAGCGCCGGATCGCATTTCAGTGCGCAGGCTGAGATCTCCTGGAGGCACGCATGAGCGATGGTCATGCAGAGCTTGTTCGCCGGAATCGAGAGGTCACACTTACCAGCTGGGTCGCCCAATCGGAGTGGGATCCGCTGAGCATGGCGCGAGCGGAGGGCGTGTACTTCTGGGACGCCGACGGCCGCCGCTACCTTGATTGGTCGTCCCAGCTTTTCAACGTAAACATCGGCCATCAGCATCCGCATGTCATCCGCGCGATTCAGGATCAAGCTGCCCGGCTTAGCTACGCCTACCCGGGGATTGCGACGGCGCCCCGAGTGCAACTGGCTGCCATGCTACTGGACATCCTTACGCCGGGATTTCAGCGTATCTTCTTTACACTGGGCGGCGCAGATGCGATCGAGAATGCGATGAAAATGGCTCGGTTGAGCACCGGCAAACAGAAGGTGATCACGCGCTATCGGGCTTACCACGGTGCCACCTTCGGAGCAATGAGCGCCGGCGGCGATCCGCGGCGGCTGGCGAACGAGCCTGGCGTTCCCTGGATTGTCCGCGTCCATGATCCCTATGCCTACCGCAGCCCGATCTACCGTGACCGCACTGAGGAAGAAGGCGACCGTGTGGTCGCCGACTTGATCGAGGAGACCCTGCTCTTCGAGGGTCCGGACAACGTCGCCGCGCTGCTGCTCGAGGGCTACAGTGGTTCGAGCGGCGTGATTCAAGGCGGCCCGGTCTTCTGGGAGCGCATCGAGGACATTCGATCCCGCTACGGTATCCTGCTGATCATCGACGAAGTGCTGAGCGGTTTCGGCCGGACAGGGGCTTGGTTCGGAATCAACCACTACCCCTCGGTCCAGCCCGACCTGATCGCCATGGCGAAAGGCCTCACGAGCGGGTATGCGCCCCTTGGCGCGGTCGCGCTTGGCGAGCGGCTATCATCATTCTTCGAGGACCACACGTTCTGGGGCGGATTGACCTACAGCGCCCATCCCCTCGGGTGTGCCGCTGGAGTCGCCAATCTGGAGGTCTACCAGCGCGAAGGGTTGATTGAAAACGCGCGCGTCATGGGGCAGAAGCTGCGCCAGGCTCTGCTCGATCTCGGAGAGCGCCACCCGTCGGTCGGTGATGTTCGCGGGGAGGGCCTGCTGCAGGTCGTGGAGTTGGTCAGGGATCGGACCCGTCGCGAGCCGATGAGCGACTGGAACCGTCCGCTTGCGCCCGCGATGCGCAAGGTGGCCGCCAGTCTGCGGGCCCAGGGGGTGAGCACCTTCGTGCGCTGGAATTGGATCTTCTGCTGCCCGCCACTCACGATCCAGCCTGAGCAATTGCAGGAAGGGCTGGAGGCGCTTGATGTCGCGCTCGAAGAAGCGGACACCTTTGTCGATGGCGTGCCGTCGGAGTAGCCACCGTGCGCTGACGGGCGTGAGGTGCCAAGCCAAGCCATCGTCTCTTCTGTGATAGGATGCCGGCATCTATCGGTTGGATGGGAGGTAGCGATGCACGATATTGAAGCCGCAGCCGAGCTGCTTGGCAGTGTCGGCGTGGCCAAGCCCGAAATCGAAGCAGCCGTTGAGCAGCTCCTCACCGCGTTCGGTGAAGATGTCGACCGAGAGGGCCTTGAGCGGACTCCCGAGCGAGTGGCCCGCATGTACGATGAGCTGCTGGCCGGTTACCATGTCGACCCGTATGCGCTGATCAATGAAGCCATCTTCGAAGAGAGCATCGAAGACATGGTGATTGTCAAGGACATCGAATTCTACAGCATGTGCGAGCATCACCTGCTTCCGTTTCTGGGACGCGCGCACGTCGCCTACATCCCCACCGGCAAGGTGATCGGCCTGTCGAAGATCCCGCGTGTGGTCGATCTGTTTGCCCGCCGGCTTCAGGTTCAGGAGCGGATGACGCGTCAGATCGCCGACTTCCTGGAGGCTGTCATCCATCCGATGGGTGTGGGGGTTGTTGTCGAGGGATGGCATCTCTGCGCGACGATGCGCGGCGTGAAGAAGGCCAACGCCATCATGGTGTCGAGCGCGCTTTGTGGGTCGTTCAAGGAGGATCCGAAAACCCGCCAGGAATTCTTCGACCACCTCAATCGGGAGGGCCCCCACTTCGACATCTGATCGGCAGACCACTCTGCTGCGAAGGCGGGGAAGCACCGTTCCACTACGCCGCGAGCGCCGGCAACACCTCCTCACCGAGAAGCTGAATGGCTGCCAGCGGATCCGGACCAAGCGGTGGGCCGAAGCTCAGGTGCTGGGCCCCCATCTCGACCAGTTTCACGAGCTGATGGCGAACCTCAACCGGTGATCCGTACACCCCACACGCCAGCATCTCGGGCGTCACGAGATCTGCAGCCGCCGCCCGATTGCCTTCGGTATGCGCCAGCAGGGAAATGGGTTCGAAAGAGCTTCGGGGGACACCGAGCCGCTGGAGGATCTCATCGCTGAAAGCCTGCCCATAGTACGCGATCTTCTCGCGCAGTACCTGCTCAGCATCTAGCCGCTCGGGCGCGACGGAAATCCAGATGCAGGCAGCCAGGTCGACTTCTTTCAGCGCCCGCCCAACGCTGGCCGCGCCCTGGGCGACGCGCGTCCTGACCGTTGTGAAATGGCTTGGCGGGAACAGCAGGGGCAGACCGCCGTCGGCATGCGATCCGATCAGCCGCTGCATCCGCGGGCTCATGGCGCCGAGATAGATCGGGATGCGGCGGGTGGGGAATCTCAGATAGGCCTCCTTCGTCCAAGGCGTCGATCGGTCGGGAGGCGGCTCGGGGGTGTCTCCGGCGAATAATGCCCGCAGCTGGTGGACCGCTTTTCGAGTGCGGCTGTAGGGGCGAGGTTGGTCAAGACCGACCCAGCGAAGGAACTCGCCTGCGCCTGCCGATATCCCCAGGTTGAACCTGCCCTGGCTGACCTCATCAAGTGCGCCGGCTTGCATCGCCATCTCCGCTGGATGAAGCGTATAGGGATTGACAATGCAGGTGCCAAGCTCGATCCGTTCTGTGGCCAGCGCGCAGGCGGTCAGGATTGGCCAGACTCCGAGCAGGAACAAATCATCGCTCACCCAGAACTGGCTGAAACCAACCCGCTCGGCAGCCTGCGCGAGGCGCGGGTAGTCGGCCACCGGCAGGTCGTTGTTCACGCGAATGGAGAATTTCAGATCAGGCATAAGTGGCTCCGCTTGGGGCATCACGGGTTGCCGTGCTTCTTTTCGTGAATCGCTTGACCCGCTATGATATGCTATGAGAACTGAGAGGGTGCCCTGATATGTTCGTACGTCCGATTGCTCTCCGCGAGTTCGCCCGGTCGGACTCGCCTGACAATGAGCTCGTCACCAGTGCACAGGCGGGTGAGCCGTCCGCTTTCGGCGCGCTCTACGACCGCTACCTGGACCCCATCTACCGCTATATCCATACACGGGTCGGTAATCAGGTCGAGGCACAGGATCTTACCGAACTCGTTTTCCTTAAGGCCTACGAACGAATCGGAGACTACGAAGAGCGTGGGCATCAATTCTCTGCCTACCTCTACCGCATCGCTCGCAATGTTGTCGTAGACTACCATCGCCAAAGGCGACTTGAGTCGATTGATCTCCTCAACGGGGCCGAGCATCCCGATCCCGGACCCGATGAGCAGGTGGTCCAGCGAGAGCATGCGCGAACCCTGCGGGTCGCCCTTCACCAGCTGCCCTCTGACTATCAGGAAGTGATCCGTCTGCGGGTTCTCATGGAGCTTCCGACCGCACAGGTGGCACTCTGGATGGACCGGAGCGATGGGGCGGTGCGGGCATTGCTCTATCGTGCGCTCAAAGCTCTGCGCTCTCAGGTTGGGGAGCCAAACGGAGTCGAGCGATGAAGCAGCGCCGGCAGCGATCCCTCGATGAGGAGCTGACGCTCCAGCAGCTCGGGGCCGCTGGACTTGATTCCGCGGTGGAGGATGGGGCCGAGACAACGGATGAACTACGTGAGCTTCTGGCAACGGCCGCTCTGCTGAAGGCGGAGCTTGCGCCACCCACTCCACCTTCGGATTTTCGCAAGAATGCTCGTATTCGGCTGGAGAATCGCTTTCGGGCAGTCGCGCGCCCAGGGTTGCGGGAGAAGAGCCCGGTGGCTGCTGCTGCGCTCAGCCTGCGGTCCCCCTTCTCGCAGCTCCTGACGGGTGCATCGATGCTGGTCACGGCCGTTGTCATCCTGCTGATGGTTGGGCTGGTCAGGCCGGTCTCTGTGGCCGGTGATCCCATCGATCTCGCTCTCAAGCTCGTGGGTTGGCGCCCAAGTGCCGCGCAAATCGCGGCCACCGAACGCACGAGCGAGCGCATGCTCAGCGCCGTCCATTCGAGTCCGGAAGTGGTCGGCGCGGATATCGCTGCTGTCGATGTCGGTGGTGGGATGGAAGCGTCGCAGCAGGCGTTCGGCGAGGCAGAGGCTGCCCCCATGTCCGTCGCCGAGCTCGAGGCGACCCTTCATGCAGAACGGTCAGCCGAGCGCGCCTATGTCACGACCGTCGCGCTCCATTTTCCGGCCCAGACCGAGCCCGCGATACCCTCGGCTCGACTGATGGTCGATCCGCCCGCCATCCGGATTGAGCCGGAGGACGTGAATATCCACATGGGTCCGCGCGACCGAGGCTTTTGGTCCACGCCTCGCTCCCGATCGCGCGACGTCAACGCGCAGTTTATGGGACCGCGGGCCAATGATCC
>JBFJVD010000185.1:0-5992 GCA_041624375.1 Anaerolineales bacterium
ACGGCAACAGCAACGACAACGATAACGACAACGACAATGACAACGATAACGACAACGACAATGACAACGATTAGCCGGCAACACACTTAGTGATACAGGAGGCGCGCTGACCACAGAGCTTGATGCTCTGTGGTCAGCCCGGAATGCTATACTGCCCTGCGCATGACCACCTTCAGCTGTCCTATCGCCTGCTCATGATGAGCGGCCACGACAACGCTGTGAGCGACCTGGCGGCAGAGCTGCAGGGCCTCAGGGACCTTGATCCGAAGACCGTGTCCGCGGTCCATGATCGATATTTCCCTGAGGTCTATCGCTACGCCCGCTTCCGGATGACCGATGCGCGGCAGGCCGAGGATCTGGCGTCGGATGTGTTCGTGCGCCTGCTGGAGGCCATCCAAGCAGGACGCCCGCCCCACACCCACCTTCGCGGCTGGCTGATGCGAACGGCCTCCAACTTGATCGCCGACCATTTTCGGAAGCAGTACCGTCAGCCGACCGAAGCGCTCTCCGACGAGATCGAGGCCGCCAATGCAGATCCTGACCAGCACGCGGAAAAGCATGAGCAGCAGCGCACGGTCCGCAAGATGGTCAACAAGCTCACACCCGAACAGCAGCATGTGATTGCGCTGCGCTTCGGCAGCGGTTTTTCCCTTGAACAGACGGCCAATGCGCTGGGCAAAAACGCCAATGCGGTGAAGGCGCTCCAATTCCGTGCCCTTGAGGCGCTGCGGAGCCTCACCGCAGAGGATCTCGAATGAACGACCGCCTGCACGATGCGCTTGAAGTTTGCCTGTCTGCGATGCGCAGTGGCGTCGCGCGAGAGACTTGTCTACAGCTGTACCCCGAGCTTGCAGACGAACTGCGACCGCTGCTACGGATTGCCGCGGTGCTGGAAGAGGCAGAGACCGGAGCTGCGAGTTCGGAGGCGATCCGGCGCAGCCGCAAGCGCAGCCTCGACCGTGCAGCCGCACTGCGCAAGTCGGCGGGCAGGTTCCGCCTACCAGCGTTCCTGCCGCGCTTCGCGTTGGCCGGGCTTGCGGCTGTGCTGGCGATCGTGCTTGGCCTCGGCTCGATCTCGGCTGCGGCCTCGCAAGCCTTGCCGGGTGACAGCCTCTATCTCGTCAAGCGGGCGCAAGAAATCGTTAACCTGCGCCTCGCGCCCAATCCCATCCAGGAACGCCAGCTTACTGCCAGCTACAACCAGCGGCGGGTGAGCGAAGTCCGCGGCCTCCTGGCGCTCGAGCGGGTGGAGAGCGTCGCGTTCGAAGGCCGCCTGTTGCTCGAACCCGGCAACCTCTGGACCGTCGGAGATATCCCGGTGATCGTGAGAGCCGGAACGCTGGTGGACGCTGGGCTGGCAAGCGGCCAGATCGTCAGTGTGGCCGGCTTCACGCGGCCTGGCGGCTGGGTGCAGGCCGACATGATCCATCTGCGCGGCTTCACCCTGAGCGGCACGATCGATCAGATGGCGCCCGATCAATGGGTGATCAACGGGCAGCCACTGCTGATCGGACCGGCGACGCTGATCGCGCCGGGGATCCAGGTCGGCGAGACGATTATCGCACTGGTGCGGATCGAGAGCGGCGTCTGGGTGGCGGAAGCCTTGCTGCAGCTGCCTGATAACTTGCGATCCGGCAGGGGAACCGGCCCGGGCGCAGCGATGGAGCCGGAGGTTTTCGACATCGACGGCGACTTCGACTTCACCGGAACGGTAGGAGCCATCGGAGCTCAGCAGTGGACCATCGGCGGACGGACCATCCAGATCACTTCGGCGACCGAGATCCGGGGCACGATTCGGGTGGGTGACACGGTCCGCACTCGCGGTCTGGTGCGCAGCGATGGCAGCTACCAGGCCGAGGAAATCCGGCTTGAGACTCGCAGTGCTGAAGCGACCAGCACCGGATCGGGGGGACCCGAACCGACCGAGGAAGATGATCCGGAAAACGAGAATGAATCGGTGGACAAGGACGATGGCGAGAAGGTTGAATTCGTGGGCGTGCTGCAGTCGAGAAGCGGTTCGGTGTGGGTCATCGGTGGGACACAGGTCACCGTCGATTCGGATAGCGAGGTGAAGGACAACCCTCAGGTGGGCCAAATGGTCAGCGTGGAGGCCTTCCGCCAGCCCGATGGCAGTCTCTGGGCCAAGAAGATCGAACTTGAGGACGACTGAAGACCTCTCCGGAATCCGCCTCCAGGACCGCCGCTGACGCTCGATGGGTCACGGTGGTCCTTTCAATTCCCCGAAACTCGTTGACGTCCCTCGCGGATGCGCATACAATCGACAGGCGTCCCCCGAGGAGTGAGGCCGATGCCGCTGTACGAGTACGTCTGCTTGGATTGTCATACGAAGCTCGAGAGGCTGCGCAGCATGGAGGAGGCGGACGCCCGAATTGAGTGCGTGGCCTGCGGCAGCGATCGGACGCGACGCGCGTTATCGCTCTTCTTTGCCCATGGCCGCGCGAAGCCCGAAACGACGACCGTTGGTGGGTGTGCTTGTGGCGGCAGCTGCCATTGCCGCAATTGAGCGTCCACTCGCCCCACGGCCCGGCAAGGGCATACACGCTCCGGTTTTGATTAACACCTGATGCATCTAATTTTGTTTGCCATGGCCGCCCAACATGGGACCTGTTGTCGCGCGCCCGGCGACCGGCGCTGCTCGAAGGTGTGGATGGGAAGCGTATCATGAGCCGCCCTGCTGCACCTGCACAGCGCTCCCACCTGCCCCAAGGCGACTCGGAAGCAGCGCATCACGGCGCCGCCACATTGAAGGATCCACCAAGGCCGCCCTGGCGTGAGACGCTGCGCCTTCTCCCGGAGCTTTGGCGCGATCCTCCACAAACCCTGCTGCGGGCGCATGCACTCTATGGCGATCTGTTCTGGGTGAATGCCGGCCCGCTCGGTTCGTACTACCTCGTAAGCGACCCTGCCTTTGTCTCCCGGATCACCACCGAGAATCACCGCAATTATCGGAAGGGCCATTTGTTCTCAGTGATCGATGTGGCCTTTGGCAACGGGCTGCTGACAGCCGAGGGCGAATCCTGGCAGCAGCAGCGGCGAATTCTGCAGCCACGGTTCAGGCATGAAGCGCTCGAGGGCTGGCTGGCGCCGCTGCGCATAGAGCTCGATCGCATGCTGGGCCGCTGGGACGCAGCGGCTGCTCGGGGGGAGATCCTCGACCTTGAAGTTGAAATGCGGGATCTCAGTCGGAGTGTCATCCTCCAATTGATCGCCGGCGCCGATCTCAACCAGGAGGTTGAGCAGCTCTACCAGGCATTTATTGCAGCAGCCAAGTCTTCGCTCTTTACCGGACGGCTCCCCACCCGCAGCAGGCGTCGGCTGCTTCGGGTGTACCGGCGGCTGGACAGCCTGCTTCGGGAACTGATCCTTGATGCAGAGAAGGGGAACGTTCCTGAAGATTCCCTGCTCTCGTATCTCCTGCATGCGCGGGACCCTCGAAGCAACGTGCGGCTACATGGCGAGCTGCTGCGCAACGAGTTGGTGACCCTGGTCTTCGCCGGCTTTGGCACGACAGCCCAGTTGCTCACCTGGGCATGGTACTTGCTTGGCCAGCACCCGGCAGCGCGCCGCAGGCTCCAGCAGGAGACCAACGAGGTTCTCCAAACCGGCCTTCCAGGTTTCGCCGACTTTCAACGCCTGACCTACACCGGGCAGGTGCTTCAAGAAGCGGCCAGGCTTTACCCTCCTTCCTGGACCAACGGCCGGTTCGTGCGCGAGGATGACCACTTCGACGGCTATCGAGTTCGAGCCGGAGCCGCCGTCATCTTCAGCCAATATGTGATCCATCGCCACCCGGACTACTGGGATGATCCGGAGATCTTCCGGCCCGAGCGCTTTGCGCCAGAGGCGAATGAACCGCGTCACCCGGCAGCCTATTTCCCATTCGGCCTCGGGCCCCGCAATTGCATCGGGCGCGACCTCGGGATGCTGATCTCACGGCTGAGCCTGGCCAGCCTGGCGCACGCCTTCACACCCGAGCTGATCCCAGATCACCCGGTTGTGCCGGAGCCGATATTTATCCTTCGTCCTCAACAAGGGGTGCTGGCCAGGCTCAGACTCTCAAATCGCGGCCAAACCTAGTCACGCTCAGAGCCGGGGCGACCGGAAGACCGAGGTCTTGGCGAGCGAGTCGGTCTCAAGCAATTCGCGTTCAGCTCCGATCAAGTCGAAGGCCGCCCGCGCTTCCTGCAGGTGGTGCGTTCTGGCCGGATCGAATGCCTCCAAGTGCCTGGCCAGTTCCATCCGGGCGAGGCCGCTGTCGTAGGGCATCCCCAACTGTAGGCCGAACTCGAGGCTGTGGCGCCAGTGCCGCTGCGCCCTGCCCGCCTGACCGTTCATAGAGGCGAGGCAACCCTTCCAGAGTTCGGCGCGAGAGAGGCCAATCGGGAAGACGGCGGCAAACCCGCCCAGCTCCTTGCAGGCTTTTCGTGCCCGCTGCGCCAGCTCACGCCGGCGGTCATCGTCACGGGCGGACCGCAGCAATTCCATTGTGGTTTCAGTAACTGCAGCGTAGGCGTCCAGGGTCGAGTAGAGGCTCGGCGGTGACTGAGCCATCCGCTCCACAGCGCTGCGCATATGCGCCTCGGCAGCGTCTAGATCGCCGAGACGAAGGTGTGCCTGACCCAGCAGGGCAAAGGCCCGCAGCTCTTCCGTGCGATCTGGACTCTGCTGGAAGAGCGCAAGCGCCCTCTTGAGAAGGCGCACAACTTCCTCCAGGTCTGAATCGCGCCCACGTCGGAGCAGGTACTCGGCGCGGCCGGCCAAACCCCATGTCTGGTGCTGCAAATCGCCGCTGCGCTCAGCCAGATCTGCCAGTTCGGAGACGTGCACCAGGGTCTGCTCGAGATCGCCGCGGTAGTAGTAGGTGTTGAGCAGAATCGAGAGTCCGATGCCGAGGCGCTTCCAGTCGCCGATCTCCGCATGAATCCGGTTCGCCTCCAGCAGGGAAGCCTCACATTCCTTCCAGGCACCTTCACCGACCATGTAGGCGCTCTGGGTCATGAGCACGTAGGCTGTCACTGCCGGCTGATCGACCAGCTGCGCGGTTTCCCAGGCGCGGCGCTTATAGCCCTCCGCCAGCCGGCCGAGGCGAAGGAGCGGAGAGGCGACTGCCATGTCGCCGTAAGCCCTGGCGAGCTCAGGGGAGGGTCCAGCGCGTTCTGCGAGGTTCAGGGTGCGCAGCGCGGCGTAGAGCGTCGCGAGCAAGTCGTTTGAGAAGAGATAGATTTCATCGAGCATCTTGTAGATGAATGCCGCCTCTCGCAGCCAGGTTCGTTCGCGTTCGGGGGCGCGGAAGAGTCGAATTGGAAGGAGCCGATGGGCCGCCTGCCGCAGCACCTGGATGAACAGCCCGAACGCCAGCCAGGCCCGCTGCTCGGGTACAGGTTTGCCGAGCAGCGCCAGCGCACGCTGCAGGTGCTCCCGACTCTGGTCCAGGGCGCCGATGCCATATTCGGCCTGCCCAAGCTTCCGATGCAGACGGGCGCGGAGACAGAGGCGCGATTCCGGAATGAGCCGGTCCCGACGGGCCGACTCGAGGCGCTCATCGTGCGAGCCCATCCATTCGAGCGCCTGGCTGAGATGCCCGATGGCTTCTTCGTAGGCTGCAACCCGCAGCGCACGCCCACCGGCGGCTGTCAGATATCGGATCGTTTTCTCGCGGTTGCCGGATTCACGGTAGTGGCGTGCCAGCTGCACCGCCACGTCTTCCGGACGGCGCGCATAGAGCGCCTCAAGCTCATTCCCGACCGCCTCATGCAGATAACCTCGTTCACTCTCACCCAATTGCTGGTAGAGGTATTTCTGGATTAGGTTATGGCGAAATCGATACTGCGAGATCCGCTGGCCATCGAGGTTGACTACGCCATACTCCACCGCCAAGCGGTGATCCCGCTCAAGCTCGCCGCTGACGCGGTGTAGCAGCGCGCGCGGGTCCAGCTCAAGAACTCTGGCGACCACTTCGACGGTGAAAGTC
>JBFJVD010000186.1:0-5946 GCA_041624375.1 Anaerolineales bacterium
TCACCCAGCGCGGCTCCTCCACCACCTCAATCGTCCAACCGTCTTGCTCGATGCGCGTGGCGTAGATGGGCACCTCCACAAGATCAGCCAGGACTCCATTGTCGAAGACCGGAACCAGTTCATAGCCTTCGATGTAGGTCACTTCGACGTAGTTCGGGACTTCGACCACGTAGGAATCCCAACCTTCCTGTACGGTCACGGTCAGGTAGACGGCCTGCTGCACTTCTTCATAGCCGACGATGCCCCAGATGGGCTCGGCGCTGGGCGCCGCTGCCACGGTGGACACCCCGCCGCTGGCCGAAGCCGGTGGCGCAGCAGCGGGTGCAGACTGGCCAGGCGTCGCGGTGGCGGGGGCCGGCTCTTCATCAACGGTGGGAGCAAGTGGAACGCTGGCGACCAGCAGGCTCATCAACCCGGCGAGGATCACGGCCCAGGTGAGCGACTCCTCTCCGGCCGGGTTCTGTGACTCCAGTGGAACCACCCCGGCGTCCTGGGGCGCGCTGACGGGGTCGGGTCCAGCGGCTGCCGGCAGCACGGCAGTCCGACCGGCGGCCGTCCAGCGATCCAGAAAGGCGTCCAGCGGCAGCTCGAGTTCCTGCTCATGTGCATCGAGCAGCTGCGCGGTCATCCCGCTTCTTGAGAACCCGAGGAACCTGAAAAGCTCCGCTGCGCCTCCACCCGGCTGTGCCATGATGACAAATACAGTCTCACGGGCCGTGGTGCGTTCGATCAGTTCCGCCTGCGTCAGGCCGGAAACGGCTGTCCTGTCGGCCACGGCTTCAAGCGAGCTGGCCCGGGCTCTCTCCCAGCTGTCCTGGCCGGGAGCGTTCCATCTGTCATTGGATGGGCGCGCGGGGTCGATGCGCGGCAAGTGGGGTGGTGGCACGATCTCGTCTGGCGCGCCGCGATTGGGCTGTGACCACACGCCGGCCGCAACCTGATCGAGCGGCATGGGCGCGGGGTTGACCTGGGTCGATTGGAGGGGTTCGAGACGACAATCGGGTTGGTCCGGCGGGCAGGTTTGCGCACTGGCCGGCCCTGTGAGAACGAAGACAGCGGCGAGGGCCGCCGCTGCGAAGAACGCGTGCAACGTCTTCATAGCATCCCCCTTTGTGAGACGTTGATGCCTTACCTTAGCATGGGCACTCGCACGACGTCAACAATGTTCCCTTCGGCGCAATCAGTACGGCGCCCCAAGGCGTACGCACGGGTGGGTGTTGAAGGTGGACTGTCGCCCGGATCCGCTGCGTACGCGGCTGCCGGTCCGCGCTACTCGGTCAGGTCTTCGAATCGTTCGGCAGGGGGAAGGGGGTTCAAAGAGAGCAGGGAGCGCTCGGCGACCCAGCCGAGGGATGTGCCCCAGTCGACCAGCCACCAGGTCTCTCCCTTGGCAAAGATGCCGTCAAGGCCGTTGCGGTGCGCCGTAACTCGTCCTTGCGCCCCCGCTGGAAGCGTCTCCAGGATCCCATAGTTGGTCCCGGGTCCAAGCCGGACATCGAGCTGCTCGACGGCCGCAACCTCCTCGCCGCTTCGAAAACGAACGGAGCGAACGGGGGGCTCGACGGCGATCATCATCAAGCCGTTGGCGATCGGGCGTTCCTTCCCATGCTCCGAGGGCGCGTTGACGACCTGCCCATTGATCCACATGGTGGATGAGCCACCGCCGTCCTGGTTGATCCCCCAGGTGGCGCCCAGGGTGCTGCGGCAGAACCCGGCGAGTTCATCGATCGTCATACCGATGCTGACGCCCTCCCGCCGGCCGTCCACCACAACAAAGTACATATAGGCCCGGTTGAAGCAGACGGCCGTCCGGGGATGGCGGGCGACCGCGCCGCGATCGTGATTGAAGTGGACGATGGTCCGGTTCTGCAAGAACGGGAAGCTGCCGGCCAGGCTGGCGTAGGCTTTGGTCCAGTCTGATCCATGAGGTGTCCAGCAATCGGCTGCGAAGTGGCTGATCTCCATCGAGATTCCGATTTCGTCGCCGATGCCAACGCCCGCGAGCAGCGCTTCTCGGGCCCGTCCGGCGGCGGAGAGGACAATGTGGTCGAATGGGATCGGGGTGCGGCCGCGTCCATCGAAAATGCCGACAACGTAGCCGCGCAACATGCGCGGCGGCGGAAAGACCATCGCCGGCTGGGTCAGCTGGACGAGCACTTCGACCCCGGCGTTGCTGGTTCGGGTCGCCCGATCGTACTGCGGGGTGTAAACGATCAGCCGATCCCGGCTCCGGGGGACGTTGACGCCGTCGATCCATTGGGTCCGGCCGGTGCGGTGATAGCGCAGGATTTGGGCGTCGGCGCGGTGCTCCACGCAGCCTCCAAGGAACGCCTCGCGTTCAAGCGTCCAGACGAACCCACTGCCGCCGCCATGGTCGTCGAAGCGCTTGGCGTACCAGCCCGAATGGATCATGCCGCTCTCGGGAACCCCGGTGCCGGTATCGTGGAACGAGCCATTAATGGCGACGAGGACACGGTTGCGCGCGCCCCAAACGCCGCCCCAGGCGTTCAGCGCCTGGTCGTAGCGCGCCGCCATTTGGCTGATTGTTTCGCGCCCGCCCACCAGGCTGCCGCGCGCAATGCTCGTGTCCACGATGAGGTCGGGATTGAACCGGTCCATGCGGGCGACGAAGACCCGATTGGGATGCGGCAATTCGAACAGCTGGTAGTCGATGCCGGGCGCGACGGACTGCCAACCGAGCAGGGCGGTCTCCGCCGGCCGCGTGGAAACGGCGGTTGCCAACAGCAGGAGGGAGAGTGCGATGAGTGGGCGAAGTTTCGCGCGCAAGACCTACTTCCCAGGTGGGCGTGCAAGGACAGGCGGAAGACTCTAGCTCGACCCGTCCCGTTCGCGCAAGGCTGCCCGGGCGACATCGTCAGGATCGTTTCGCGGCGATTTTACGTCCTCTTTAAGCTGACCTTAATCTTCGAGTGTAGATTTTGCTACGGAGCGGCCGGAGAGATTCCATTATCGTGAACTCGCGATTCACAAGGAGGTTCGCGCACGATGACGTCATGGACTCTACGGACGCTCTTTCTTTCGGGGACGCTGATCCTGGCCGCCTGTGCCAGCGCGTCCGGCGATCCGGTGACGCAGGCGCCGAGCGAACCCCCCACCAGCGTGCCCAGTGAGAACCCAGACAGCGAAGCGGTCCTGGCGCCGGATTTCGAGATCAGCGTGTACCAGGGACTGGATGAGCTGGGCAGCGAGACAGTTATGCTTTCCGATGTGCTCGAGCTTGGCAAGCCGGTCGTGCTCAATTTCTGGGCAGGCCTGTGCCCGCCCTGCCGGTTGGAGATGCCAGATTTCCAAGAGATTTCCGATGAACGCGGCTCGGAGTTCATCCTGCTTGGCATTGACATCGGGCCCTTCACGGCACTGGGCACCCGTGACGAGGGCCGCGCCCTGCTGGAGGAGCTGCAGATCAGCTACCCGGCTGGAACCACCTTCGACAGCAGCGTGGTGGTCGATTACCGGGTGTTTGGGATGCCGAGCACGTACTTCATCACCGCCGATGGGGAAATTGTGAACAGCTGGACCGGTTTACTGACCAAGGAGAAGATCAGCGAGCTCATCGATGAGCTGATCGCCGAATCTCCGTAGACGCGGCTGGTGGGTAAGAGATGGCGGCCTGGCGGCGTCCTTAAGGGGTACAAGCCCGGATGTTTGATTGTATGAGAAGGTGGCATATTGATGCATGAGGTAGCAGCAACGACCAGTAGTGACTCAACCCCGCTCGCGCCCGGTGGGCCTGGCGCATTCCGCCGGCTGGCGCGTTTCCTTCTCCCGGCTGCGGTTGTCCTGGTGGTGATCCTGACGCTGATCCGGGTTCAGGCAAGTGCCGAGGCGGCAGCAGCGAACCTGGTCGGCTTGCTTCCGGTCGGCTTCGCCTTCGCAGCCGGGATGGTCGCCAGCGTGAACCCTTGCGGCTTCTTGCTTCTCCCAACCTATATCTCCTACCATCTGGGAACCGAGGAAGAGGGATTCTACGCGGCACCTGTGCTACAGCGGCTTGGCAAGGCGCTCACCCTTGGGTTGGTGGCCACACTCGGTTTTGTCGCCATCTCGGGGATTGTGGGCCTGGTGATCGCCGCTGGCGGACAGTGGTTGATCGGCGCCTTCCCCTTCGCCGGGCTGGCTATTGGTGCCGCCATGATCGGACTCGGCTTCTACCTGCTGCTCAGCGGCGCCAAGCTGATGCTGCTGGCGGCCAGCCGAGTCACGATCAGTCCCGAGCGAAATCTGCGCAACGTGTTCCTCTTTGGGATCGTCTATGCGATCGGCTCCCTGAGCTGCACCTTGCCGATCTTCCTGGTTGTGGTCGGCAGCAGCCTGGCGACGGAAGGATTGGGTGCCTCCTTCGGCCAGTTCATCAGTTATGCGCTGGGTATGGGCGTCATTCTGATCGCAGTGACCATCGGCAGCGCGCTCTTCCGTGGGACCGTCGCGCGCTGGCTGCGCGGCGCGATCCCGCACCTCAACCGGGCCAGCGCCATGTTTCTCATCGGCGCCGGGGCCTACCTCGTGTACTACTGGGTCTTCTTCGCGGACGCGATCTTCTAGGAACGTCCCGCAGCTTCCAGCCAGCCGACGCCCCGGCACGCGCGCCCCAGCGAGAGCCGGGGCTTTGCACTGCCGGTACACTATTCCCAGAGCGCGCTTCCATTTGCCCATCACAGAAAGGTCCCCCATTGGACGAGCATTTCTCCTATCAGGTCGGTGGATTCAGCTGCTACAGCCTGAGTGACGGCTACTTCGAAATGGCGTCCAAGAGCATGGCGCCGGGCCTATCGGACTCCGAGCTTGCGGCGGCCCGGCGGCGCTACGGCCTGCCGCCCGGCGAGATGCAACTCACGGCCACCACCATGTTGGTTGACACAGGGACAGCCCGGGTCCTGGTGGATACCGGCCTTGGCGAAAGCATGGCGACCGCCGGCCGGCTGCCGTCAGCGCTGCGGGCGCTGGGAGTCGAGCCCGAGGCGGTGGATTCGATCGTGATCTCGCACGGCCACCTCGATCATGTGGGCGGATTGCTCCGGCAGGACGGCACGCTGGTCTTTCCTCAGGCGCGGGTGTTCTTGAGCAGGGTTGAGTGGGATTTTTGGTCCCCGGACGCTGCGTTTCCTGGGGAGAGCGACCTTGCCGCTCGTTCGCGCGCGCAGCTGGCGAGGGTGCCTGATCAGCAGGTGGAGCGGATCGAACCGGGCGATGAGATCGTGCCCGGCGTGGTGGTCCATGACGGGTCCGGCCACACGCCCGGGCATCTTGTGGTCGAAGTGAATTCAGAAGGGGAGCGGCTCTGGCTGCTGGGGGATCTCGTCTTTCATCGAATCCATGTGGAGCACCCCGAGTGGCCGGCAGCACCGGATCACGACAAGGCGGCCTCGGTGGCTGCCCGGCGCGCCTGGCTGCCGCGGCTTGCGGCGACGGGTGACCTGGTGCATGCGACACACATGCCCTTTCCCGCGCTCGGCCGGGTTCAGGTGCGGGGGGACGGTTGGGGATGGGAACCCTTATCGGGATGAGATCGCCGGATCTTCCTGTCTGAAACTGCGCCGCCGTCAGGCCCTATCGAGCTCGAGCCTCAATTTCGCCAACAGGGTGTGAAACTTTGACCGGCAGCGATCGCAGTGATCGACATGCTGGCGGACAAGGGGGAACAGCTCCGACACTTCGAAGCCTCGAACCACCAGTTCGGCGAACGCGTCCAAGACCTCCGAACATTCATCGCAAGTGAAATCCCTGGCATGGTCCGGATGGACCTCATGCAGCAGACGGTGGAAGGCATCAATCAGCGCACGGTTCATGGTGGGATCCTCTTTGGTTCGGCTCTCGACCGCATTCCATTTTCTAGATGTGGCATGGGGGAACTTCCTTACTTCGGCTGTGTCTAGGAGAGGAAGCGCTTCCAGGCACGGTCGCTGTGTGCATTGAAATTGAACAAAA
>JBFJVD010000187.1:0-5929 GCA_041624375.1 Anaerolineales bacterium
CCTTATCGTCATCCCACTCGACGGCGACGTCAATCCGACCGCCTTTATGAGAGAACTTGATCGCATTGCTCAGGAGGTTGGTGGTGACCGAATTCAAGCGGCTCGGATCACCAATGATGAGCAGCGATTCCTTCGGCGGCTCGTAGTGAATGGTCTGTTCTCGCGCCTCAGCCAAAGGCCGCAGATCTTCGATCGCGCGCCGGATCAGGTCGTTGATCTGGCACGGCTCGAGCGCGGTTGTGGCGGTGGACTCGACGCGGATGGTCTCAAGCAGCCCGGTGATCAGGTTCGTCATGCTGTCGGTGGCGCGCTGCATCATGTTGAGCGCCTTGCGCTGGCTGTCGCTGAGCGGCGCGTCGTTGAGAAGATCCGCGCCAAGCCGGATGGCGTTCAAAGGATTCTTCAGGTCGTGGGCAGCGGTTCCCAAGAGCTGTGAACGCATGCGGTCGATCTGCTTCAGCGCAGTGATGTCCTGCATGACGGCCACCCGGCCGACATCCGTCACCGGGCTGACCGTGCAGTACAGAATGCGCTCGGTGGGAGTCGAGATCTCCATGGTCGTAGGCAGGGTGATGCTTTCGCTCGTAAGGAGCTCGCCGAGCGGGTGGTCGATGAAGATCTCAGAGGCCACACGCCCTTGGGCCAGCTCAGGGTTGATGCGGAAGGTATGCGAAGCGGCCTGGTTCACCAGGATGATGCGGCCGGTGCGGTCTGTGAGCACCACTGCGTCTGCAGTCTCGACGAGGGTGGCCTCCAGCCGGCTGCGTTCGTCTGCGACCCGCTGGAAAAGGTTTGCATTGTCCAGGGCGATTGCAGCCCATGAGGCGACGGAAGAGATCAGCTGCTGCTCGCTATCGGTAAACGCACCCTTGGGGTGGTTGATGGCTTCGATCACGCCGACGATCTCACCACGGGTCTCGAGCGGCACGCACAGGACGGAGGTGGTGAGCAGGCCGGTTTGGCTGTCGATGGCGCTGTGATACAGGGGATTGGTGTGGACGTCGTTGACAATGAGCGGACGGCGGTTGCGCGCCACCCAGCCGGCGATCCCTTCTTCGAGCCGGATGGCGACGTCGCGCAGCCGCATCTTGCTCCCGCCGCTTGCCTTCAGGATCAGCTTCTCGCCCTCATCGTCGAGCAGAAACAAGATGCAGGCTTCCGCCTGCAGTAGGCCCTGGGCGTGGCGCATGGCGTTCTCAAGCGCCGTTTCAAGATCAAGCGTTGAGGTGACTTCACGCCCTATCTCACTCAGAACCTGAAGCTGATTCGTGCGGGCTTCGGCTGCCTCGAAGTGAATGGCATCCTGTAATCCAACCGCGCCAATGTTGATGATGGCCTGTGCCAGCTCCAGCTCCTGATCATTGATGCGCCGGCCTGGCTTGTTGTACAGGAGCCGAACGAGGCCTAATGCCTCGTTGCGCGTGGCAAGGGGGAAGATCGCTGCCGCCGCGATCCCTTCTGACTGGAGCAGGGCGATGTCTTTTGCGGATCCCTGCGGGGGCGAGAGGCTGAGCGTGGCCGGCTTCAAATCCTCCAGTACCTGCTTATGGATCGGATAGTCGGGAATTCCCTCGGTCACCAGAGAAACCACGGTCTGTTGGATCGATTTGCTTAATTGCTGCCGGAAGCGCGTCGTCTGGCTTCCGGTCTCGTCGAAGATCAGCACCTCGCAGCTTTCGGCCGAGGAGGCTTTCAGCAAGTGCGCCGCCGTCTGGCGCACCGCTTCTTGGCGGTCGCGGGTGCTCGTGATGGCATGGCTGGCCTGGTAGAGCAGCGAGAGCTTGTGGAACAGGTAGCTCTGGGTCGCCGTTTGGCGGGCAAAGCTGAGGATCTCAGCCGAGCGGGAGGCGAAGACTTCCGCAGTGGAGAGCTCGTCCTCATTGAATTCATGCGCGTCTCGACCGACAAAGAGCAGGCCGATCGTCTGGTTGCCGCTTACACAGGGGGCACAGCCAACAACCCCGGGTGCCAACGGCAATCCAAAGGATCCTTTTGAGCCATCGGAAGACGAGGCCTGGTGCCGGTGGAGGGCACTCCTCAAGACCGGGTGCTCGGCGCTTGATGAAAGCCGACCTAGATCGGAGACGTTCAGGCCGTAGGCAAAGCGAGGGCTGAAGCCGGTCTCGCTTTCATCGTACTCATAGAGCGCCGCTCGTTCTGCGCCGAGAAGATCGGCGGCCAGCTTCAGCAGGTTCGATAGCGCCTGACCGGGATTGTTGAAGTCGAACCGCTCAGTGGCGGCGCGATACATGCCGGACTGGCGCGCAATTCTCTCTTGCGCCATGAAAGGGTATACCCCCGCTCAGAAGAA
This sequence comes from Anaerolineales bacterium, assembly GCA_041624375.1. GTDB lineage: Bacteria > Chloroflexota > Anaerolineae > Anaerolineales > E44-bin32 > JBFJVD01. The sequence goes on from JBFJVD010000187.1 coordinate 2,312, forward strand.
CCGACTCAATCGGTCTGGATTATCGCATACAACCCTAGGGGTGGCAAATAAACGTAAGGTTCCTGTAACCGGCGGCTTTCGGCGCTCAGCCGCCTGTGAACCGCAACCAGAGAGGGGGTCCAAACACCAGCAAGCCGATCAGCGCTGCTGCGATGGCATTCAAGAGCACCGCCGCGGCGCCAAGGTCCTTGGCTATTCCCGCCAACGGATGCAGTTCCGGGCTGGCAAGATCCACGACAGCTTCCACGGCCGTGTTGAAGAATTCGGCCGACCACACCAGCGCGATCGCCATCAGCAGCAGGCCCCAGTCGGTCAGGGAGCGGACCAGCCACGCACCCAGCAGGATCACGGCGACGGTGATCCCGGCGTGAATCCTCGCGTTTGGCTGCGTCCACAGCAGATGGCGCCAGCCCTGAAAGGCATGCCGGAAAGACTCCGCACGCGAACGAGCGCGTCGCTCAGGTTTCATTTAGTTATCGGCGCCACTTCGACGTAGCCGAGTTCGCCCAGGACCTTCTTCTGGATCGCCCACATCCGCCTCCGACCATCATCGTCGGCGTGGTCATGGCCGAGCAGGTGAAGTACCCCATGGACGGTGAGGAGAGCCAGTTCGGCCTCGACGGAATGCCCACCGGCGCTGGCCTGCCGCTTGGCGACCGGCAAGCCAATTACGACGTCGCCGAGGTAGTACGATTCGGACCGCTCGCTTGCAGCTTCGCCTGCCGGGAAGGAAAGAACATCGGTGGGCTCATCGATCCCCAGGTAGCGCAGGTTCAGTTCACGCAGCAGTGCGTCGTCGGCGAGTACAACCGTGAGCTCAGCCTCTGCCTGGCCGGCAGCACGGAGTGTGGTATTGGCAGCTAGCTTCAGGAGCTTTGGGTCTCCCCCGTAGTCGGTTTCGAGGCGAACGGTCGTCCGCAGTGTCAACGCGGGTCGGCCTGGGGCGTGGTCGAGGCCTCCAGTGCGCGCGCCTCGCCGGGTTCCTCCGCGGCGACCGATGGGTAGCGGAGGCGAGGGTGATACATGCCCCGCAGGGTGCTCACAAAGGACCGGCGGATCGAATCCAGGTCCTTCAAGGTCAGGTTTGTGCGGTCAAATTGCCCTCGATTGAGCCGATCCTGGATCACCCAGCGCACAATCTCTTCGATCTGCTCATCGTCTTTCGGGGCCTCTGCCCGTGCACGGGCCTCAACGCCGTCGGCCATCATCAGGAGCGCAGTCTCGCGCGAGCGCGGTCGTGGCCCGGGATAGGTGAAATCCCGCCGGTCCACCCGGTCGGAAGCGCCGCCAACCGCCTCAAGCGCCGAATTGTACTGGTAGGTGGCCTCAAGTGTCCCATGGTGCTCCGCAATGAACGCCTGGATCGCACGTGGCAGCCGGTGCTTGCGGGCCAACTCGAGCCCATCCCGCACGTGGGCCAGGATGATATTGGCGCTTGTTGTTGGATCGAGCTGGTCGTGGATGTTCTGGCCGGCGACCTGATTTTCAATGAAGAATTGCGGTCTGAGCGCCTTGCCGGCGTCGTGATAGAGCGCGCCGATTCGGGTCAGCAATGCATTGGCACCGATCACGCGCGCGGCCTGCTCGGCAAGGTTGGCTACTTGCAGGCTGTGTTGATAGGTGCCGGGCGCGTTGCGCAGGATGAACTGGAGCAGCGGGTGATCGGGGCGCGAGAGCTCGATAAGCTGCAGGTTCGTTGTGATGCCCAGCAGGTTGCTGACCAGCAGAAGCAGCGCGAAGCCAAGGCTGGCCGAGAGAAGGCCGCTGAGCACAGCCGCGCCGAGCAGTGATGCCTTGCCAACGAGATCCGTGCTCGGGTCGGGGAAGCGGAAGATGACCACCACGGCCACCGCGGCAAGCGCCGACCCTAAGCCGGCCCAAAAGAAGGCGCTCAAGCGCTCTGCGCGTGAGATGAGCAACGCACCCATCGAGCCGCTCAGCATGATCAGCAGGCTGAGTTCAAGGCCGCGGGGAGCCAGGAACCCGGCAAGGGCGCCGCTCACCAGCGCGGCGACGATCCCCATCCCTGGGCTGAATAATATCGCCAGCATCATCGGGAAGGTGGCCGCCGGGAAGAGGTAGGGCAACACCGTCCGGCCGGGGATCATGAACTGCATCGCCAGCGCGATCACCGCAAATGCGACCGCGAGCATGGCTGCCATTCGGGTGCCGGCGATTTCATGGGGATGGACCCGGAATCCATACAGCACCAGGGCTGCTGCGAGCACGGTGACCAGGAGGCCACGGATCGCCAGCTCTCGCCAGAATTCCACCGGCTGAAGCAGGCCGTATTCTTCCAGCGCCTCCAGGTGCAGCTCTGTCACGACCTCGCCCCGATTGACGATCGATTCGCCGGCAGCGTAGGATTTAACCACCGGGGTGACGTTCAGGCGAGCCTGTGCCCGCGCCGCTTCGGTAGCCTCCTCGTTGTAGCGCGCGTTCGGCACCAGGAAGGCAGACGCCAGCTGGACAACGATGTCCGCTTGTCCGACGGGCATCGAGATGCTCACAAGGGCCGGAACGGTTCGACGAGCCGTTTCCAGCCGGTCCTCTCGGATCTCGCTTCGCATCACCTGCTCGAGGACCGAAATCGCCTCCAGTTTGGCTGCCTGCCAGCGCGGTTCCGGCATGTTGAGGATGGTTTGCGCGGTCTCGGGGTCGAATCTCACATCGGCCAGCGCGGAAAGGTCTTCAAGCTGCTGCTGTTCCGTGGCCTGAGTGTCGGCACGCACGGCGTCAATGAAGTCAAGCGTCGCCCGAAGCTGCTCGATCTGCTGACGAGCGACCTGACCATCGGGGGGGTCGAAGACTTCAGGGACGGCGCCTGCCGCAGCCTCTCGGGCCTGTTCCGTCAGCAGCCCACTGGTGAAGGCAAGCGCGTACGGCGCGGGAATATCCTGCTGGGCAACATCGTTGAGCGATAAGCCGACGGTCGATTGCTGCTGTGAAACGGGGAGGGAGAGCGCCAGCGTCGTGCCGATCAACCCTGCCGCGAACACCAACCAGAGCCGTGCGGCACGCCAGGCGTAGCGCAGCCGCTCGATTGGCGCAGGTCGCAGGGCTGAGCCATCATCCATCAGTCTCAGGTCTTTTCGCTGAGTAGGCGCCGGACAACCTCGCTCACCCGGCTCCCATCGGCCCTTCCCTGAACACGTGGCATCAAAATCTTCATCACGCTTCCCATGGCCTGCGGCGAGTCTGCCCCGACCTCGAGGATCGCAGAGCTGGCGAGCGTCTCTAGCTCATCGTCTTTCATCTGCTCAGGCAAGTAAGTCTCCAGCAGCTCAAGTTCGGCTTCGGCCGCAGAAACGAGATCCGTGCGGCTGGCACGCTCTGCATCTGCGATCGATTCACGGCGTGACTTGATTTCCTTCTCCACAATGCCGCGGATTTCATCCTCGGTCAAGCCCTCGCGCTTCTCGACCTCCGCCAGCTTCACTCCTGAAAGCACCATGCGCAGCGTGCGCTTCCGCAAGTCGTCGCCGGCACGCATCGCCGCATGGAGGTCCGTTTCGAGATCAGCCTGGCTCACCATGGTAAAAACATCCCCTTACCCATGCTCCAAACGACGCGCCAATCCGCCGTTCCGCAACTGCGGCTGCGGCTATTATGGTCGGC
>JBFJVD010000188.1:0-5880 GCA_041624375.1 Anaerolineales bacterium
GGGCAAAGAAGACAAAGAGCACATACATGGCTGCCCCGCTCAAGGCTAAATACTTCGATCCCAGCGCGAGGCCCAGATACATCCCGGCCAGCACCAGGTATCTCTGCGCCCCTGATCGACGCCATCCCAGGAGGGCCAGCAAACAGAGGAGCTCAAAGAAGGCCCAACCGAAGTCGATGTTCGCCAGGCTCGCCCACGCCGACATCACGAGGATGCCCAGCAGGATCGCGACGGCCAGCCAGGCATCGCGGGCGCTGCTCAACCGTTTCCCTATGGCGAAAGTTGCCAGGATGAGCAGAACCGCGAAGGCGAAGTGCAGCAGGCTCAAAAAGGACTCCAGGCCGAAGGCCAGTCCAACCAGGTAGAGCATTTCCACGGTGAAGGGGAGATTGAGCCACCACTGGTCGACGGAAGGAAGAATCCTCCCGGCCTCGAGAAAGAACCGCGGCCCTTCCAGATGGAACATCAGGGCGTCGTAGCCGCGCGGCGGGACCAGCGCCATGGCGAGTGTCATGAGCGCAGAAGCGAAGCCCAGGATCGCGATGGTTGCGTTGAAACGGGAGCCGAACACTGGCCGACGAAGCCGTGAACGGAGCCGTCTCCATTCGGCCCGCCTTCCCAGAAATCCCACCGCTGGCACGCCGTTGAGCGCCACAAGCGCCATAAGCACCGGCGGTGTGAGCAAGCCCAGCAGGCCAAGAAGCAGCACTTCATAGGCGATGACGCCCATTCCTAAGCCGGTGCAGAGCAAGGCGCCTTCCAAGTCGGAAAACGAACATTCGACCCAGCGCCGAATGAGAACCGCCCCAATGCCATAACTGACGATGAAGAAGATCGGCAGGAATGCCAGGGAAGCGAGTGCGTCGGCTCCCGGGGAAAGCGGACTCATTCCCTTCCGCGCCTTAGGTCGGTCCCCCGTTTGGCCGATTGCGCCCTCTCAAGGCCCTCGCCACGCTTGTGCACCATCACAGCTTCTAGCCGCCTCTCAGGGAGCCTCGCAGCCGACGCGATAGATGATGGCCCAATCGTCCCGGTACATCTCCTCCAGGCAGCCCTGTTCACGCCATGCCAAAAGCTTGTCGACGGCCTGTCGGATAACGCCTCCCGGATCGTGCTGGAGCATGAAGTCCAGGTCCTCAATGCTGAGCAGCACGGATCTCACCCCCGCTCTGTCGAATCGCTCTCGGAAGGATGCGGGGGATGAAAGCCGAACGATCTCAGCCGCCCATCGGAAATGATCCGGGTCCGGGACACAGGCTGGATGACAGAAGTATTCACGACCGTCACCAAGGAGGAGTGTGCGTCCTAAGGTCTCCTGATTCTCAGCAGAATATCGTGCTGCGGGAAAGACTCGGACATTCCTGACGAGGAAGGCACGGCGGCTCTCCAGGCCCAGGACGGATCGATAGGATGCGAATTGCAGAACAATGACGACCTGATAGAAGAGAGTGATCGCCATCAGACCGACGGCTAAAAGCGGAAGGAAGAGCCGCCATGCAGGCCGGCGTTCACCTGTTCCGACTGTCCCGTTCAGCAAGTATCCCGTGACGATCGCAAGCGCCGGAAAAATCGGGAGTAGAAATCGGATCTGCTGCGAACCAGTGGCCCACAATAAGAAACGAATCCCGCTGATCCCCAGGATCCAATTCAGTGGTCTTTCTCTTAAGCGGATGAAAGGATAGGCAAGAAGGAATGGAAAGAGAATGCTTGGCAAATCGATGCGATTCATAATTGTGCCGAATCGTTCGTGCTGCGCATACATATTCCAGGGGAGGAGCAGATAATCCACGAGCTCTCGACCTACCCCAAATGTGTCGAGGTAGGCGGTGTACAGGGCAAGCCGCTGGGGGTCCCAGCCACCGCCTCCGAAATAGAACGGAAAGACCGGGTTGCCGAACCAGACGGCATTCTTGATGTACCAGGGCGAGGCAACCAGAAGGGCCGGAACTGCAAGGCTCAAACCTGCTCGAACGAGCTGCCGCCAGCCCGCCCGCCGGCCAGCGAGCAGAACGAAGCCCCCAAGCACGATCAATCCGTGGAGCCCGAGGTACTTGCTCCCCATCGCCAGACCCAGGAAGACCCCCGCCGCGATCAAGTGCTTCGACTCGCGCGCCTGCAGCCAGAGCAGGGCCATCGCGATGGCCAGGAACTCGTAGACACTCCAGCCCAGATCGATGTAGGCAAACGCAGCCCAGACAGGCAGTGTTGGCAGCGTGAGCAGCACGGCGACTGCCAGCCAGGCGGCCTGGCTTCCGACCCATCGCCTGCCGAAGGCATAGGTGCCGAGCACGAGCAAGATGCCGAAGACATAGTGGATGAGCTTCGGGAACACGTCGTCGCCAAAGGCCATGCCCACGGAGAAGATCATCTCGATGGTGAAGGGCCCGTTGATGTACCAGTTGTCTGGTTCAGGGAAGACTCTGCCGGCCTCCAGGAAGAGTTTGGGACCCAGCAGGTGATACATCAAGCCGTCGTAGTCCCACGGCGGGCCAAGCGCATGGATGAGGCTCAGCGCTCCGATCGCAAGGCCGAAGACCAAGATTGCTATGGAAACGGGAGAGAGGCGGATGGATCTACCGTCGGCAGCAAACCCGACGCGAAGACGCCCTAGGAACCCAGCTTCTGGCGGCATCAGGATGCTCATGATCAGAACGGCGGCGGTGATATAGGTTGGACGGAGCAGGCCGACCAGGCCAAGTCCAAGCAGCAGGTAGCCGGTGGCGCCGAGACCGAGCGCCGTGGCCACAACGAAGAATTCCAGTCCGGTGAGATTCAATGATTGCAGGCGAGTGAGCAGCCACCGTCCCAGGCCATACGAAACGCTGACCACCGCCAATACAAGCAGCAGGCTCAGACCGGCGTCGCGTAGTGCGATGACTCCAATCTCATCCATTCCCCTGGCAGGGAAGAGAGCACGGAGGCCGAGAGCGAGAGTTGGCAGCGCCGTCCAGGCGATCCGGCGGCGCAGGTCAAGGCTGCGGATCGTATTCCCCGACATGAGGGACGGATTCTAGCGCGGGGAACGAGAGGGCGATAGCGAACGGGCCCAGCCTTATCGGCCGGGCCCGCTTGGTTGATGGCGAGGAGCGCTTCGGATCTAGTCGCCGGCCGCCTGCGCGACCTCGACGGTTTCGATTTGAATGGCGGCCGCTGGCCGTTTTGACTGCCAGATCGCCCAGACGAGAAGCGCGACCAGAACGAGCACGAAGGCCCAGCCGAGGAGTCCCAGTTCCTCGTACTGAACGACGATCGGAGCGATGATCACGGAGACCAGATTAACCACCTTGATCATCGGGTTCAGCGCCGGACCTGCAGTGTCCTTCATCGGGTCGCCGACCGTGTCGCCGACGATACCTGCTTTATGGCGCTCAGAGCCTTTGCCGCGATTGCGTTCAGGCTCGCTGGGCTCATCCTCGATCAACTTCTTGGCATTGTCCCAGGCGCCCCCAGCGTTGTTCATAAACACAGCCAGCAATTGGCCGGAGAGGATCGCTCCGGCCAGGAACCCACCTAGTGCTTCTATCCGCAAGGTGAGCCCTACGACGATCGGCGTGACTACACCGAGCAGCGCCAGCGAGATCAGTTCCTTCTGCGCCGCCGTCGTAGAAATCTCCACCGCCTGGCGATAATCTGGGTCCACCTTGCCCTCGAGTACGCCGAGCTTGAACTGCCGCCGGACCTCGTTCACGATGAGCGAGGCGGCCCGGCTCACGGCGTTGATGGCAAAGCTGGAGAAGAGCCAGGGCAGGGCGCCGCCAATCAACATTCCCACAAAGACCTGCGGCAGGTCGACTCGAATGCCGATGGACTGAATCTGCTGCTCAGGCGGAATGCCCAGCGTCGCTTGAGCACGGCTAACATCCACCAGGAACGAGCCGAATAGCGCTACGGCAGCGATCACGGCCGAACCGATCGCCACCCCTTTGGTGATCGCCTTGGTGGTGTTGCCGACCGCATCCAGGTCTGCCATGATGCGCTGCGCCTTACGGATCTCCTCATCGTCCTTGCCGGCCCAAGCCATCTCTCCGATGCCGGCCGCGTTGTCGGCAATCGGCCCGTAGGAGTCCATCGCCACGTTGTTGCCCGTCAGCGTGAGCATCCCGATGCCCGCCATCGCTACACCGTAAAGCACAAATGTCACTTGCTCAGCGCCCGTAATGCCGGGGATCGTGCCGAAGATCAGCACCGAGGCCAGGATCGTCACCGCAATGACGATGATCGCCCAGACGCTGGATTCATAGCCGACGGCGATGCCTGAGAGGATCGTGGTCGCCGGTCCGGTATCCGTAGCCTTCTTGATTTCCTGCACCGGTGGGCTGTGGCTGCCGGTGAAGTACTCGGTCAGCCGGTCGATGGTAATCGCTAGCAGAACGCCCACCGTTGCGGCCAGGAACGGGCGCCACCAGCCGCCGGGGATCGAGTCGCCGATGTAGAAGAATGCGGTCAGGCCGAAGAGCACGACCGAAATAGCCGCCGAGGTGAGGTAGCCCCGGAAGATGGCCGCCATCGCGTTGCCGCCCTCTTCGGGGCCGCCGCGCACCGCATACGTGCCGAAGATTGATGAGAGCACACCGATGCCGCGCACGAGCAGTGGGAAGATGATCCAATCCAGGTCGCCGGTGATGTGCCAGAGCGCCAGGCCAAGGATCAGGCCGGACACAATCGTGACCTCGTAGGATTCGAAGATGTCGGCCGCCATGCCGGCGCAGTCGCCGACGTTGTCGCCGACGAGATCGGCGACCACCGCGGGGTTGCGGGGGTCGTCCTCGGGAATCCCTGCCTCGACCTTCCCCACCAGGTCGGCGCCGACATCTGCGGCCTTGGTATAGATTCCGCCGCCCACTCGCATGAAGAGCGCCAGCAGCGTTCCGCCAAAGCCAAATCCCAGCAAAGCATCCGGCGCGGCGATACCGAAGATGATGAACAGAATCGTTCCCCCAAAGAGGCCAAGCCCATCCGTCAGCATTCCGGTAATCGTTCCTGCCCGGTACGCGATACGCAACGCGTCGCCGAAGGAATGCCTGGCGGCGGAGGCCACGCGCACGTTGGCCTGGACCGCCATCCGCATCCCGATCTGTCCGACCGTCAGGCTGAAGATGGCGCCCATTACGAAGCCGATCGCCCGGCCGAAGCCGACCACCAGCCGAACGCCGCTCTCATCCATATTGCGGAAGCGCTCGAGCGCTTCGGGCGTCGGCGGGACGATGTAGACCGAAAGGAAGAGCGCCACCGTGAGGATGGCAATCATCGGCAGAATCGAGCGCAGCTGTCGCCCCAGGTAGGTATCCGCACCTTCGCGGATCCAGTTCCAGACCTCCTGCATCCGAACCGTCCCCCTATCTTCCTGGAGGATCTGGCTGCGTAAAAGGATCGCATAGAGAAGTCCGATGATTGCCACGGCCAGGACCGACCAAATGGCGATGGCCTCGAAGGCCGTGAGTCCTTCCATCGAGTACATAAGAAAAAGAGCCTCCTTGGCGTGCGAATGGGAGAGCGGTCGGATTGTACAGTTTGGAACTTACACTGTCAAGGAGGGTTGCGCCTTCCTTAAAAGATTCCGACCCCTGCGGACCAAGAGGAGTTCGGCGAGAGGTGCGCACGCTTCCTCCTTGACAGTCCCGCAGGTTATTCGATATATTTGACCCGGTCCTCAACCCGTGGTTCGGGGTTGTCTACGAGAGCACACGCCGCCTCTTCCTGTGGCCGCTGTGCTTTCTGTGCGTATGTGGAGGATGGCAAGAGCAGCATGTCGGCGCAGCATATGATCGACGTCCAGGATCTGACCAAGTTCTATGGCCGAAACCCGGCCATTCAGGGCCTGAACTTCCATGCCGTCCGCGGCGAAGTGCTTGGTTTCTTAGGCCCCAATGGCGCGGGCAA
>JBFJVD010000189.1:0-5825 GCA_041624375.1 Anaerolineales bacterium
CGGGCGGTGTACTCGCTTCGCTCGAGAGGCTATTTCCTTGCGGGCGCAGTCATCATCGGCGTCAATGCCGAAGCATGCTCCCTGGCGGAACAGCTTACCAGCTGGACCCGATCCGGCCTGCACTTGCTCGGCTTTATTCACGACACGCAGCCGGTCGGATCGCGCGTCTTCCGGGGACTGAGCATCCTCGGCAGCACAAAAGACCTCGAATCAATCCTGCAGACCTACGACGTAGAAGAGATCATTCTCGCCACCAGTGCTCTACGACGAGATGACATTTTGGGGATCTTCAGCCGCTACGGCGTCCGCAGTGATGTGAATGTACGGCTCTCCTCCGGGCTCTTCGAGATCATTACGACTGGATTGAATGTCAAGGAATTTGCCTACGTTCCGCTTGTCGGCGTGAATCGTGTCCGACTCACAGGAACCAATCGGGTCATGAAGCTGCTGCTTGACTACGGCCTGACCATCCCCGTGTTGGTCCTGATTTCGCCGGTGCTCCTTCTGCTCGCGGTTCTGGTCCGCCTGGGCTCGAAAGGACCGATCATCTACCGGCGGCGGGTTATGGGTGTCAACGGTCGTCAGTTCGACGCCTTCAAGTTCCGGACTATGTACAGCAACGGCGATGCGATCCTTGAGCAGCATCCCCGCTTGAAGGAGGAGCTGGCACGGAATCACAAGCTCAAAGACGATCCACGCGTTACGCCGATCGGCCGATTCATGCGGCGTTACAGTCTCGATGAGCTGCCCCAGCTCTTCAATGTCCTACGGCGGGAGATGTCGCTTGCGGGGCCGCGCATGATCTCGCCACAAGAAGTCCCGATGTACAACCAGTGGGCAATCAACCTGCTCACCGTTCCACCCGGGATCACCGGCTTATGGCAGGTAAGCGGCCGCTCGGACGTTTCCTACGAGGAACGGGTCCGCATGGACATGTACTACATCCGCAACTGGACGATCTGGCTCGATCTGCAGCTGCTCTGGCAGACCGTCCCTGTTGTCTTGCGCGGCCGCGGGGCCTACTAATTCCTTTCTTCATTAAGGAGCTCTCATGAAGGTCTTGGTTACGGGTGGTGCCGGATTCATCGGCTCACATGTGGTCGATCTGTATCTGGAGCATGGGCATGAGGTAGTCGTTGTCGATGATCTTTCCAGCGGACGCCTCTCGAATCTGAATCCAGGTGTCAAGTTCTATCAACTCGACATTCGCAGTCCGGACATACAGAAGGTCTTCGAACTCGAGCGGCCAGAGGTCATCAACCATCATGCGGCCCAGATGGATGTCCGCCGTTCGGTGGCCGAGCCCATCTTCGACGCCGATGTGAACATCCTGGGGTCGATTCACCTGCTCGAGTGCGCCCGGACTTACGGCGTTCGGCGCTTCATCTACATTTCTACGGGCGGCGCAGTCTACGGCGAGCCGGAATACCTGCCATGTGACGAGGAACATCCGATTCGCCCGATCTGTCAGTACGGCGCGAGCAAGCACACGGTCGAGCATTACCTGCATATGTACTGCACGAACTACGGGCTCGAGTATGTGGTCCTGCGCTACCCGAATGTCTACGGGCCACGCCAGGATCCGCATGGGGAGGCCGGCGTGGTGGCGATCTTCACGGGCCAGATGCTGCGCAGTGCGCCGGTAACGATTAATGGGGATGGTGAGCAAGTGCGCGACTTTGTCTATGTGCGCGACTGCGCCCGGGCCAACCTGCTCGCCCTGAACTCGAATCACTCGAGCGGTCTCTACAATCTTGGGTCAGGCCGAGGCATTTCGATCAATGAGATCTTTGAATGTCTTCGGGACATCACGGCCTACCCGCATGAGCCGGCTCACGGCCCCCCCAAGCTTGGTGAGACTCGACGCATCTACCTGACGGGCGATCGGGCTAAGGCCGAGATGGGTTGGGAGCCGGAGACTCCGCTGGCGGAGGGTCTGCAGCGGACGGTTGCTTACTTCCGGCAGCAGGAAGTGGTCGCGTGATCATCGTTCAGACTCCGCTTCGCATCAGCTTGTTCGGTGGGGGGACCGATCTGCCTTCCTACTTCCTGCAGGAGGGCGGCTGCGTCCTCAACAGTGCCATCGACAAGTACATCTTCGTGGTCATCAAGAAGCGCTTCGATCACATGATTCGTGTCGGCTACACCAAGACGGAGATGGTCGAGTGCGTCGATCAGGTTCGGCATGAGCTGATCCGCGAGGCGCTGCGCAAGACGGGAATATCCGATGGCGTTGAGATCGCCACGATGGGCGACATCCCTTCCGCCGGCTCCGGGCTCGGGTCGTCGAGCACAGTCACGGTGGGTTCGCTCCACGCGATGTACACCTATCTCGGCGAGATGCATCCTGCGTCATGCCTGGCGGAGGAGGCCTGCGAGATCGAGATCGACGTGCTCGGGAAACCGGTCGGCTATCAGGATCAGTACATCGCTGCCTTCGGCGGCATTCGGTTTATGGAATTTCGACCGGACGGGACGGTGGAGGTGGAGCGAGTCCCCGTCGAGGAGGCCACACTGCGCCGGCTCGATGAGAACCTGATGCTCTTTTACACCGGCAAGACCCGGAAGTCGTCGACCATTCTCACAGAGCAGAACGCCAACGTGAACGATCGGTTGCCGATTCTCGAGCGCATGAAGCTACAGGCCCTCGAAGCACGGGATGGCCTGGTGGCCGGCGAGGTCCATGCGATCGGCGAGCTTATGCATGAAGGCTGGGAGTTAAAGAAGCGGCTCGCCAGCCGTATCAGCAACCCGGTCATCGACGACATGTATGCACGTGCACGGAGCGCCGGGGCGCTGGGCGGCAAGATCACCGGCGCCGGGGGCGGTGGCTTCTTGATGCTGTACTGTCCAAAAGAGAAACAGGATGAAGTTCGGGGGGCCCTGTCTGATCTCCGGGAGCTTTCGTTTCACTTGGAGGGGGACGGCAGCAAAGTCATCTTCAACTATCGTCGCTAGGCCATCATCAGTAGCAATCCATCGAGGCAGCTGTCTCGAGGAGGAGACAATGCTTAACCGCGTACAGAGATACCTTTCCGAACTTACCCATACCTTGGATCGCCTGCCCATGGGGGAGATCATGCAGGTGATCGATATCCTCTCGGAGGCCCGGTTGCAGGGCCGGCAGGTGTTCATTATGGGCAACGGCGGCAGCGCGTCGACCGCCTCACACTTCGTCTGCGATTTGGCAAAGAACACACGCTTGCCCGGCGAGCCACCGTTCCGTGTCATCGGGCTCTCCGACAATATGGCCATCTTTTCTGCCTATGCCAACGATGAGGGCTATGAAAACGTCTTCGTACAGCAGCTGGCGAGCCTGCTTCATCCGGGTGATATCGTCATCGGCATCTCGACGAGCGGAAACTCGGTGAATGTGGTCCGGGCGATTGAATGGGCCAACGCGGCCGGTGGGATGACGATCGGCTTCACCGGGTTCGACGGCGGCGCGCTGGCGAATCTTGCTCAGGTGAATCTGCATGTTCCGAGTGGCATCATCGAGCACGTCGAAGACACCCACCTGATCCTGGAGCATCTTATCTGCAAGGCGCTCAAGGAATCCCTGGCGGTAGAGAGCGAGCAGCGCGCCGACCTGCAGGTGGCGCCCTTCGAACAGGCAACCAGCGGTTCGCTGCCGGAGTCCGTTGAAGCGCTGCTAAGCGAGCGGGATGAATCCTCATCCCGCAAGGCGCGGCTCCTTCTGAGCATGGTGGAGGCGTTCAACCGTGACCTGCAATGGAAACTGGATCAGTTCGGCAAGCTCCAGCATCTGCTGGAACTGATCCTGGACGGCATCGGCGCCGGCAGCGGCAGCATCCTCATGCTCGATGAGCGCGGCGAGGTGATCGAGGGGGCGGTCGCCTATGAAGGTATGGTCAAGCATGAGGGCCAATCCACCCTGCGAGAGACGATCGAACACGGGCTGGCCGGATGGGTTTTGAAGCACCGTCAGCCGGCTCTGGTGGAGAGCACCACGGAAGACCCGCGCTGGCTCCGCCGCTCATGGGAAGAGGGTCGCGGCCATTCACGCTCGGCAATGAGCGTCCCGATCATCGTCGACGACCTTGTCCTTGCTGTACTCACACTGGTTCACCCACACGAACACCGCTTCAAGCAGACTGATCTGATGTTTCTGGCCGCCATCGCCAGCTGGCTGGCTGCCAATCAAGAACTGGTGCTAGACTTGAAAGGTGATCGATCCGAGCAGGTCCGGCCCGTGACCGAAGGTCTCGGAAGCTGAAGGATTCAGACGTGATCTTTCATTCGCGTGCGGGCAAGACCACTGTGCGCTTTTTCAGCTGGCGGCTTGCTTTGCAGCTCCTCGTCGTGAGAAGCTTCGCCGGGCCACAGGGTCGGGCGAGCTCTGGCAGTGAGGGGGAGGACCGATGGAACTGAGACCCTATCTACAGCCGCTGGTTCGCTGGTGGTGGTTGCTTGTCGCTGCTGCACTCCTTGCGGGAGTCTCCAGCTACATGCTGATGAACTCGCAACCGGTCGCCTACGAGTCGACGGCAACGCTGATGATCGGCCGGACGATCTTCGATCCGAATCCGACCAACTTTGGCTTCGGCATCAGCCAGCAGCTCGCGCAGACTTATGTGGAGTTCACCCAGCTCGAACCGGTAAAGGCGGAAGTCAAGCGTGAGCTTGGGCTCGAAGAGCTGCCGGACTACAGCGCGCGTGTGCTCCCAAATACGCAATTCATTGAGCTGCGCGTGGTTGACACCGTACCGGCGCGGGCGCAGGCGGTCGCCGACAGCCTGGCCAACCAGCTGCTCCAGCTCAGTCCAACCGGCGCGTTCACTGAGGAGCAGGAGCGAATCGTCTTCATTGAGTCGCAACTGACCTTCCTGGAAGATGCGATTGAGGCCACGCAGCTGGAGATCGCCGATATGCAGAAGCTGATCGGCGAATTGGACAGCGCACTGGAGCTGGCCGAAGCCGAACGCAGGTTGAATGGACTACAGACGAAACTGGCCACGCTGCAAACCAACTACGCCTCGCTGCTGGCGAATTCACAGCAGGGTGCGGTCAACACCCTGACGATCATCGAACCCGCCTCATTGCCCATTTTTCCGATCGGACCCAGCCTGCCGCTGATCGTGTTCATGGCCATGGTGCTCGGCGTTTCGCTGGCGGCCGGTGCGGCCTACCTGCTCGAGTACCTGGACGATTCCTTCCGCGAGCCGGAGGAGGTGGAGATCACGCTCGGTGTGCCGGTCATCGGCTACACACCGGAGGTCAGGCCGAAGGGCCCTTCGGGAGTCGATCAAAGCCCTCTGCTGCATGTCGGCCAGCACAGCCCGCTGCTCTGGGATGCCTACCGCATGCTTTACACGCGGCTGGAGTTCGCCGCCAGAGCGAGAGGGTTGGGCAACTTGAAGAGCGTGCTCATCACCAGCCCTGCCCCGGCGGATGGCAAGACAACTCTGGCGATCAACCTGGCCATCGTCGCCGCCCAGGACGAGAAGAAGGTTGTTCTCGTCGACGCCGATCTGCGCCGGCCGGCCATTCACCGCTTCCTCGAGATTGACCAAACGCCGGGCCTCACCGATGTGCTACTTCAGCCTGGCAAGGATCCACATATGGGTTTGCGGGAGGTGGATGGCACGAAATTGAGCGTGGTCACCAGCGGCAGCGCCGCTGACGTTGAATCAATTGGCACCTCGCGCATGGCGCAGGTGGTGACCCGTCTCACCCGAAAAGGCGATCTGGTCATCCTCGACAGCCCGCCCCTGGCGCTGCCGGAAACGCTGGCGTTGGCCGCCACGGTCGATGCCGTGATCCTGGTGGCGCGCCTTGGTGCGACCTCCTCCAAGGAGACCGAA
>JBFJVD010000190.1:0-5777 GCA_041624375.1 Anaerolineales bacterium
GCAGAAGAACGGCTGAAGACCCACTTCCGGGCAAGCACACTCGAGGGATTCGGAATGGCGGACCGCCCCCTGGCGATCGGCGCCGCCGGCGCGATCCTCGAGTATCTGGAGGAGACCCAGCAGCCAGCGCTGCGCCTCCTGAGCTCGATCTCGAGCTACTCGACGGACGATTTCATGCTGCTCGATGCCTCCACCCGTCGAAATCTCGAATTGACGGAGACCATTCGGGAGGGTCGGCTGGAAGGCTCATTGCTCGGTGTGCTCGATGAGAGCGTGACGCCGCTCGGCGCCCGGCTCATCCGGCAGTGGATCAGCAAGCCGCTCCTCGATCGAAACAGAATTGAGGACCGGCTGCAGCTGGTGGACGCATTTTCGGCAGATGGCTTGCTGCGCACCGAACTGCGCGGGTCATTGAAGAAACTGCCCGACCTCGAACGCCTCGCCAACCGGGTCGGAGCCGGGGTAGCGCAGCCGCGCGATCTGGTGGCGATGCGGACCTTCCTGCGTCGGGTGCCGGAGATTCGCCAGCTGCTTGAAGCCTGTGAGAGCCCGGCGGTCACCGAATTGGGTGGACAGCTGGATCCGTGCCGCGAGACTCTCGAACGCCTTGAGGCGGCGCTTGTCGACGAACCGCCAGCCACCCTTTCCGCGGTCGGAGTCTTTCGAACTGGCTACTCCGATCGGCTGGATTCACTTCTTGAATCCTCACGCGCCGCGCGGGAGTGGATCGATGGTCTCGAAGCCGTGGAACGAGAGCGCACCGGCATCAAGAACCTGAAAGTCGGCTACAACAAAGTCTTCGGCTACTACATTGAGGTCACAAAGGCGAACGCAGGCCGGGTTCCGGAGGGATACCAGCGCAAGCAGACGCTGGTGAACGCCGAGCGCTACACCACCCCGGAGATGAAGGATTATGAGTCGCAGGTCCTGAGCGCCGAGGAGGGGATCCGGGAGATCGAAGCCGATCTGTTTCGCGACCTCTGCGACCAGATCAGCGAGCAGTCGGACCGCCTTCTCCGAACGGCGCGGGCGATCGGCAGATTGGATGTGGTTGCGGGCCTGGCGGAAGTCGCTATCCAGCGCCGCTACACCCGGCCGGTGCTGACCGACGATGTCGGCCTGGAAATCCACGATGGGCGCCATCCAGTGGTTGAGTTCTACCTCCGGGACGGGCGATTCGTTCCCAATGATTCGATCTTCGAAGAGGGCGAACGCGTCCGGATCATTACGGGCCCGAACATGAGCGGCAAATCGACGTATCTGCGTCAGGTGGCGCTCATTGTACTGATGGCACAGATGGGGAGCTTTGTGCCTGCCGCCTCCTGCCGCATTGGCCTAGCGGACCGCATCTTCACTCGCATCGGCGCGCAGGATGAGATACATGCCGGTCAGTCCACGTTCATGGTCGAGATGGTCGAAACCGCGCACCTGCTGCACAACGCGACCGAACGGAGTCTGCTGATCCTGGACGAAATCGGGCGCGGCACCAGCACGTACGATGGGCTGTCGATCGCATGGGCAGTTGTAGAGCATATCCACACGGTGCCGCGCTTGCGGGCACGCACGCTGTTCGCCACCCATTTCCATGAACTCACCGGCCTGGCCGACCGACTGCCTGGTGTCCGGAACTACAACATCGCGGTGTCTGAGGAGGGAGGGGAAGTCGTCTTCCTCCACACGATCGTTCCGGGCGGTGCCGACCGTTCCTATGGCATTCACGTCGCGGAGCTTGCAGGCTTGCCACGCCCCGTCCTGCAGCGCGCCAGCGAGATCCTGGCGCTCCTTGAGGATGAGGCCGCCGGTGGGCCACAGCGCTCCCGGGCCGAGCCATCGGCCCGACAGCTTCCTCTGTTTGGCGAATGGGAGGCATTTGTAGCGGAGCTCGAGGCGCTCGATCTCGATGCCCTCTCGCCGCTGGAAGCCCTCAACCGGCTGTATGAGATGCGCAAGCGCGTTGTCGGTAGAGGGGAGAAGCGCTAGCTCCGGCCTGTCACTTCGAGGCCTGGACGGACGCCTCCTTCCGGATCTGGCCTCCCAGTTGCAGCACTTCTGCCACAAGCTGATCGAAATCCTGCCGCTGCGAACGGTGATTGGTGATCGCGCAGCGAAGCGCAAAGCGGTCTCCGAGAGTCGTGCCCGACGGCGCCGCCGCGCCCGATTCATGAAGCCGGATCAACAATTCCTGATTGAGTTTATTCAACGCCGTCTCATCGAGTTCGGGGGCGACGTAGCGGAAGCAGACCACGTTCAAATCAATCGGCGCGAGTTGTTCAAGATTGGGTTCGGCCCGGACCAGTGCTCCTAGATAATTGGCCTGGTCGATATTCTGCTTGATCAGCCGGCCGATCTTGGCTGCGCCGTATGTCTTGAAGGCCATCCAGACCTTGAGCGCTCGGAAGCTGCGCGTGAGCTGGAGACCGTATTCAGATAGCCACGGCGGGCCGGCGGCGATGCCCCGATCCCCGTGGGAAAGGTAGGCCGGCGTGAGTGCAAACGTCGCCCGGTGGACCTTTTCATCGCGGAGCAGCGCGCAACCCACCTCGAAGGGCAGGTAGACCCACTTGTGGAGGTCGAAGGCGATCGAGTCCGCTCGCGAGAGCCCCTCAAGCCGAGGGCGCATCTCTGGCGAAAGATAGGCGAGGGCACCAAACGCGCCGTCGATGTGATACCAGAGGTTATGTTCCTCCGCGATATCGGCCAGCTCATCGAGCGGATCCAGCCCGCCGGTGTTGACGGTTCCCGCGCACCCGATCACACAGATTGGCCGCATCCCTTGTTGCTTGTCCGCTTCGATCTGGCGCCGTAGCTCCGTCGTGTCGATCCGGTAGCGTTCATCCACCGGCAAACGGCGCAGCGCTCGGTCGCCCAGGCCCAGGAGTTCCACGGCCTTCTGCAGCGAGGAATGCATCTCCACCGATCCATACATCCTCAACGGAGCGCGTGAGCCGGTCACGCCTTCTTTGCGCACATCGAAGCCGGCCCGAGCTGTCCGCGCGGCAGCCAGACCGATCAAGTTGGCAACAGAGCCTCCGCTCACTAGCAATCCGCTCGACCCCTCAGGAAACTCGAACATCTGCCGGCACCATTCCACGACCTGGTGTTCGACATGATTGGGCACCTGCTCGCCGCCGCCAAGGTTCGGATTCAGGCCGGAGGCCAGCATGTCGGCCAGCATGCCCAGCGGGGTTCCGTTTCCCATGACCCATCCCCAGAAGCGCGGGTGGAAATTGCCCAGCGAGTAGGGAAGGATCAACTTGAGGAATTCTTCGTAGGTCGCCTCCTCGGATTGGCCCTGCTGTGGAAGCGGCTCCGCCAGGGCTTCAAGCACTTCGGAGGGGATCGGCTGCCAGACGGATTTCTCTCGAGCTGTCTGCATGAAGTCGAACATGTCGTCCAGCATACGGTGACCTAGCTGCCGGAGCTGCCGCCAATCCGAAGGATCCAGTGATTCCTCGTGTTGGACTCGGTTGTCCATTCTTGCGCATTGCCTCCATCAGGATGCGGAATGCTCCAGTTCAAGGAGCGGAGTGGATGGCTTATTCCCGACCGGGCTCAGCGGCACCATGGATCCAGACCATTGCTCAGGCGGCGACGATCTCGGGGTACTCGGCCTCGATCGTCTCGGGCTCCTTTACTCCGAGTGCGCTGAGCAGGTCGGAGATCATGACCGCTTTCTCTTCAGCGTCATTGCGGGACCAGGTTCGGCTCTTGATCTCGAGATAGGCACCTTCGAGGGGCGGGGTATCAACGCGATCGATGTTGATGAAGAACTCGACGCCACGGAAGTTCACCAGCCAGCGCAAGCGATCCTTCTGGATTTGGGTTTCCGACGCCGGTCGGAAATACTCGCGGTAGAAACGCAGACTGTGGCTGGCCGGTGCGATGAAGCGCGAGCGTGAGAGCAGCACCGAATTGGGATAGGTTCGTTCCGCGGCCGGCCCAATCAGTGTCAGCCGATAGCGGACGTTATAGACCTCTCCCTGAGCGTCGAGGAACTCATCCTCTCGGTAGCGTAGCTTTCCCTGGCTGGGATCGGCGAAGCCGAAGTAGGTGTCGTACTCCCGGTAGTGGGCGGTGCGGACGATCTCGAATTTCTCGGATGCGAGCGCTTCAACGATGGGCGCCGGATCGTCGATGTGGACTTTGATCTGCACCTCGTAGCTTTCCTGCTGCTCGGCGCCACCGATGGCCACCAGCTTCGAGAGGAGCGACTCCTCGCGCTCGATCAGAAAGCTGTCGATCCGGCGGGCATAGGATTCGGCAGCCTCGAGCAGCGGCGCGGTTTCGACCGTCTGAAGCTCCGAGTTTCGCATCAGCCACTGTCCGTTCACCATCACGTCGGTTACGTCGGTCGATTTCGCCGCATAGATCAGGCGTGTATAGACTGCGTTTTCATCACGGTCGAACTGTGGCGAATTGTGAAGCGCGTTCAGATCGACCATGATTAGATCCGCGCGTTTTCCTGGCACAAGTGAGCCGGTGAGATGATCGATGTGAAGCGCTTTCGCGCCGAGAATCGTGCTCATCGCTACGACCTGACGGGCAGGCAAGACGGTGGGATCGCGGGAGACGCCCTTGGCGATCAGGGAGGCAAGCCGGATCTCCTCGAACATGTCAAGGTCGTTGTTTGAGGAAGCCCCATCCGTGCCAATCCCGACGTTCAGGCCGGCCTCGAGCATCCGGGTGACGGGCGCGAAGCCGGAAGCCAATTTCAGGTTGCTCGTAGGGTTGTGGGCCACGCCGGCTCCTGCGTTCTTGAGCGAATGAATCTCGCCCTCGTCAACATGCACGCAGTGTGCGGCAAGCACCTTGGCCTCAAAGAGACCCTGTTTCTTCACCCAGGGGATGACCGGCATATCATTCGTGTCGCGGCACTGTTCGACTTCCTGGGCGGTTTCAGCGAGGTGAATATGAAGCGGCACATCAAATTCGGCGGCCAGCTCGCTGCAGGCGCGGAGAATCTCGGGAGTCGTGGTGTAGGGGGCATGGGGCGCAACGGATGGAACGATCAGAGGGTGATCCTTCCAGGCCTCAATGAAAGTCCGGGCGGCCGCCAGCGAATCCTCAAAGGAGGCCGCGTCGGGCGAGGGGAACTTCAGCACGGTCTGTGAACAGACAGCCCGCATCCCGGTCTCGGCGGTTGCCTGTGCCACGGCCTCTTCGAAGTAATACATGTCGGCGAAGGAGGTCACGCCGCTGCGGATCATCTCTGCGCAGGCGATCAGAGTACCCAATCGGACGAAATCCGGGGAAACGAACTCGCGCTCAACCGGCATCATGTAGCCGAGAAGCCAGACGTCGAGGCGGCTATCGTCCTCGAGGCCACGCAGCAGAGTCATGGGGACATGGGTGTGTGCGTTGACAAGGCCAGGCAAGAGCGCCTTGCCTCCACAATCGATCTCGGTGGCTGCCCGCACCCTGGTTCGGAGCTCTGCGGTGGCCCCGACGCTATGGATTGCATCCCCCCGGACTGCGACCGCGCCGTCTGTGTACTGGTCGAAGCTGTCATTCATGGTCAGGACCAGTGCACCCGTCAGCAACAGATCAACGTCTTCCATACTCACCTCTCGGTTTGTATTTCGCCGATTATAGCAGGGGCGCGGTCTCTCGCTTCATGCCGGATCGATATTGGCCGGTGCTGGGGCCGGCCTGTATAATCGCCGACTGGGAGGCGGGATGAACGCAGTTGATGTGATCGAGAAGAAACGTGATGGCCATGAGCTCACGGAAGCCGAAATCCGTTTCTTTATTGAAGGCTTCACCCGCGGCGACATCCC
>JBFJVD010000191.1:0-5746 GCA_041624375.1 Anaerolineales bacterium
CGCAGTCCGCATCCCAGCTGGCGAAGATGGAGCCGCGATTTCGACTGCTCATGATCGGCGGACCTTCCCCGGCCGTCGAGTCTGTCCTGCGCGATGAAGGCTTCAGCGATCGGATGCTGCACTTTGGCCATGTGCCCTACCATCGCCTTGGAGAACTCCTCGCGTGCGGCGATTTGATGATGCTTCCGTACCGACCCAATTCGGTGAACGAGCAGCGCTTCCCCAATCGGTTTGGCGATTACCTGGCCGCCGGACGGCCCATCCTGAGTCATCCCACCGGCGATCTGGGAATGGTTCTCAAAGACGGGCGTGTAGGTTTGGCCGTTGAGGACTCGCCGCAGGCCTATGCCGAGGCAGCCTATCGGCTGCTCGGCGATGAGGATCTTCGGGCGGAAATGGGGGCCAACGCGCGACGGCTGGCGGAGGAACACTACGCCTGGCCAAGGCTGGCCAAACAGGTCGAGCTTTTCTATCGGAGGCTGCTGGATGAGGATTCAATAGGGGTCGATTGATGGCGGAACCAGTACAGGAAGGCGGCCAGGTTGCGGGCCGCACCAAGCAGGACGAGGGCAATCGCTGCGCCGTAGATGCCCATTGCGGCGATCAATCCCATGCCGAGGATGAGACTGATGAGCAGCGCGAGAGCTTGGATGGAAACGTAGCGGCGAACGATTGGCCCGGATCCCCCACCAATGAGCGAGCTGTTCGGAACAAGGTCGGTGATGAGTAGGGCTCCTGCCAAAGTCAGCCAGGGGAGCAACTCAAGCCCTTCGATGAAGCGACCTTGATAGAGCCAACCCGCGAAGGGGGGGATCAGCAGCCAGGCCCCCAAGCTTAACCATACGGCCAACAGCAGCGTGCCAAGGACCATCCGGTTGAGGCGTACCGACCGGCGGCGGAGCAGCTCGGGAGTCAGTACGATGGAAAACACACTGCGGATGAGCCGGAAGGGACGAAGAAGAAGGGCGAATGCGGCGAATGTCGCCAGCTGCGCCGGGGCGACAAGCAGGCCTGCCAATGAGTTGACGGTCGGCTCAGCCAGCGCGCTGGTTCCGGCAGGGATCAGGAAGATGACCGACTCGAGCCGTTCCCGCAATCCGAGGCTCCTGGCCCCTCGCACAAGCTGGGCCATCGCGAGGAGCAGGGTTGCGGCGGCTACCAGCGCAATTCCCACCGATAAGATGAGCAATACCTCCGGTAGGGCGGCTTGTCGGAGGTCCATCATCGCCAATCCAGCGGGTACGATGAGCAGTGCGTTCGGCAAACGAAGCAGGAAGGTAGACCAGCTATAATGGCCGTGCGCGTTCAGCATGAACGCCGCGTTGTGAATCAGAATGGACACGCCCGAGAACCACAGGACGAACATCGTTTGCGCCGCTTGCAGACTGTAAAGCCAATGAATGACCACGCTTCCTACGATCAGGACCGGTGAGGAAAAGATGACTGCGCTGACCAGATCCCTCTGCCAGTCGAAGGTCCCTGCCGGATTGGGCGCATAGCGGCGCGTAATCAGGGTTGGCTGCCCGAGGCCAGCTAGCTGGGCCAGCGTTTGCGTGAGGCCGATCAACAGTGCAAGCCTCCCAGCTTCTTCGATGGGAAGCGATCGCAGCAAGAGCGAGAATCCGGCGAATGTGACGAGCGTGGTCGCGCTGGAGGCGCTTACGGGGCCGGCGATGAGCCGGCTCCAGCGCCAACCGGCCCGCAGAAGCCCGTGCGTTTGTGCTGCACGCTGCTTGAGTGTAAGGGCATCCGTCAGGGGGTCTTCCGGCTCCATGGCCAGTAAGTATAGTGGAGTTATGGGGCTACCGTCTCGCAACACGAACGACGCAACCGGACCTGCGCCAGCGATCGATCGCAGGGCTGCCATCCCACATCTCCAGCTGCCGGCCGGACGTCAGGCGCCCGCTCACCGATGATGCGGCGGATTCAACCTCTCTCCCTGATCCTCTTTGCGGCGGATGTGATGATTGTCCCGCTTGGGCTGTGGTCCTCATCCGTGTTGCGGGCGGCGCTGCCCATCGGGCGCGGCGGCGCGCTGCCGGAAGCCGCCACCCAGATCCCACCGATCCTGTATCTCGTCTCCATGTTGGCCTGGAGCATCTCGCTGGCAGCAAGCAAAGCCTATGACCCGCAAGTGGTGCTGCGCTGGTACAACGAAGCGCTCCGTGTTATTTGGGGGGCATTGGTGGCCACATTTGTCCTTGCCGGAGTGCTCTACTTCACCTTCCGTGAGCTTTCGCGACTGCAATACATCTATTTCTTGGTCGTGAACCTGTCGCTTATGCTGGGGTTTCGTGCAGCCTTCCGTATCTACTACCGGATCATGGGCCGCACCCGACCGGGGCTACGCAGCCGCATCCTGATCCTCGGCGCTGGTGAGGTCGGCCGCCGCGTAGCCGGGGTCCTGCTTGATCACAGCCGTTGGGGGTTCGATCTGGTGGGCTTTCTGGATGATGATGCGCGGCTTCGGGCTCAGTCGTTATCGGGCGTACCGGTTCTTGGCGGGCTCGAGCGGCTCAAGGAGGTGGTTGCCGGCAAGGACGTGAAGGAGGTGTGGGTTACGCTGCCGGCGAGAGCCTATGACCGGGTTCAGGACATCGTCGATCAGCTCGAGCGGGAGCCTGTCCGGATCAAGATCGTGCCCGACTACTTTTCCCTGGCGCTGATTCGAGCGGAGACCGAGGTCTTCGGGGGCATCCCAATCATCGGTCTGCGCGAGCCGGCCATTGAAGGCGTGCCGCGGCTGGTCAAGCGGGCGTTTGATCTCGCGATCGCCAGCCTCTCGCTGCTGGCATTCGGCCCGCTCATGATCGTGCTGGCGATCTTGATCCGCCTTGAATCCGCTGGCTCTGCCCTTTTTGTGCAGACACGGGTGGGGGAGAACGGTCGTCTCTTTCGGATGCTCAAATTCCGCACCATGGTGGAGCAGGAATCGCAGTTCTCCGAAGACGAAGCTGCCGACCCTGAAACGGAAGACGTGATCCACAAGCGGCGGGACGACCCACGGACAACTCGACTCGGGCGGTTGCTGCGGCGCTTGAGTCTTGACGAGCTGCCGCAATTGATTAATGTGGTGCGCGGCGAGATGAGTCTGGTCGGCCCTCGACCTGAGCTCCCCTGGCTGGTGGATCGCTATCAGCCCTGGCAGCGGGCCCGCTTCGCCGTCCCGCAGGGCCTCACCGGTTGGTGGCAGATCAATGGCCGCAGCGACCGACCGATGCACCTCTATACCGAAGATGACCTTTATTATGTCTACAATTATTCACTGTGGCTGGACATCTTTATCCTGCTGCGGACCCCCTGGGTGGTCCTGCAGGGGAAGGGTGCCTTCTAAGCACAGCCATCTGGTATAACTAATGGTCGCTTGGCCGGGCAAATCTCTGGACTCCCGCCCAGGGGGTGGGAAGGCCGTTCTGACGCAGTGAATCCTTCGGTGACCATCATCGTGCCGTGCTTCAATGAGGAGCTTACGGTCCAGCACCTGCTGCATGCGCTGCATGAACAACATACACCGCTGGAGGAGTTCGAAGTTGTCATCGCCGACGGCATGTCCACCGACAGCACCCGGGCGCGGATCGACTCCTTCGCAGCTTCCCATCCATCCCTGCGGGTCCAGCTGGTCGATAATCCCGAGCGAACCATCCCCGCCGCGCTGAATCGGGCGCTGGCTGCTGCTCAGGGGGAGACCATCATACGCCTGGACGCCCATTCCGTTCC
Source organism: Anaerolineales bacterium (assembly GCA_041624375.1). Taxonomy (GTDB): domain Bacteria; phylum Chloroflexota; class Anaerolineae; order Anaerolineales; family E44-bin32; genus JBFJVD01. The sequence continues at coordinate 3,718 of JBFJVD010000191.1, forward strand.
CTCTCCAGACTATATTGCCCGCGTGCTCGATGTGCTCGAATCGACCGGCGCAGCGAACGTTGGCGGCGTTTGGGAAATTCGTCCCTCACACAACACATGGATCGGGCGGGCGATCGCGGCCGCTGCGGCGCATCCCCTGGGCGCCGGCGATGCCCGCTACCGGATCGGGGGCGCAGCCGGCCCGGTGGACACCGTCCCCTTCGGCGCCTTTCGCAAAGAATGGATTGAGCGGGTTGGACCTTTTGACGAGTCGCTTCACAGCAATGAGGATTATGAGCTGAATGTTCGCCTGCGTCGCTCTGGCGGGAAGGTCTGGTTTGATCCGTCGATCCGCTCTGTCTATTTCGCCCGGGGAGATTGGATCTCACTCGCCCGGCAGTACGCCCGCTATGGATTCTGGAAGGCGCGCATGCTGGCGCGCGATCCGAGGTCACTGCGCTGGCGTCAGGTGCTGCCGCCGCTTTTCGTCGCCATGCTGCTCGTGCTGATCCCGGCGGCCGTTGCATGGCCGCCGGTTCGTCCGAAGCTGGCCGCAATGCTTGGGACCTATTGGCTTACGATTGCGCTGGCCGGGGCCCTGGCTGCGGTCCGACGGCGAGATTCGGGCCTCGTGATCGGGCTGCCGATCTCACTGGCGGTGATGCATCTCGCCTGGGGCGGCGCGTTCCTGTGGGGCCTGATCCCCCGGAGCCGAAGCTGAGATGGCGGCGACTGCAGAACGGACCAGCCGCGCCTGGCGGCTGCGGGTCAGTGAGCGCCGCTTGCTGCTGGTGGTCGGCGACCTGGCCTGCGCGACCATCGCCAGCGTCATTGCCCTCACGCTGTGGGCCCGTCTCGACTATCTGGGTCCCGATCCTTCCCTGGAATTCATCCAGCAGCGGGCGCCCTGGTTTGTGTTGCTCCCGCCCCTTTGGATCGTGCTGATGGTGAATCTTTATGATGTGCAGCGAGCTGCCTCCCTGCGCCAGACGGTTCGCAGCGTGATCTTCGCCGCCATGATCGGCGGGATTCTGTACCTGGGGCTCTACTTCTCTGTCGAAGGCTCACTGCCGCGGCGGGGCGTGCTCTACTTCCTGGCAATTGCTGCGGCCCTGACCATGCTGTGGCGCTGGGGGTATGTGCGGGTCTTTACAGCGCCGGGCTTCCTGCGGCGGGTGCTCATCGTCGGCGCAGGTGAGAGCGGCACCGAGATGATCCGGGTGATCAAGGACCTTCAAACACCACCTTTCCATGTAGTCGGGCTGATCGACGACGACCACGCCAAGCAGGGCCTGGCAATTGAGGGCCTCTCCGTGCTCGGCGATAATTCCTGCCTGATCGACGTGGCGGAGCGCGAAGGTGTCACCGACATCATCGTCGCCATCATGGGTCCGATGAACGGAGAGATGTTCCAGGCCCTGCTGGACACTCAACAGCGCGGGGTGGAGATCGTCCGCATGCCTGTCGCCTATGAAGAGCTGCTCGGTCGGGTACCCATCCGCCATTTGGAGTCGGATTGGGTGCTTCGGTCCTTCGTCGATGAATTGCGCGTCAACGGGTTCTACCTGCTGGGGCGACGCGTGCTCGATGTCACGGGCGCGACGATCGGATTGTTCGCACTGTTTCTCCTGTTGCCGTGGGTGGCGCTTGCCATCTGGCTGGAGAGCGGTCGCCCCATCTTCCTCCGCCAGACTCGGCTGGGCGAGGGTGGTCACGCCTATCAGGTCGTGAAGTTCCGGACAATGCGCCAGGACGCCGAGGCAGATGGCCAGGCCCACTGGGCGCTGGAAGAGGATCCAAGGACCACGACACTGGGGCGTTTTATGCGCAAGATGCACCTTGACGAATTCCCGCAGTTCTGGAATGTCCTGCGTGGGGAGATGAGCCTGGTGGGTCCGCGGCCGGAACGCCCGGAACTGGTCGCCGACCTTGAGCGTCACATTCCCTTTTATCGGGCGCGGTTGCTGGTGAAGCCGGGGATCACCGGCTGGGCTCAGGTGAACTATCACAAAGGCGCATCGATCGAGGGATCGGCTGAAAAGCTGGAATA
>JBFJVD010000192.1:0-5720 GCA_041624375.1 Anaerolineales bacterium
CCGTTGGTATTGCCGTTGGTGTTACCGTTGGTATTGCCGTTGGTATTGCCGTTGGTATTGCCGTTGGTATTGCCGTTGGTGTTGCCATTGGCATTGCCATTCGTGTTGCCGTTGGTGTTGCCGTTGGCGTTGCCGTTGGTATTGTCATTGGTGTTGTCGTTCGCGTTCATGTTTGCGTTGTCGTTTGCGTTGGTGTTCCCGTTCATCGCGTCATCGCTCTCCTCGATGTGGAGTGCGATCAGCGCGCCATCCTCGTCGAGCAACACCTGCAGCTTGACCCGCAGACCGAGAGCGAGCTCGACCTCGCGCTCGGTCTCGTCGTTGAACTGGATGGTCAAACCATTGACCAAGAACGAGTCGTCATCCAGGGCTTGAATCTCCCCGGTGATGGTGAGCTCTTCCGACGCGTTCATGTTCGCATTGGCGTTCGCATTGGCGTTCGCATTGGCCTCGTTCTCATTCGCCTGTTCGGTCGCGCCGATCCCACCTCCACAAGCGACCAGCAGGAAGCCGAGCGACAGGCCCAGCAACAGCAATCCGATCCGTTTCTTGCTCATGATGTTTATCTCTCCTCGTTGATGGTTGTGGAATTGTCCTTACGGGCCAATCCGGTTGTTACGTCTGAGTAGGCCCTACTTGCCTGTTGAAAGAATCTGAAAGATTGCGGCCTCCTCATCTCGAAACACCTCGATCATCCTCGGATCCTGCCTCGCCTGTTCCAGGAATGCGCCGTGCTGCAGGTCGGTGAAGATGTATCGTGCGCCGAATTCCTCCAGGATCACCTCCGATGGATCCGCAACTTGCCCCTGTGTGATCTGGATCCAGAGCTCATAGCGCGTCGGCTCCGCAAGCTGTAGATAGGTCGGATCAAGGCCCACCGTATAGACGTTGTGATGATTGAAGTGAAACAGCCGTGGGAAGTCATCCCAGTCGGTCTGGAAGACCAGCGCACGACTCGGTGTATGCGCCTCCAGCCAGCTGGCGGCCGCCTGGTAGCGGGCGTAGGGATCCGAGCCGGCCAGTGAAGCGCGTGCGGCGATCAGGTTGAGGGCTAGCGCAGGCGCCAGTACGGCGATCATCAGGCTGGGAGTGAACCAGGGCTTCACCAGCAGCCGATCGACCCAGGAACGGCGCGCAGGTAGATCGTCCTGCGAGTCGACGGCGCTTTGATCGTCGGATGCTTTGATGAGCGAGCTGAGGCTGAAGGCCGCGAAGAGCAGCGCAAACGCCGGGAAGTACTCGATGAAGCGCCGGGCGTTGAACAGCATGGCCGCGGTCAGCAAAGCCAGGATCAAACCCATTGCAGTCGCGGTCGACATCTTTCGATCGCTGATCCCAAGCGCCACGGCGCCGCCGCCGAAGACCAGCAGGGCCAGCCCGGAATTTTCCATGAGCTGTCGAGTTGTGTAGGCGTACCATTCGTTGCCGACAGCGACGGCGGTGGGATTGGCGATCTTGGGCAGGATGTGCTGGAGCGCGAACAGGACGTTCTGTGGGAAGTAAGGGTTGATGACCAGGCCGAGTGCTATGCCGAGCGCGGCGAACGCCAGCGGGCGCCATTCGAGACTGCGGTCTGAGATCCAGCGCGCGACCAGATAGGCTCCAACGACGATCAAGAGCAGCGGGAATGCGTTGTAGAGCCAGACATAGATGAAACCCAGAGGGAGCAGTCGCCGGTGCTTGCCGGCCAACAGCCAGTGGGCGGCCAGCAGGAGCATGGCCAGGGAGAGCGACTGCGCTCGCGGCATGCTCATCCGGTACAGAAAGGCTTCCGAGACAGCCAGCAGACCAAGGGACCAGAGGCCCGCGTAGGCCACGGAGCGGCCGCGTAGCAGCCACCAGAAAGACAGGAAGGTGACGGCGGAGAAGACGATCGTCGCCAGCTTGGCGCCGATGCGCAGATCACCGAACGTAAAAGGAATAAGCAGCACGTGGTACAGAAAATGGTGGTCCGAGTACCCGGCCGGGCTCAAGATGGTAAGCGGCAGCCAATCGAAGGTTAGGCGCAGGCCCTCGGTGCGCATCAGGGCCGCCAGCTTGATGTGGTAGTAGCCGTCGACGCCCGCCAATCCCGGAGTGGCGAACTGCACGGCCGCCATGAAGGCCAGGAAGGCGCCGAACAGGCCGGCGGCCGACAGAGCGGTGCTCCCCGCACCGACCCCCGCCATACCTGCGCGCAGCGCAGCCCACGCTCGGGCGGGGAGAGCCCGCAGACCGAGCAGATGATGAGGGGTCAAAACTTTGGTTTGCTGAACCATACCTGCCTCCGGTGGCGTCTGCCAATGAACCTGGACCCCACCGTCCCCCCTTCCGTGACGATCCGTGGAAGGGGGGACCGGGATCACTGTACGAGCCTTACAAATCGTTCCTAGTCGTCGTCCCCGCCGCCCGGACCGCTGTTGTCGTCGTCGTGATCATCATCGTCATCGTCGTGGTCGTGATCGTGATCGTCTTCGTCGTCATGGTCATCGTCGTCATCATCATCTTGATGACTTCGCCCGCTGCGATCTTCATCTTCGAGCTCGATCTCAAGGGCGATCAGATTGCCGTCCTGGTCCACAATCGCCTCGACCTCAACCATATCACCAACCTGAACATCATCCTCAAGCTCGGTGTTCGGGGTCACCGTGACCTGCCGGCCCGCGATCACCCATACGGACCCACCCATCGACTCGACGATTCCTTCGAATTCGACTTCATTGTCGGGATCGTCGAAATCGTCGTCGTCATGCTCGGCGGCCGGTTCAATTTCGCGGGCGACCAGCGCCCCGCCTTCACTGGGAAAGGCATGGACCTTTACCAGATCCCCAATTTGGATCAAGCCTTTGATTTCCGTCTGACGCGTGATGAGCAGCGTCTGGCCTGCAACAACCCACTCCGTGGCCCCGATGCTCCCGACAACGCCGAAGAATTCGATCTCGCCCAGTTCGTCGAACACCTCGTCATCCATCTCATCACCCATGGCCGGTTCGATCTCACGTGCGGTGAGCAGCCCGGCCGGGTCGAAGAAGGCGTGCACCTTAACCGGGTCTCCCACGGCGATCGCCCCCTTGATTTCTGTCTGTGGGGTAATCAGCACGGAGCGCCCGTCGATCACCCAGGCATCGTCGGACTGTGCATCTACCACGCCAAAGAATTCGAATTCATCGTCGCCTGGATCCTCGTCTTCCATGTGGAGGGCGGCCGGCTCGATCTCACGGGCAACCAGCGCGGTCCCGGCTCTGGCGAAGGCGTGGACCTTCACCAGATCACCCACCTCGATCGCCCCCTTGATCTCGGTTTCGGCTGTGATTTCCAAGGAAAGACCGTCCACAACCCATTCGGCATCGCCGATGGCTTCGACGATCCCAAAGAATTCGATTTCGGCCTGCTGGGATGGGTCGTCGGGGCCCGGCGCGGCATCGGCGTTAAGCGCAGCACCGCAGGCGCTCAGCGCAAGCCCCGCTAGTATCAGGAGGGTGGCCCCAAACCACCGTTTCTTCCTCAAATTCATGTTCATAACCTCCAGACCATCAAGAAACGCGGCCCGTTGGACTCGGGCCCCTTCAATCTGATAGTCGTTAAATGGCTGGAAAAGTTATGCGCAGGTGGGGGTTTAGGAGAGAAGTGCCAGTCGGTGCGCGCCTGGCGCGCATGGATCAACCGGGGCGGCGGATCTCATACCGATCGAAATCCCGCACGACGGTGGTTTGGGGGAAGGCTGCTTGGGCCTCTTCGAGAACCTGGCGCTCACGATAGCGGCGCGAGATGTGCGTTAGGTAAAGGTGGCCGACACCGGCGGTGCGCGCAAAGCGGGCGGCGTGCGCCGCCGTCAGGTGGCCAAATTGGGCAGCCAGCTCGGCTTCATATTCGAGGTAGGTGGCTTCGATCACGAGGGCTTCGGCCTCGGACGCAACCTTTTCCAGGTTCTCCGTACTCCCACAGTCGCCGACGTGCACCAGGCGCGCCCCCCTGCGCAGCGGGCCAAGCACGGCCTCCGGCTCGATGGTGCGGCCGTCCTCCAGCGTGACAGGCTTCCCCTGCACCAGGTCACGCCGGATGGGCCCCTCCGGCACGCCCAGCTCGCTGGCCTTGTCGACCAGGAATGGGCGCCGTGAGGGTTCTTCGAAGGCGAAGCCGAAGACATCCGGCCCGCGGTGTTCGACCGGAAAGGCGTGCACGTTGAAGCCGTCCTTCTCAAATAGGAGGCCCGGCTCAAGCGGGATCAATTCAATCTTCAGCGGGGGACGCGCCCCGCGCAGAACAACCCCGAAGAGCAGGTCACGGATCCGTTCCAATGCCCAGCGTCCGGCCCAGACTTCGAGGTGATCGATCGCTTCCCAGCGTGAAAACGTCGACAACAGGCCGGCCAGGCCCAAAATGTGATCAAGGTGGCCGTGCGTGATGAGGATGCGGTTGAGCCGGCGAAATCCGATGCCGGAGCGGAGGATCTGGCGCTGGGTGCCCTCACCACAATCGATCAGGAAGCGCTGATCTCGATAACTGACCACCTGTGAGGAGAGACCGCGGTGGACGGATGGGGCCGAAGCCGAGGTTCCCAGAAAGATGATCTCGATCAAGTCGGTCCTCAGTTGATCGCTGCGCGAACTCGATCCTGATGATGGGGCGGTTCATTGTACCTTGAAGTCGTTCGGACCGCTCAGGCCGGCGCTTTGTGACGGAGAAGAAGGAACGCCGCTGCGCCGGCCGCAGCGATGAGGACGATGGAAGCGAGTCGCTCAGGCGATGCGGCTGCGGCGCGGATCGCAAAACCCAGTCCCCACAGCGCGACAAGGCCCATGCTCGAGGCAAGGTAGAGATGACCGAATTTGCGTCCCCAGAGGCTTGATGGAACCCACTCCGGGCGCATCAGGCAGGTCCAGACGAGCGCAAAGGCCAGGAGGGGAACAGCGCCGGCGAGCCAGGGCAACGCGGCCAGCCGTGCGAGGTGGAAGAGCGTGCCAAGGAGGAAGGTGGAGATGGCATAGACCAATGCAAGCACCGGATCGTGAATCTCTGTCGTTGAGAAGCGCAGCCGGTGCAGCAGGATGCCCAGCATGCCCGCCTGGCTCAAATACAGGCCAAGCCCGGCCAGGTCGCGAAGCACGCTGATCATGTCGAGTTGGGCTCCCATGACGCACCCATCGGTGCAAGGAGCGTGCCCAGGGGACTTGCGAATGCGCTCAGGCGGTTCGTGCGATGGCGGTCAGCGCCAGGACAAGCAGTCCGAGGGCAAAATTGAGCCTTACCATCGTCTGCAGGCGCAGGATCAGCGGCGCCGTCTGGCCCATCTCATCCTGTGCCCGTGTGATCCTCAGCAGTGCCCGCTCGAGCGCTGGCTGGAGGCTCCAAGTTTGATACGCGGCAGCCACGACCATGAAGCCGATCGCAACATGCTTGGCCAGGATGGCTGCGGACCATCGATTCTCGATGCTGAGGAACCCCTGGTATTGCGGATTCGCAGCCATCTGAACCAGGCCGCTGGCGACCAGGACAGCCAGGCTAAGCCAGGCGAGTGGATCGAAGCGTCGGCGCACCCGGTCGAGCAACCGTGCCTGATCCGCGTGCGGCCAGCGTTGCTGGAGTGCGGGGAGAAGAACAGCGGCATGATAAAAAAGGCCGCCGATCCAGACGACGGTGGCGACCATATGGAGCCAGAAGGCGAGCGTCAGCGCCCACGACGGCATGAACAGGGCTCCTGAGCTTGCCGGCGATCACCCACCGCCGCCCCCGCCGCCCCC
>JBFJVD010000193.1:0-5717 GCA_041624375.1 Anaerolineales bacterium
AGGTATCGACCCGCTCGACTCGGGCGGACGTCTGAACCGCCATCGCATGGGACAGATCCAAAGCGGCAAGGCGCGATTCCGGGTAACGCTCGCGGAGGTGGTTGGTGATCCGCCCTTCCCCACTCCCCACCTCAAGGACCGAGCGTGGTGCCTGCCGGGGCAGCAGCTCTTCGAGCGCGCGCTGATAGCCGCTCAGCAAGCGGCGAGCGATCGGATTGCGGGTGTTCTCTTTGTCGTATACGTTCCCGGCGACAAAATCAGCGTCGCGATAGGGCATTGCACGACTCCGAATCTGCGATCCCCCCGAGAAGGGTGATGCAGCTTAATGAATATCGCTGCCGGGCGGAGTCCCCGACCTGCGATCGCACCTGGGGGCCCATCCGGCCGCCCACCTTGCCCCATCATGCCACAGTTCTCGAGCGAATGAATAAGGCATGCAGGTTTCTTGGGTCTGCGCCCCGACTCGCCAAATTGAAAAGAAAGTGCCCCCGATCCGACGGCGAGATCGGGGGCAAGCCACGATTGACGGGTAAAGCCGCCTTGAGATGAATGTAATGCCTTCGGGTGAGAGCCAGATTAATGCTGGTGAGCTCAGGTGGCGGCTGCGCTGAATTTGCAGTTGAAGAAGATCAAAGCGAGAGCCGGATCAGCGCTCAACGGCTGCCGTGACGTAGGTTTGGATCAGGGCTTCGAGATCGTCGATTTGCACGGGCTTACGCTTTGCCTCGCTGCCGCCCGCCGCGCGCACCTTGACTTCAAGATCCGGATCCTGGCTGGCAGTGACCACGACCACAGGCAGCTGCTGCGTCTCCGGTCGCCCGCGCAGTTCACTGAGGGTCTGGTAGCCGTCCATCTCGGGCATCATCAAATCCAGCAAGATGAGATCGACGTGCTCCGCCTCCAGCACCTCGAGCGCCTCGCGCCCATGGTACGCGCCGAGCGCTTCATGCCCCAGGATTTCCACCATCTTGGAGAGCAGGAAGACTGTGTTTGGCTCGTCATCGACAATCAAGATCCGCGCCATATGCAGGCTCTCTTCCTTGTGGATCCGTACGGTCGCCGGGTTCTGGCCAGCCAGACTCGATCAGCGAATCCGTCTCCTTTGCGGATCCCTAGGCGCACAGCCGGACCTACCTCGTGCCAGCCGGGCTTCGAGCTGCGAAACCATAGAGGCCCAGTGAGCGCCTGACTCCATTCTAGGGATGAGGGATGCCCAACCACCTTACAGGGACTTTTCAGCCGATCCCGCAGCGGAGCTATGCTCGGAAGCCATAAAGCGTTAGGGCATTGAAAGGGAAAGGAACCTGCTCCGTTTGTATGATGGACGAGGCCTGCATAGCCCGGGAAGACTCGCTGAAGGAAGCATTGCCGCCATGTCTGACTCCCCTATCCGAGTGCTGGTGACCGATGACGAAGTGCTGCTCGCGCAGAGCATCTGGCACTACCTCGAGCTCAAGGGCTTTGACGTCGTGGGTATGGCCCACGATGGTCACGAGGCGGTGCACAAGACGCTCGTATTCCAGCCGGATGTCGTGCTGCTGGACCTCACCATGCCGCAGATGGGCGGGATGGAGGCGCTGCCGCGGATCAAGCAAGCGCGGCCGCAGACCAGTGTGCTGATCCTCACCGCCCATGCAAAGCCTGGCTATTTAGCGACGGCGATTCTTAACGGGGCGAGCGCGTACCTCACCAAGTCCGAATCCGGCCTGGTGCGGCTGCCCGCCGTGATTCGGGCCATCCACCATTGTGAAGAAGCGATCATCGAACCCTCCCTCCTCTACAGGGCGTTTCAGATGGCGTCCGATCGTCTGCCGGAAGGGATCGACGCAGCGGGGGCTGCGGATATCCTGGATTCCCTGACCCAGCAAGAAACGCGGGTCCTCGAGCTGCTTGCCCAGGGAATGAGCAACCCGGAGATCGCCGACGCCCTGGTGGTCAGCGGCAACACGATCAAGAGTCACGTGCAGAGTGTTTTGCGGAAACTGGGGGTCTCAGACCGCACCCAGGCGGCCCTGCTGGCGCTTCGCTCGGGTATGGGCACAGGCTGATGAACCGGGCCGCGCGGACCGCTCGCGGCCTCTTCCGATTGGCACAGTGAATCGCCAGCCTACGAAAGCACGTCCTGCTGGCCGCTGCCCACCTCCGGACGGCTGGGGCCGACCAGAACGGCGCGCGCCAGATGCCGATCAAGGGCCAGCTCAGTATGCCCGATGGCGACCAAGAAGACTGGTGACCGCTGCAGAATATGGACGGTGGCGCCCGGTTCGAGTCCATAGCCAACGAGCTGCTGGCAGCGCGAATCGGCGATGTCCTTGAAGCCCAGCACTTGAGCCGATGCGCCGGCCGCCAGGTCTGAGAGCCTCAGATTCGGATCTTTCTGGCCCCGGTCACGGCGCTGGCGGAAGAAGTTCGCCGCCCAGCGAGCCAGGCGAGAATCCTGGGGGTCAACCGTGCTCACACCGCAATTCGGACAGCAGATCAGGTTGCAGTCGCTGTGTAGCGGGCAGGAACTGCAGGCCGCCTGAGCGCCGGGGGCAAGCGGAGTCTGACAGGCGGGGCACTTCAATTCAGCTTCAGCCATCACCAGGCACTCGCCAGCAGCAGAATCCGGTTCAGCAAGCCGCCGACGAAGAAGGCCAGCGGGAAGGTGATGAGCACCGCGCCGGTGGCCGCACGCCAGTTGAGTTCACGCGCGATCATGAACACACTGGCGACACAGGGCACGAAGAGCGTCACCGTCACCATCGCGACCACCACCTGGATAGCTGTGAGCGCACCCGAAGCGCCCATCACGAACAGCCCGGTGGCGCCGAAATCGCGCCGCAGGAATCCCATCACAAAGGCTGCGCTGGCTTCGGCTGGCAGCCCCAACCACCCGCCGACTAGCGGTTCCCCGGCCCGAATCAGCCAGTCCAGTCCGCCGGTCTTCGCCAGCACGAACATCACCGCCGTGCCAGCCAGAAACAGCGGGATCACCTCTTTCATGTACCACTCGAGCCGGGCCAGGGTCTTGGTGAGAATGTTGGCCAGCACGGGCCTCCGCAGCGGCGGCAGTTCGAGCAGCAGCGGTGTGCGCTCACCCGGCACAAAGCGAGCGGCCAGCCAGCCGACGGCGAGCAGGATGCCGATAACCACCGCGGTCCAGACGAAGGTTGCCGCCAGGGAGACGCCGGCCAGCATCCCCACGACGACGCCGAGCTGGGCCGAGCACGGAATCGCCAGCGCCAAGAGCAGGATGACCAGCACACGCTCCCGGCGGCTCTCGAGGATTCGGGTGGTGAGCGTCGCCATCGTCACGCAGCCGAGGCCGAGGATCATCGGCAGCACCGCCCGCCCGTTGAGGCCCATAGCCCGGAAGACTCGATCGGTCAGCACCGACAAGCGCGGCAGATAGCCGCTGTCCTCCAGCAGGCCGAAGGCGAGGAAGAAGGTGGTCACAATCGGGAGGATCAGGGCGAAGGCATAGGTCATCCCCATCGTCCACAGCCCGTACTCCCCCACGAGGAACTCCGCCAGAAGTGGGATCGGCACCCATTCCCATACCATACGGCTGACGAACGGATTGATCACCCCACCGAACAGCTGCCCTTCCACCAGATCCACCAGCGTTCCGGCGCCAAACAGCCCCACGAAGGCGTACAGCGCCGCCAGGACCGCCGCCAACACCGGCAGGCCGACGATCGGATGCGAGGCCAATCGAGCCAGCTGCACGCCGAGACCAGATCCGGCCTCCAGCGAGGCCGACATGGCAGTGGAGACAAGCCCATCGATGAAGGTGGCCCGCGTCCGGTCGAGAACGGTGGCGATGGGTTCAACGAAAGCCATCTGGGCCGTGTAACGCACCTCCTCCAGGGCGTCCAGGTCGCCCAAACTGCAGCGTTCCCGGAGCCAGGCTTCCATCATAGGATCGCGTGCAAGCCAGAGCAGCCCCATGGCGCGGGGAGAGACCGTCCCGGCGGGCAGCCGCTCTCTGAGCTGTTCGAGGGCGAGCTCGATGGGCGCAGGATAGCGAAGAGAAAGGCCGGGGACGTGGGCACAGGCGAGCGCCTCCTGAAGCCTGTCGATACCGACCCCGCGCACGGCCACCGTTGGAACGACGTCGAGGCCAAGCGCCTCACTGAGCGCTTCCTGATCGATCGAGAGGCCGAGGCGGGAGGCCTCATCGCTCATGTTGAGGGCGAGAACCAGCGGAACGCCGAGTTCGGCCAGCTGCGTGGTGAATCGGAGGGTGCGGCGCAGGTTCTTGGCGTCGCCGACCTGCAGCACCGCCTGCAGCTCACCGCCGACCAGAATCTGAGCCGTCACCCGTTCGTCCTCGCTGACGGCCGGCAGGGTCACCACGCCGGGCGTGTCAAGGAGGGCGGTATCCGGCAGGCCGCGCGCCTCCCCCTCCGTGATCTCGACCGTGGTTCCGGGGTAATTCGAAACCTGGGTGTATACACCTGTGAGGCAGTGGAAGAGCGCCGACTTGCCCACGTTCGGGGGGCCGACAAGCGCAACCCTGCGTCTCCTGACCGACGGCGTCCTGTGCGTGGTTGCGTGAGCGTTCATCGATAGATGCAGGCGCGTCCGCTTGCCTCCATGCCTGGCGACCATTCCTACCGGTGCACGGCGCGCACCAACCGGCAGCAAGGCGCGGCGCCATTTGGCAACGCAGGCGCTCCGACTGCCCGATGGTTGATCTGCAAGGTAACGCAGCCCACGGACGCCAACAAGTGCCGTTGGTCACCATCAATGCCTGATGCTGTTCGTCCATGGGGAAGGCCGGGATCCTGCCCGGCGGGCGGAAAGGGGGGCTTGTCTCGGCTCAGGTCCGGCGAGCGCAATGGGCTGTCAGGGCTCTTCAAAGAGAAAGCCAGGCAACCCTGAGCGATTCGAATGAGGGGAGGTGCAGACCCTGGCGAAGGATTTGGGGCTTTGCGATCCGGAGGCCGGCCGGCAGCAGGCGGGTTAGCAGAAGGCCGGCGGATCGTAGAAGACGGCGCCGGTGATGAACCAGCCGTCGCTGAAGAGTTCCAGGGTCAGCGTTTGGGGCACAAGGTGCATTGGATCGAGCTGGATAAAGGAATTGTCCGTCAGGCTGTAGTACGAGGTTTCCCAGTACTCGCAGGTGTCCACCTCAATCAGGTTGGTGTTCACCTGGCGGATGTCCACGTAATGGCTGTTGTCGAAATCGAACGTCGCATCCCGGTACATGTCGTTGGAGATCAGTTGGCCGATGCCCTCCTCGATAAGATCGAACAGCTGGCCTCGGTAGACACTGGCGGCATGGGAAGCGTCCAGGTTTCTGTAGGCCAGGATCTCCGCCTGGATGGCACGGCCAAGGAGATCCGAGACGAGCGGGTCCAGGTTAAGAGTCTCGACGGTTGGAGGAATCTGTGGTGGGCGCGCTGTGTCGGTCATCACCGGGCGGGGTGTGAAGGGCGGCGGCTCCGGCTGCTGTTCGTCGGATCCGCCCAAAACCCCGGTGCTGAAGAGCACGCCGATCAGCGCCGCCAGCCCGGAGATGAACGCGCCGCAGCCGCCCAGGGTGATGAAACGTTCGCGCTTCGCCATAGCGCTTCACCTCCATGTTCGAGGCGCCGATCAGATGGGATGGTCGCCATAGCCAGAAATTCGGATAGTCGCACGGTACGTGTGAAGCGCCGTGAGTCGGAAGACTTCGCACGCGAGCTCGCCCCTCAGGCCGACGGAGGCGACACGCACCGGCGGGGATC
>JBFJVD010000194.1:0-5705 GCA_041624375.1 Anaerolineales bacterium
AGTGCATCGACTCGAGCACGCTCATCGTTTGTAAGCCGAACCTCGAACTTCCGATCTCGCACGGTCGAGCCCTGGTCGACGAGAGCCCCGGAATCAATCAACCTCAAGACGGCTGCGGCAAAGAGCGTAGGCTCAAGCGATAGACGGCTGCGGAGTTCCTCGCGAGGCATTCCGGCCCTCAATGGATTCCGGGCATGGAACTGCTGAACATGCCGGGTTGCGGATTCCACGAGCCTCTCCCAGTGACTGCGAGTTGTCACGAGAGCGTCTTCGCCAGCCGTCACGGGGTCCGGGCCGAGGATCACCAGATACCCTTGAGCCGCCAACTCACCGACCGCAGGCTCGACGAGCTCGGCAGGCAGCCCAGCCCGCCGGGTGGCCGCCGCGAGGGGGACCGGACCCAGCTGCTCAAGCGCTTCCGCAAGCACCTCCGCCGGAGAACCCTCCAGTAAGTTCTCGAGCGAGCGTGGGACCTCCAGATCCTTGAGGCGGTGGCGGCGCTTCGGATGCGGATCTGCAACGCGCCCCCCGCCCAGCGTTGCTCCGGGAGAAGGCCGCCGCAAGATGTAACGATCTCCGCGAGCGGCGACGATGGGCTCGCGCAGCATCAATTGCAGCCAGCCAGCCTCCCCCGGGCGGAGACTTGACGTCCCCAGAACACGGACCACCGCCATCCGCTGCGCCGACCCGAGAAAGAGCTTGACCTCCTGGTTGTGTTTGAGTGGGGCATCTGCTGTTGGCAGCAGCCGGAAGCGCACATCCAGCATGGTCGTTGGACGATAGTCTCCCGGACGAACAACAACTTCACCGCGTACAATTTCGTCAACGTTGATTCCCGTCAGATTGGCCGCAACCCGGCTGCCGGGCCTCGCGTGATCGATCTTAAGATTGTGAGTCTGCAGGCCACGGATTCGGCCGCCGCGACCTTCGGGCAGAATCTCAATCGGATCACCAGCGCTCAGCGATCCATCGACCAGCGTTCCAGTGACGACGGTCCCGAAGCCGCTGATTGTGAATGCGCGGTCGACGGGCAGCCGTGGTCGACCCCGATCGGGCCGTTCGGGCGTTTGCGCAAGCACTTCTTCGAGGGCCTGGATGAGCTGACCGAGGCCGTGGCGGGACATCGCCGAAACCGGAATGATCGGAGCATCCTGGAGCGTCTTGCCCACGAGAAGCTCTCGAGATTCCTCGATAACCAGCTCGAGCCATTCGGGCTCAACCAAGTCCGACTTGGTGAGCGCCACCACCCCCCGGTCGATCTCCAAGAGATCGAGGATCGCCATGTGTTCTTCGGTTTGCGGCATGATCCCTTCGTCGGCCGCAATGACAAAGAGCGCGGCGTCGATTCCGCCGACGCCGGCCAGCATGTTCTCAATAAAATCGATATGACCAGGGACATCGATAATGCCGACGGATTCGCCTGCGGGGAGTGTCATCCAGGCGAAGCCCAGGTCGATGGTGAGCTGGCGCTCCTGCTCTTCCTTGAGACGATCGGGGTGGATGCCAGTCAGGGCATGGATCAGCGTCGACTTGCCGTGATCCACATGACCGGCGGTGCCAATGACCTTCATTGCCGCGCTCGGCTCTACATGGACACTGGGCTAGCGCTCGCCGGCGCGCGCTTCGACCTCCGCAGCCCACTCACGGACGACGGCGAGCAAATCGAGAATCCTCTGGGAGCTGACTTCTCTCACTTCGGCTACACGCTCTAGCGCCTCGACCGAATTCTCATCAAGCGTCTGCAATTCGAGGCTCAACTTCTCATGAAGCCGCTTGTGTTCCCGCCACTCTTCATCATGGGTCAACTTGAAGGTATTCCACTGCTTTTGCGCATCAGCTTGATAGCTCGTCCATTCCTGCTTCAATCGGTCCTCGGCGAGGCGCTGCATCTCACTGATTTCATTGATGCGTCGATCAAGTCGCTCGACCACACCCTTAAGCTCATCGCGCAGCGACTTCATTTCGCGATACGTTTCTTCATAAGCCAGCTTGCGCTCATCAAGATCTGCCGCCTTCTGCTCGAAGGCTTCAAAACGCTCCTGCCACTCCTTCCAGCTCCGCTCAAACTCGGCGAGCTTGAGCGTTTGTCGTTCCGTCCAGGTGGCCTGCGCTTCACGCCGTTCGCTCTCACCAGAAGCAACTTCGGAGACCCGGGTATCGATCCGACGGATACGATCTTCGATCGCATCGACTGCACCGCGCACGGCATCGGTCCGCCCTCGGAGATCCGAGGCCTCGGATTGAAGGTCTGTGATACGGCGATTGTCCTGCTTCCGAGATTCTTCGAGGGAGACGATGGCGCGCGACCGGTCCTCGGTGTTGGAAGTCAGATCTTCGAGGCGTTTCTCCAGTGCGTCCAGCTCCCGAGTCAGCCGGATATCCTCCTCACGGCGAGCTTCAATCGCTGTATCCAGCGGATCAAATCGACCGATTTCGACCTCGAGCGCATCGATCGCCTTCTTAATCTCTTCGAGTTCTGTCTTGCGGAGCTCCTCTATCTCGCGCTCACGCTCCGCCCGCCGCTCATTGGCCTCTTCGAGCTGACGTGAAAAGTCCTGGCGCTGCTTGGTGAGCGTTTCATCGAATTGATTGATGCGCGTGGAGAGCGCACCCAAACGGGTGAGCTCGCTGGACATCTCCTTGAGCTGCCGGGATTGCTGCGAGAGCGTCTCTTGGAGCCCTGCCAGCTGATCATGCACCCGGCCGAGCGCTTCCGCATCTCGCCGACGCTGTTCATCCAGCCACGTCAAGCGCTTCTCGACTTGGTCGGTAGCCATCTGCGCCTCCTCGATCTACACGCGCGGCGGGATTATAGCACGCGGAGTCCAGCGGCCTGCTAGGGCACTAGTGTGGTGAAGCTGGCGGCGGCCTGGCTTACCCAGGGGAAAAGCAGCTGTGGAAAGGCTCCCACGGCGAAGCACAACACGACGCCGCCATAGAGAAAGGTTCGGGTCAGGGTGGGGAGGCTGAGACGTTCGGTGCTCGGCGCGGTCTGCGGCTTCAGCAGTGTGTAGGCCCAGCGAATGACTGCGAGCGAGGTAGCTGCAGTGGCCCCGACGAGTATCGCGGGAGCGATCAGGTCGCCCTCTGGCAGCAGGCCCAGCAAAGCCCACCGTCCCGGAAAGCCGGCTGTGAGCGGGAAGCCAGCGAGGGTTGCCACACCCAGCAGTGCTACGCCCGCAGCCAGCCCGGAGCGTTGGGCCGCGCCTCGCAGCTCAACAGCCGACCCGGCGGTTTCAGCCCGCAGGATCGACGCCCCCAGGGCCCAGATTGCCAGACCAATAACACGTGCAGCGGTCAGCCCCAATGCCAGCTGATAGCCGGCAGATGCACCGATGGAAGCCGCCAGGATGGTGGCGCCAAGATCTGCAAGCAGGACATAGGCGGCCAGACTGACAAGCCGCTTCTGGGCCAGAGACAGAACCGAACTGAGAATCAGCGTGAGGAGCGCTGCCCACCGCAGGGTGGCATGCACTTCGGGGGTTTCCCGGAGCCAGGTATAGCTATCAAGGAAGCGGAGCAAGAAGAAGAGAGCCGCGCTCTGAAGAAGGATGACGACGAAGGCAACCGCATACGGATGGGCTTCGCGCGCTGAATCAGGAAGCCAGATGTGGAACGGCGGCACGGCCGCAACAACAGCCAGACCGATTCCCAGCAGTACGGCGACCCTGCGAGCGAGATCAGGGGTTGCCCCGGTGATTCCACCAACTTCAAGCGACCAGCCAGCAATCAGAATCGTCATTGCCGCAAGTGTGTACAGTGTGGCCAATCGCAATGCGCCGCGATTGGCAGGGTGCCGTGGCGTTGTTAAGAGCATCACGCCGCTGATCACACCAAACTCAAGCAGCAAAGGGGCGAAGATGAAGGGGTCAATCATCAGCGAGCTCGCAACAAAGCCGAGAGCGCCCAATGCCAGCATGTGGAAGTAGCGGTCCGTCCCTGCGGAGGCGGCGGCCGTAAGCAGATATGCGCCCACCAGCAGCAGGAAGCTGACCGCCGCACGGTTCACGCCAAGAATCGTCAGCTGCCGGCCCAGGACAATCCAGGTCGGGGCAAGCTTCACGCCGATGCCAAAGAGCTCAAAAGGCTCATCGATCGGTCCCCACAGCAGGAAGCCAGCCGCGCCAGCCAGACCGATCCCCGAAACCAACGATGCTGCTCGAGGGCGGGCGCGGAGGAAAAAGGCCAGAATCACCAGAATGCCATGCATGCCAAGAACCAGAAGTGGGGCCGTCAACCCGCTGCCTCCCGCTGTTCCACGCGCCCACGGACAGTCAGCAAGTAGCTTGCCAGGACCGCAATGGAGAGATGAACGGCGGCAAGCAGCCCCTGCACGGCCAGCGAAGGTTCCACCGAGGTGAAGATGACATCGAAGCCGAGGAACATGGTGAGGAGTCCGGCGCCGATGCGGAATGGGTCACGGCTCAGCCCCACCTCAAGCACGCCCAACATAAGCAACCAATGGCCCGCAAGGCTGACCGGCTCGGGCAGGTCGAGGAATCCTACCCAGCCACTGCGCTGCATGCCCCATGCGGCGAGCAACACCAACACCATCGATAGAACCCGAAACAGGCGACCGGAGAGCAAGCCCCGATCGGACGTACGACGCCATAGCTGGAGGCGTCTCGCAGTCGCAGTGATGATGAGAACGGCCACCAATCCTGCGATCCCCTTGCCCGCTGCCGTAAGCAGGGGCACATAAGCACTGAGCAAGACCGCTCCGAGCGCGTAGATGAGTCCGAGGAAGACGGATTGCCAGCGGAGGTGGTCGACGACGATCATCCCAGCTGCCAGGATTCCGGCCGCGGCAGCAAGCAGCCAAACGGTCAAGGAATCTGCAGGTATCATGGTGTCCCCTGACCGAGACCGATGCCCATGAGTAGCAGGAACACCAATAGCCACAGCAGTGCCGCTTCGCCTTCGATGATTGCGCTGACCAGTCGCACCACCCTCAGAAACGCCTGAAGGGCCTGCCAGCCCACGCGGTAGATCCCTGATGGATCCAGTCGCCGCAGCGAGGCCTGGAAGGGCAGAAGCCAACGCAAACCACGCCCGAACTGAAGAATCGCCATGGCAATGATGGCGACCACGACCGCGCTGAGGAAGGAGCGGGGAGCCGGATCTCCACCGCCCCATACGCCGATGCCCAGACCGACCCAGAGCGGCAGGCTGTAACCGAGGCTGTAGGTCAGACGGACAAGCTCCAAGTCCTCCGGCCAGGTCAACTGAGGACGGTAAGCCTGACGGAGGATGCCAACCATCAAGAGACTCCACCCGATGGCACCGATGCCGGCAACGAGAAATCCCGTCGGTTGAGCCAAACCATCCATGAGTGCAACGGCCAGTGGCCAGCTGGGAGTCCAGGGAAGTCCGAGGAAGAGAAGCCCACTGAGCCAGGGCACAGCACGATGCCAGGGGGCGTAAATCTCACCAAGGGAGACAATCGCCCCCAGGATGAGCAACAGGGAGGCGCCTGCCAGCAGCGTTTCTCCAGCCAGCATCGGCGACGAGGCGGCTGCCAGGACCGATAGCCCGGATACCCCTAAGATCAGGAAGGGCCGAGCCTCCAGGCTATTGGCCATCAATGCAAAACGCGCGCCGCCCACGAGTAGCCCTGCAGCTCCTGCAATCTGTATCCAGGGGACAAGGCCTGGCGCGATCAAGCCCTCCAGCTGCTGGCCCAATACAGCCAGGGCGGCGACGGG
>JBFJVD010000195.1:0-5633 GCA_041624375.1 Anaerolineales bacterium
GGGCTGGTGAGGTGGCTGATGAACACCGCCCGGGTGCGCTCCGTCACGCCCGACCAGACCGCCTCGACCACGTCTTGCGGAGCGTTCACGGGCAATGGAATCGGGCGGCGGATGTAGCTGGCGCCGGCCTTCTGGCAAAGAAAGCGCCAGGTGCGGTCCAGTGCGCCATATTCGTGGTCCGTCGACAAGATCTCGTCGCCGGGCCTGAGTTCCAGGCTGCGCGCGACCATGTTGACGGCCGTGGTTGGATTGGGGAAATAGACGACTTCGTCTGCGCCGCAGTTGAGGTAGCTGGCGAGCGCCGCCCGGGCTTCGGCCATCAGCTCGACGATGCGGCGTTGAAAGAAGCGCACGGGCTGACGCTCGAGCTCGCGCTGCCAGCGCTGGTACACGTCAAAAACAGGTTTGGGGCAGGCGCCAAATGAGCCGTGATTCAGGAAAACGGCGTCCGGGTCGAGCAGGAATTGGCTGCGCAGGTTCATCGTTGATGGGAGCTTCCCGGAAGCTTATTACGGTTCAATCAGCCGTAGCTCTGTCTGCGGCTCGCTGAGCCATTCAATGCCCTCCTCTGTAACGAGAACATTCTCTTCCAGGTAGACCCAGCCTCGGCCCTCGACCGGTGCGCCAAGCTCGACAGCAAAGACGTTACCGGCTTCCACCCTGCCATACGGAGTCTGCCCGTAGCGGTCCCAGCGGGGGCCGAGCACCGTCGCCCCGTCGTGCGCAACGCGACCGATATGGTGGCCGAACGCGTGCTTGTAGTCCGGCAGGCCATGTTCGCGCAGGGTGGTGCGGGCGATTTCGTCGACTTGCCATCCCTGATTCCCCGGGCGCAGCGCTGCGGCGCCGGCTACCAGGGCGGCACGCACGCCTTCCCACACGCGCAGCGCCGATTCGGGCGGTGCGCTTGCACCCGGCTCGAGCACATACCACATCCGTTGAATGTCGGAGCAGAAGCCGTCCTGGCGGATGCCGAAATCGAAGTGCACCAGGTGACCCGGCTCGATTCGCAGATCACTTGGCGCCGCATGGCCGATCTGCGACTCGGGTCCGGTGTTGACGAGTGGATTCATGTTCCAATCCCAGGCCGTGCCCAGCCCGAGCTCGCGCAGCCGGCCGTGGAGGTAGTCGGCCAGTTCGCGCTCGCTCACCCCCGGCCGGATCCGTTCGCCGACCTCATCATAGAGCTGCTCCGTCGTTTCGATGGCCTGCCGGATCAGCGCCACTTCGCTGGATGACTTGCGGCCGCGCAAGCTGGCCAAAAACGCCTCCGCAGGGACCATCCGGCCGGCTTCGATCCCTGCCTCAGACAGGATCGATTCGAGCAGCTGCCGCATGCCGCTCGTCAGCCCATCGGCGGCCGGATCGTTCTGCGATGTATTGACAGCCAACGAAGCGGGCTGTAGCCGTGCCAGCGCTTCCACCAGCGCCGGCCGGATCGACTCGTCGTAGCCGATCACGTCCGAGTAGGCCTCCAGCCGCTCGACGTTGTCGGCGTCGTAGCGGCCGACGATGGCGATCGCCTGCCCGCTGCGCGGGATGAGGAACGCCGACTGCCAGGTGACGTCATAGGGATAGATCAGCTCAAGCGCAGGATCTCGGGTGAGGCTGGTCTCGCGAACAAAGACCAACCAGAGATCCAGGTCGTGGTCCGCCAGCAGCGGCGGCGCCTGGGCCAGCTTTTCACGCACAATTTCAGCAGCACGGATCATCGATAGAGGTCTCCTTTCTCGTCCGAAGATGCCGGGGCAGGGATCGCGCCGGGCTGGGAATCGGAGACTCCCGGAGACTTCGCCTGCGCGCGGATCATGATAGTTTGCGGCGCGCCGCGGCGGCAGCCTCGTCGAAGGTGTCTTCGAGGGCCGGATGGGTACCACGCAGCGCATCGATCACCTGGCTCGACCAGTCGACATACTCCCGCTGACGGTCTAGGGACCATCCGACCGGGGGGGTGTTTGCCAGGTCCTGAAGATTGCAGATCTTGTCGGCCAGCTTGACCAGCCGCGCCGCGTACGATGCCCCACCGGCGCGCTCGATTTGGCCCCGCTTCCGTTCTTCCTTGGGCAGGCTCTTGTCGTCGGTGACCTCGGCGACGATTGCTTGCACCGCGCGGCCGAAAGCCGCCTCGACCTCGGCGGGCGTTGTGGCGGTGTCTTCCACCGTGTCGTGCAGGGCGGCTGCGGCGAGGGTCGCCGCGTCACGCACACCACCCACCTCCCAGAGCAGGTTCACCACACAGAGCAAGTGGTTAATGTAGGGGGTCGCTGAGTCGTCTTTGCGCCGCTGGTCACGGTGGCGGTCAGCGGCGTAGCGCAGAGCCCGGAGAAGGACCCCGATGTCTTCGGAGGGATCGCTCATGCCGCGCGGTTCAGTCTGGCGGAAGGGATTCGAGGTAGCGCAGCACAGGCTCGGCCTCAGCGCCGCCCATCTTTGCGTGCAGCGCAAGCGGGATCCCGTGGGGGCCGCGGACATGGCGCGTCTCGGGAAAGCCGTCGAGCACCGCCTGAACGATATGGAGTTTGCCGAGCATCGCCGCGGCAAATAGATCGATGCGGCTGCCGTTGGCAAGCAGAAAGAGCGCGATATCGCGCCGACCCATGTGTGCAGCGGCACCGAGACCGGTCTCCCAGTCACCGCCGCCCCAGTCCCAGGCGGCATTGGCCAGCGCGGGTTCTTGGTGCAGCAGCGTACGGACACGTTCGAGATCGCTGTGCGCCTGGCGCACGAATTCTTCGACCATCTCTGCGGCGAGCGGCGGCGGCTTTTCCGTCATGTAGATCTCCTCTACCGCTCAGGTGAAGAAGCGCGCGGCGTTGTACAATCGGAGCGGCCACCTTATCTTACCCGCTTCGCCGTGGCCAAACTGTGTCCCGGTCGCACCGAGACAGGCGAGCCTATGGACCCTGAATTGAGATGCCCGAAATGCGGGGCTGTCAACGCGGCGGACGCCGAAGTCTGCGTTCGCTGCCGCGAGCCACTCACCCCGATCAGCGCGGTCCTCAGCCGTCACGAGCGAGGCGGCTCGGCGCGCTGGCTGGAGCAGGTCCGCCTCACCGCCGGGGAGCTGAAGGAGAAGAGCGCGCAGGCCTCCGAAGAGCGGCTGTCGGAGTTCCGGGAGCTGGATCGGCGCCGTGAACAAGGCTGGGCGGAAGCGGACGCGCGGCAAAAGGCCAAAGACCGCCGCATGATCTTGATCGTCTTCGCGGCGCTGCTCCTGTTTCTTGGATTTCTCTGCGGCGCCGGCATCCTGGCGCTTCTGCAAGCCTGACGGCTGCGTTCACCCCGAGCACCAGACCCGCACGCGCCCACCGATACCTTCCCGCAGCGTGCGTTGGGCCGAGTCGGCCAGGGCTTGAGGGCGGTCTAAGGGATATCGGCTTTGCCCTCGCTGTGAAACGTTGAGGTTGAGCGAGAGAGGAAGACGCAATGCTGGTGGGGCTGGACCACATTCAGATTGCCATCCCGCCCGGTTCGGAGGAGGAGGCCCGCCGCTTCTATGGCGGGCTGCTGGGCTTGAAGGAAGTTCCCAAGCCGGAGGCGTTGCGGCGCCGCGGGGGCTGCTGGTTCGTGGGGCCCGGGATCGAGCTTCATCTTGGGGTCGAAGATCCACATGTTCCAGCACGAAAAGCACATCCTGCGTTTCGGGTCGCAGACCTCGATGCGCTCCGCAGCCAGCTCGAAGGGGCCGGGGTGACGACCGTCAGCGATGAACTGCGGCCGCGGGTCCGGCGATTCTACGCCTATGATCCAAGCGGCAACCGTCTCGAATTCGTCGAGCTCGATTGAAGGAATCTTGTGGCTGGTGATCGCCGATCGGAAGGGTGCCCTTCCCTCCGTTAGCGAATGCCGAAATTGACCTCGGTGGCTTCCTCATTGCGGTCAGTAGCGGAAGGCGGAGACGGAGAGAATGCCGAGATCTCGTCGCGTAGCTCGACCGTCATCTCGACCTCGGCTGCCTTGAGGGAGCCTTCAAGCTGCTCGAGATTGCGGGCGCCAATAATCGGGGCCGTGACGGCCGGATGGGATTTCACCCAGGCGACGGCCAGGGTGGCGGGTTCATAGCCACGCTCACGGGCGAATTCGCTGAACCGCTCGGCCGCTGCGTACATCCATGCATCCCCGTAGCGCACCTGGTAGATCTCGTTCTCGACCAGCCGTCCCTGGTCCGGCCGGCGTTCTATCCCATATTTGCCCGTAAGGATCCCGCCGGCCAGTGGGCTGTACGGTGTGACGGCCAGACCAGCGTCCTCGGCCAGTGGCAGGATTTCGACCTCTGCCTGGCGCTTCAGCAGGTTGTACATGGGCTGCAGCACCTCGAGCCGCGCCCAACCACGGGCGGCGGAGAAGCCAAGCGCCTTGGCCGTCTGCCAGGCGGCGAAGTTGCTGGCAGCCGGGTACAAGATCTTCCCCGCCCGTACCAGGTCGTCAAGCGCACGAAGCGTCTCTTCCAGCGGGGTGACGTCGTCAAAGCGGTGCAGGAAATAGACGTCAAGATAGTCGGTTTTCAACCGGCGCAGACTCGCTTCAACCGCGGCCCGCAGGTGCTTGCGCGAGGTGCCACGCGCGTTGACGTCGCTTCCGGTCGGGAAGTAGGCCTTGCTGGCGAGGACGATTTCGTCGCGCTCGGAAGCGATCAGTTCGCCCAACAGCTCCTCGGAGCGACCGCCGGTGTAGACATCGGCCGTATCGAAAAAGTTGATCCCGGCCTCACGACAGCGGTGATACATGGCACGTGAGGTCTCGTCATCCGCATCCCCGCCGAAGGACATGGTGCCGTAGCAGAGCGTCGAAACCATGGTTCCGGTGGATCCTAGCTGAACGTACTCCATGAGATCTCCCTCGATCCTTGCGCGGCTGCGCTCAATGTCATCCTGCCCTTCGAAGTACGCGTCGGACTGCGCCTTGACCAGCAGAGTCCTCACGGCCCACATGGGCACAGACTGTTCCGCAACGGACTTACCCCAACCCAAGCTAGAGGCGTCCGAGGTACACGCTGGTATCGTACCGGAAGAGGACCTCGTCGTCCTGGACGTGTCGGTCGAACAGCACGCGCAGAGCTTTGAGCATCGGGCGATGGTTCGGGTGTCCGGCAAGCGGCGCATACGAAGACGAGAGCAGCCGCCCCTTCAATCCATTGAAATCAAAGCGCTGCTCATTCGGCAGCGTAACGAGTTCGTGCTTGGCGAAGAAGGCGTCAAGCTGCCCACTGGCGCTGCCGTGGCCGACCTGGCGATAGTCTGTGGCGTACCTGAGCAGTAGCGACTCGTAGTCGGCCATAAATGGAGAGGTCTCTGGTCGCCAGCTGTTCCAGATCAGCACTACCCAGCCGCCTGGGCGCAAGATGCGCTGGAATTCTGCTTTGGCCGCATCAGCGTCAAACCAATGGAAGGCCTGTCCAGCGGTGACGTAGTCCACACTGATCGCCGCGAGGCCGGTCGCCTCCGCGGTCCCGTTCAGGCTGTGAAAGGCGGGCTGCCCGCCGAAGCGCGCTTCGGCGGCGCGGCGCATGGCGTTGTTGGGCTCGATGCCATAGACCGTGTTCCCATTCACCAGGAAGAGCTCGCTGAGAAAGCCGGTGCCTGAGCCCACATCGGCGATGATCGCTGCCGGGCTGAGCCCGGTTCGGCGCTGAA
>JBFJVD010000196.1:0-5614 GCA_041624375.1 Anaerolineales bacterium
ATCGAAGCGGTGCTGATGCGCTACGATCGGCGGCGGACCGCGTGCATCTCCACCCAATCCGGCTGCGCGTTGGGCTGTGTGTTCTGTGCCACAGGACAGATGGGGCTGGCACGCAACCTGACGGCAGGGGAAATTGTCGAGCAGGTTCTCTTCTTCGCCCGCCGACTCGCCGCAAGCGGCGACCGGCTGACCAATGTTGTCGTGATGGGGATGGGCGAGCCGTTCCACAATTACGGGCCGACCATGAAAGCCATCGAGCGCCTCAACGACCCGCAGGGATTCGGATTCGGCGCCCGACGCTTCACGGTTTCGACGGTGGGCCTGGTTCCCAGGATCGAGCAATTCACCCGTGAACATCTTCAGGTAAATCTGGCCGTTTCCCTGCATGCCGCCACTGACGACCTGCGCAGTGAGCTGCTCCCTATCAACCGCAAGTATCCACTGGATGTTCTCATGCGGGCGTGTGAGGCCTACGTCGAGCAGACGGGGCGCAGGATCACCTTCGAATGGGCGCTCATCCAGGACAAGAATGACACGGAAGCACAGGCCCATGCATTGGTGGAGCGCATCCGGGGGCTGAACTGCCATGTCAACCTGATCCCCCTGAATCCGACGCCTGGTTATCAAGGCGACCCGACCCAGGTGGAGCGAGCCGAGTCCTTCCGCAGCATCCTGCAGGCAGCTGCGATTCCTTGCACCATCCGCATCCGGCGCGGCATCGACATCCAGGCCGGCTGCGGCCAGCTCGCGGCCGAAAGTTCAACCCCTGCCTGAAACAACACCCCGCCGGATTTGTCAGGTCGACCACAGCAAGTGACCCGCGCGCCTGTTACGCTTCCTCAAGGTAGCGAGGAGAACGAAGCTGGCCGCCGCACGAAAGCAATGCAGGAGAGGCGGTCGATGATGAGCATGGCGCGCGCATACCTCCAGCTTCATGGACGTACTCAAGGGGCTCAGTTCCCGGCCTGTATTCAGGCGAAGGCGGAGGAACACGCGATCACGGGCTGGATCCGCCGGTGCGGAGCGCAGGAGCATGAGGCGATGCTCGAAGGCGCAGTGGACGGTATCCACCACCTGCTCGAGTTCGCGCTCCACGGTTTGCCTGACGCGCATATCTCGGTTATGGACGTGCGCTATGGGGATTACCGGGGGGAATTCGTGGACTTCAGGATCCGGCAGCCGGCCAGGCCAGCCCTGGCTGCCTAGCGTTCAGACGGAAAAGCCGGGCCGCTGCAGCCGCTCGGCAGCCTCAATGGTCAGCGGCACCACAACCTGAACCTTGGTGCCGCGCCCCGGCTCCGAATCGATCTTGAGGATCCCGCTGACCAGCTCGGTGCGCTCGCGCAGATTGACCATGCCCAGGCTGCCCCGCTGATCGTAGTTCTCCTCTACCCCACGAACATCAAAACCCACACCGTCGTCCTCGATCTCGACGAGGACCAGATCGCCCTGCCGCAGGAGCCGAACCCAGATATGCTCGGCCTGCGCATGCTTGCGGGCGTTGTTCACCGCCTCTTCGACGATGTAGAAGACAACGCCCTGTTTGCCGACTTCCATATCCTCGACGGCGCTCGGATCGGCCTGAATCTGGACGTTCTGGGTGTGGGTCTCGCGGGTCTTCTCCGCCAGGTGTTGCAGCGCGGTCACGAGCCCTTCCGATTCAAGGATCAATGGGCGGAGTGTGAAGAGCATCTGGCGGATCTCTTTGGTGGTACGGCGCGCCAGCTCCTCAATTTTGTACAGTTCTTCGGCCGCCGCTTTCGGATCCCGCTCCATCAGCCGCCGGGCGAAGTTCACCCGCATCCCGAGCGCGCCGACAGACTGGGTTGGGCCGTCATGGAGATCGCGGGCCAGCTTATTGCGCGCCTCCTCCTGGATTTCCATCATGCGCTCTTTCTCAAGCTCCAGATCCCGATAGAGGCGAGCGTTCTGAAGAGCGACGCGTGCCTGCTGCGCGATCACGTCGAGCAGGTCGAGCTGCTCAGGGCTGAAAAACCCTGGCTCCGGGTGTGCAAAGAGCAGCACACCGTAGACTTCGAGGCCGATCGCAAGCGGGAGACAGACCGCCTCCCGGCAAGCATGCAATCCGGTCAGGTGCCTCAGCTCGGGGTCTTCGAGCGGGTTATCCAGCAGCTGCGGCTCGCAGGTTGTCACGGCTCGTTCCAGCGCCCCGCTCGAACCGGGCAGCTCGACGCGGAAGTCGGAGTGGATCAGACCGCGCCCCGACTCGACATACAGTCGCTCGTGATCCGGGGTGAAAAGCAGCAGTGCCCGCACAAGGCGGGCGCCGCCATTCTCTGCGTCGGTGACGGCACTGGCGCCCAGATCGAGCGCGGTATCGAGCACGCGCTCGGTGCTGAGCATCGAGGTGAGCACGGCCGAGCGGCGCAGCAGCTCCTGGAGACGTGTGAGCTGCTGTTCGAGCTCGATCTGTCGCGCCTGGAGCCGGCGTAGCTCCGAGCGCCTACGGTCGGCCGAGCCGAGCAGCTCATCCAGCCAGCCGATAAACCCGACTAGCAAGAGCAGCTGAAAGGCGAGCATGATCGCCCATGCCGGTCCCGTTTCCGGGAGGCTGGGCATCGCACCTATGGGGGTGAATTGAAGGCCTAAATCCATCATCCACTCAGGTAGATTGCCGCGCTCTCGACCCACGACTCCCGTGGGCACCATTGGAGACAGAGCATTCTACCCGCAACTGTTCAACGCTTGCTTCGAGTATGCCCCAGGTGGCGATCGCCAGTTCCTTACAGCTTGCCTACACTCCATCGGCCGCTTATCATTCGGGTATGGCCGCCGCATGTGGACCAAGCCCATCATGAAGCCCTTGATCGCCGCATCGATCCTTTCGGCCGATTTCACCGCGCTCGGGGAGGCCATCCAACAGGCTGAAGCCGGCGGCGCAGACTGGATTCATATCGACGTCATGGACGGACATTTCGTCCCCAACCTGTCGATGGGTCCGCGGGTCGTCGAGGCCTGCCGCCGGGTCTCGGAACTCCCGCTGGATGTCCACTTGATGATCGAAGACCCAGACCGGTGGATTCCGGCCTATGCCGATGCGGGCGCATCCGGGCTGACGGTCCACGTAGAGGCCTGTCCCCATTTGCACCGAACCATCGAGCTGATCACGGAGTTGGATTGCCGCGCCGGTGTGGCGATCAACCCGGCAACGCCGACCTCACACCTCGCTGAGGTGCTGGATCAGGCCGATCTCCTGCTGGTGATGACGGTGAATCCGGGCTATGCGGGACAATCGTTCATTTCAACGACCATGAGGAAAGTCGCCGCCCTCGCAGCGGCACGCGAGCAATCCGGCTGGGAGTACCGAATCCAGGTTGACGGCGGCATCTCTCCGTCCACTGCACCCACCGCCCTTCACGCAGGCGCCGACGTGTTCGTCGCTGCGAGCGCCATTTTTCAGCACCCTGAGGGCCCCAAGGCGGGCGTGCGAGCCCTGCGTCAGGCCCTGCGGCCAGTCCCCGGCTGAGGTCGATCAGGCATAAAGGCAAACGATCGGCCGTAGATCGGCCGATCGTCGGGATTCAGCGACCATGAATTGCCGAAAACTCAGGCTTTCACTCGGTCAAGTCGCTTGATACACTTGGTGCACAGCGTTTTTTGGACTTGACGACCCTGTTCCATCACCTGAACCTTCTGCAGGTTCGGCTTGAAGGTTCGACGGGTTGCCTTCATTGAGAAACTGCGGTTACGACCGAACCGTGTCGTTTTGCCGCAATGCTCACACCTGGCCATGAACGGTAGTATCCTTTCGAGCCTGATATTCGAGCCCTTGCACGGACGGTATCTTACCATAGATCGGCCGGCATCGGCGCCCTGATCATGGCTCGTGCTGCGGACAACGGAGAGACATACGGATGACCACTGGAGAGACCACCGGCTTGGGTCGAATCACCATCTCCCCCAACGCCATTCGCACGATCGCTTCGCAAGCTGCGCTTCAATCCTACGGGGTGGTCGGGATGGCCGCCAAGAGCTTCATGGATGGCCTGGCGCATGCGGTCGCCAGAGACCCGCGCCATGGCGTCGAAGTACACACTCTAAATGGCGTTGTCGTCGTCGACCTGTACATCGTTGTAGAATATGGCACACGAATTTCCTCAGTTGCAGCCAGCGTCGCCAACACCGTGCGCTATCAAGTGGAGCGAGCGATCGGGCTGCCGGTCGCCGATGTCAATGTCCATGTTCAGGACCTGCGCGTGAGCAGCCCGGACTGAAAGGCGGAACAGAACCCGAGGTATGGCAGAAGTGGACCAGCAACTAAAGGAAGACCTTCGGCGCAAGATGTACCCGCGCTATGAGACCATCGACGGTCACCTGCTGACCCGAGCGGCCGAAGCTGGCCTGGTCTGGCTGCGGACAAATCAGAAGATCGTCAACGCGCTGAATGTCTTTCCGGTCCCCGATGGCGACACCGGCACCAACATGGTCCTCACCATGCAGGCTGCCTGGGACGAAGTTGAATCGGTTGGCGATCGGTCGGTCGCGGACGTGATCCATGCTATTGCCCATGGCGCCTTGATGGGTGCCCGCGGCAACTCCGGTGTCATTCTTTCCCAACTGTGGCGCGGTTTGGCTCGTTCGCTGGACGGTCGGCTGGAGGTCGGTGTGCCGGACCTTGCGAGGGCGCTTGCGGAAGCTCGCGACACAGCCTACAAGGGGGTCGTCAAGCCGGTCGAGGGCACGATCCTGACCGTGGCCAAGGATGTCGCCACTGCCGCTGAACAGGCTGAGGCCGAGGGGGTTACCTCGATCCTCGAACTCCTGGAGCGCGTGGTTGAAGCTGCCGGCCAGTCGGTGGAACGGACCCCTGACCTCCTCCCGATCCTGAAAGAAGCCGGCGTGGTCGACTCAGGGGGCAAGGGATTGTTCTTCATCCTTGAAGGCATGCTGCGTTCGGTCTATGGACAGCGATTGGACGAGCCCCTTGTATCTGTCCAGCCGCTGAGCGCGCTAAACCTGGACGGGGCCATGGAGGCGATCGAACCGGGCCAGGACTGGGAAGTGGTGGTCGATTTCCGGCCGGGGACCGGCTTCGAGGTGCAGACGTTCTACGATCGCCTGGAGTCGATGGGCACCTCCATTCAGGTCGGCGAGGGCGAGGGTATGCTCCGCATGCATATCCACGTGCCGGACAACACCCAGTACGAACCGATCGAATACATTCGGGGGATCGGGACCATCACCAAGGTGCACCTGGAGAATCTGATGGATCAGACGGCCGAAAAGCCGGCGGCCGATGGCGGTTTCGGTGCACATCTGGAGGCGGTCGAGCCAGGTCAGATTGCGGTGGTCGTAGTGGCGCCCGGACCCGGGATCGGACGCGTGTTCGCCAGCCTGGGGGCCGCGGCGATCATTCAGGGCGGCCAAACGATGAACCCCAGCACGAAGGAGATCCTATCGGCCTTCGAGAATCTGCCTACGGATAAGGTTGTGATCCTGCCCAACAATAAGAATGTACGCATGGCTGCCGAGCAGACCGTCGACCTGACTGTCAAGCAAACTGCCGTGATACCCAGCGTGAATGTACCGCAGGGAATCGCCGCGATGTTCGCCCTCGACCCCAGCGGAGATTTCGAGTCGGTTGTCGAAGCCA